>JAVBUD010000071.1:0-25302 GCA_031555755.1 Eubacteriales bacterium | reverse complement strand
CCTGCCGCCCCCTCTCCCCCGGGGGGGCTGACCGCCCGCGGCCCCCCCCCCCCCGCCGCTCTGGAGGACCGCGGGTGGCTCCCCGCTCCGCTCTGGATGACAAGGGGAGGCTCTGCGCTCCGCTCAGGATGACAGCGCTGTTGGAAGCGGTTGCGCGATTCGTCGCCGAGTGGTACAATGTTGGCAAGACCATTGGAGGTGCTTGCGCCATGCCCGATCCGTCCCTCGCCCGCATGCTCGACTGTGCACATGATTTTCAGGAGGCCTGCTGTGTGCAGGTCTCCCTGTTCGATTATGCGACCCGCGGGTTTGCTCCGGAGATGGACCGCCCGTTCTGCCCGGACTGCGAGCTGAGCCGGTCGGGCAGGTGCGATCATCGCACGGCACACACCTACGGCTGTTTTGAGGCAGAGCGCTGGAACGGGCTGTACGTGTACTACTGCCCCATGAGCCTCACCTTTCTCGCCACGGCGGTCTTCGAGGACCGGCGCGCCCTGTACGCGCTGGTGACCGGCCCCATCGTCATGGGCCAGGCGGAGGACCTGCCGCCGCACGACATGGGCGATGCGGTCGCCGCGCTACCCGTGAAGACCCCGAAGCAGATCAGGCACCTGTCGAACCTGCAGTGGGCGCTGACCAATTATCTGTCCGGACGCGGCGCGGAGGCGAGAGAGCTGGCCCAGGCCCAGGCGGAGCGCCACAACCAGCTGTACGCGCTCACCGAACAGTACCGCTCCGGCCAGGGCACCCGCTACCCCATTGAGATCGAGCAGCGGCTGCAGAAGATGATCACCCAGGGCGACAAACACGGCGCGAAGGCGCTAATCAACCAGTTGCTGGGCACGCTATATTTCAGCACGGCTGGGGATTTTCCGGTGATCAAGGACCGCGCCAAGGAGCTGATCGTGCTGTTTTCCCGTGCGTCTGTCGAGGGCGGCGCGGACGTGCGGCGCATTTTCGGCCTGAATCGGGACCTGCAGGACGAGATCGACCGGCTGCAAAACCTGGACGCGCTTTCGGACTTTCTGACCGCCATCTTCTACCGCTTCGTGGGCTATGTGTTCGACTTCACGCAGTTCGAGCACACCGATATCCTGCACAAGGCCGTGAATTACCTCAGGGAGAACCTGTCCGAAAAGCTCACTCTGGAGGACCTGGCGGCCCATGTGGGGCTGTCCAGGAGCTACCTCAGCACGATCATCAAGTCGGAGCTAGGGATGTCGTTCACGGATTATCTGAACCAGATGCGGATCGACCGCAGCAAAGAACTGCTGCTGGACCCGAAGCTGAGCCTGGCGGAGATCGCGGGGTTGGTGGGGTACGGGGACCAGAGCTATTTCACGAAGAAGTTCGCCCAGCAGGCGGGGATGTCGCCGGGGCAGTATCGGAAGAAGCGGGGGAAGGGGTAAGGTGCGCTCACGCGTGTTCATCCCCCCATCAAACACATCGGAGTTGATCAGCCATGCCACACCTCACCCTCATCGCCGGCCCCCTCGACGCCGCCATCCGCGCGGCGGGCCTCGATTTTCCCATGCCCTGCGGCGGCAACCACACCTGCGGCAAGTGCGCGGTGCAGGCGCGAGGCGATCTCTCGGCGGTCACAGGTGCGGAACGCGAGTTGCTCTCGAAGGCCAACCTCGGTGAACCGGCGCGCGGTTACGAGTGGCGCATGGCCTGCCTGTGCAAGGCGATGGGCGACGCGGAACTGATCGTTTCTGGCCGCGCGACGGACGTGCAAGTGGCGGGATTTGGCGGCGCGACCGGTGATTCAAAGGCCAGCGGCGACTGCGGACTCGCCGTGGACATCGGCACCACCACGGTCTCCGCCGCGCTGTATGACCTCAGCTCAGGCTCGCTCCTCGCCGATGCCCACGAGCTGTCCGCCCAGGCGCGGTTCGGCGCGGACGTGCTGAGCCGGATCGAATATGGGAACGCCCACGGCACGGAGGAGCTGACGGAGGCCATACGAGGCCAGCTGAGCCGCATGGCCCACTCCGTCTGCGAAAGGGTAAGCTCAATCGAGCTGAACAGGCTCGCCATCACAGGCAACACCACCATGTTGCACTACCTCACCGGATTGGACCCGCGCGGGATTGGCATCTCGCCCTTTGTCCCCGAGAGCCTCTTCGGCGGCGCGTTCGACGTGGGCGGGCGCGCGGCCTACCTGCCTCGCTGCATCAGCGCCTATGTGGGCGCGGACATCAGCTGCGGGCTGCTGCAGGTGGGGATGTGCGACCGGGACGGCCCGGAATTATTGGTGGACGTGGGCACCAACGGCGAAATGGCGATCCGCGCGAGGGGCAGCACGCTGTGCTGCGCCACGGCGGCAGGCCCCGCGTTCGAGGGCGCGGAGATCGAGATGGGCATGGCGGCAGTCTCAGGCGCGGTGTCAAAGGTGCGCGAGCTTGACGGGAGAATCGAAGTTGACACCATCCATGGCATGGAGCCCGTTGGCATCTGCGGCACGGGGCTGATCAGCGCGGTGGACCTGATGATTCGCACAGGCGCGCTGTCGGCGTCGGGGCGGATTGAGGCGGAGGGACGGTTTGCGCATCTGGTCGTGGATCGAGGCGGCCAGCCCTGTTTTCTGCTCGGCGACAGCGGCGTGTACCTGACCCAGCGCGACATCCGCGCCATCCAGCTCGCCAAGGCCGCCATCCGCGCGGGCATCGAGACCCTGCTGCACGAGGCGGGCATCGGCGCGGAGGACCTGCGGGCGCTGCACATCAGCGGCGGGTTCGGGAGCTACATCGATCCGGCGGAGGCGGCGGGCATCGGTCTGATCCCGGAAGCGGCGCTGCCGGTGGTGAGGGCAGCCGGGAACACGGCGCTGGCAGGGGTGGCGCGGGTGTTGCTGGAGGAGTGCGCGGGGGAGAGGGTGGCGCGGATCGCGGAGGAGGCCGTGGAAGTGCCCTTGTCCACGAACGCCTTTTTCATGGAGCAGTATGTGGAGCAGATGGGGTTTTTTGAGGAGTAGGATAGTGCGGCATCCCACCCCCACCCCGTCATCCTGAGCGCAGCGAAGGACCTTCTTCAAACATTAGTCCAACTAAGTTTGAAGAAGGGCCTTCGCTGCGCTCAGGATGACCAGGTGTGGGTGGGATGACGGTGTCTTCTATGCGATAAAGCCCAGCGCCGCCTCGGCTGCGCTGGCCGCGTCCGCTGTGTAGCAATCCGCGCCGATCTGGTCGCAGAATGCCTGGGTCACGGGTGCGCCGCCGATCATGATGGTCAGCTTGTCTTGCAGGCCCTCGGCGTTCACCAGGTCCACCACGTTCTTCATCTCGCCCATGGTGGTGGTCAGCAGCGCCGAGCAGCAGATGATCGACGCGTTCTGCTCCTTGGCGGCGTTGACGAACGCCTCGGGGCTCACGTCCACGCCCAGGTCGATGATTTCGATGCCCTTGCCCTCCATCATCATCTTGACCAGGTTCTTGCCGATGTCGTGCAGGTCACCCTTGACGGTGCCGATGACGGCCCTGCCCTTGGCCTGGACGCCGTCGGCGATCAGGTGGGGCTTCAGCACGGTGGTGCCCTTGTTCATGGCGCGGGCGGCCACCAGCACCTCGGGCACGAACACCTCGTTGTTCTTGAACTTGGTGCCGATGATGCCCATGCCGCTGAGCAGGCCCTCGTTCAGGATCTGCTCCGCCGGGATGCCCTGGTCCAGCGCGTTCTGGACGAGCTCCGCGACGATTTTCGCCTTGCCGTTCTGCAAATTGGTGCTGATGTCCTCAAGAATCTGGCTCATGATGGATCAACCCTCCTGTGGTTATTTGAATAGATAACAACCTGTGTAGGTGATGGTCAAGGGGCCGTAGTAGTAGGGGATGTCGTTGAGGCGGCAGGCCTCGCTGACGACCAGGCCGAACGCCTCCATGGACGGCACCGCCTGGTCCGGGTGCACGCAAGGGGCGTCTGGGTAGGTGCACCGCTCGCACAGGTCGCACGCGCCGCTGGTGAGCGCCATCATGCCAGGGTATTCCTGCTGCAGCTCGCGGGCGAAGGCCTGGAAGAGGCGCTTTTGGTCCTTGCCCGCCTGCTCCATGACCTCGTAGTCAAAGTCGTCCTCCAGTTGGCCTGTGGTCTGCACGATCAGGCCGGCGGTGAAGCCGTCCAGCACAGCTTGGTTGTCCTCGATGCTGCCGCAGGCGGGCGGGCACATCCAGCTCTTGCCGTACTGGCGGCACTTGTCCACGCTGCACATGTCGCGCACCTCGGGGCGGAGCACCAAAGTCCTGGCGTCGAGGGGGCCCGCATGAGAGAAGCCGAAGGCCAGCGCGCGCTGAATGAGGTCGGGCATGGGGCGACACCTCCAGATGTGCATGATATGGATCAGTATAACAGGGATGGGCCAATGGGTCTAGCATTATTTTTGGGTTTTTGGTAGTTTGGGTATCCGTGTGGTTGAGTGGGGGAAGGGCGAGACACTGATCGGTCACATCACAAAACCTCGTCATCCTGAGCGCAGCGAAGGACCTTCTTCAAACTGAGTGTGTATGGAGTTGGTAGAAGGTCCTTCGCTTCGCTCAGGATGACGGGGATTGTAGGGAATGCGAAAAAAGCTCCATGTTATCCTTTCGCGCCGTCCGCATGCGAAGGTTGTCAAACCCCCACAATTATGGTATACTATTCGAAGCATTTTCGCGCCATATGTGGCGAGGAGGAACCGCAATCTTGAACCGAACCGATCGCATTGAAGAGGCCATGATGGGCGTGCAGAAGCCCGTCCGATACATGGGCGGCGAGTACGGCAGCATCATGAAGGACCCGGCATCCGTGGACATCCGCTACGCATTCCTGTTCCCCGATACCTATGACGTGGGCATGTCGCACCTGGGCATGAAGATCCTGTACCACATCATGAATCAGCGCGCGGACACCTGGTGTGAGCGCGTTTTTTCGCCGTGGATCGACATGCAGGCCGAGATGAGGGCGCGGGAAATCCCGCTGTTTTCGCTGGAGTCGCGGACGCCGATCTCGGAGTTTGACCTGCTGGGCGTCACGCTGCAGTACGAGATGAGCTTCACAAACATCTTGGCGGCGCTGGACATGGCGGGCGTGCCGCTCCGGCAGGCGGAGCGGACCTGTGGCCCGTTCGTGGTCTGCGGCGGACCGTGCGCCTACAACCCGGAGCCGCTGGCCCCGTTCGTGGACCTGATCACGCTGGGCGACGGCGAGCAGATCGTGCTGGACATTTTGGACGTGTACAAGGCCTGGAAGCAGAGCGGCAGGGAGCGCGTCGAGTTCCTCATGGCCGCGTCGCAGCTTCCGGGCGTGTATGCGCCGAACCTGTACGACGTGTCATATAATCGCGACGGCACCCTCGCTTCCGTGACGCCGAAAAGTGGTTCCGGCGCGGCGGCACAGGTCATGAAGGCGCTGGTGAACGATCTGGACGCCGCGGATTATCCAGACGTGCTGATCGTGCCCTACGGCGAGGTGGTCCACAACCGGATCATGCTGGAGATTTTTCGGGGCTGTACGCGCGGCTGCCGGTTTTGCCAGGCGGGCATGATCTACCGCCCGGTGCGCGAGCGCTCCGTGGAGCGGCTGCTTTCATTGGCGGACGCGCTGGTGAAGCAGACCGGCTACGACGAGATCTCGCTGATGAGCCTGTCAAGCGGCGATTATTCCTGCCTGCCCGAGTTGGCGCGGGAGATGATCACCCGGTTTCTCAGCAAGCGTGTGAAGGTGTCGCTGCCGTCCATGCGGATCGATTCCGTGATCACCGACACGCTAAAGGAGACGCAGAAAGTGCGCAAGTCTGCGCTGACCCTGGCCCCTGAGGCGGGCACCCAGCGCCTTCGGGACGTGATCAACAAGGGCGTCACGGAGGCCGACTTGATGCGCTCAGTCTCCGAGGCGTTTGCAGAGGGCTGGAGCGCGGTGAAGCTGTATTTCATGATCGGCCTGCCCACCGAGACCGATGAGGATGTGATGGGCATCGCCGACCTGGCGCGGAAGGTGCAGCAGCAGTATTTTGCCTTGCCCAAGGCCCAGCGCGCGCCGGGGCTTCGGATCACGGTCAGCGCCTCGGTCTTTGTGCCGAAGCCGTTTACGCCTTTTCAGTGGTCGGGACAGTTGGACCGCGAGGCGGTGATCCGGCGCCAGCAGATGCTGAAGGCGGAGCTCTCCAAGATCAAGGGCGTGGACTTCAAGTATCACGCGCCGGACCTGAGCTTCATCGAGGCGGTATTCGCCCGGGGCGACCGGCGATTGGGCGATGCGCTGGAGGCGGCGTATCGTCTGGGCTGCCAGTTCGACGGCTGGACGGAGCAGTTCAAGTACGACCTGTGGATGCAGGCGTTTGAAGCCTCGGGTATCGACCCATCTTTTTATGCGACCCGCGAGCGAGCCATGGACGAGGTCTTCCCCTGGGATCACCTAGACGCGGGCGTGAGCAAGGCGTTCCTCAGCCGCGAATGGGAAAAGGCACAGCGCCGCGAGATCACCCGCGACTGCCGCGAAGGCTGCGTGGGCTGCGGCATGCAGCGATACGAGGGGGCGTGCGTATGAGAGCCCTGTTTGAGTTCCAAAAACTAGACCGCCTCAAGTTTGTGTCCCACCTGGACCTGCAGCGGTTCATGCAGATGGCGCTGCGGCGCACGGACATCCCGGTGGCGTACTCCCAGGGCTTCAACCCGCACCCTTCGATGAGCTTCGCGTCGGCGCTGGCCATGGGCTGGACCAGTGACTGCGAGGTGCTGGAGGTGAAGCTGGCGGACGCGATCACCGAGGGCGAGGCCTTCCGGCAGATGAGCGCGGCATTGCCCCAGGACATGCCTCTCAGGCGGGTGCGGCTGATCGCGGACGAGCAGCCCAAGCGCATGGCGATCGTGCAGATGAGCGATTATGTGATCACATTGAGCGGCGAGGGTGCGGCGGCCATCTGCGCGGCGGTGCCGGGGTTTTTGGCAGAGCCCTCCGTGATGGCGCTGAGGAAGACCAAGTCGGGAGAGAAGATGACCGACATCAGACCGTGGTCGGTTTCTGTAGCGTCGAAACAGACCGAGGTCGGCTATGAGATCCGGTCCAGGCTGCTGCTGACGGAGCCGGCGACCCTGAAACCCGATCTGCTGGTGAAGACGCTGGCGGAGCTGGCGGGGGTGGCGGTGCCGGAGCGCGTGCGGTATCACCGGACGCAGCTTTGGGCGGTGGACAAGCAGGGGCGTGCGGTGGAGCTGTTTACGGCGTGACCGACGGGGTGCGGGCGAGCGTGGAAGCCCGCCCGCTGCAGAGATTCGATAGGAGATCACTCTGATGGACAAGCAACTCCTCTTGACGAACATTACCGGCCCGCTACAGCTCGCCGTCCTCGAAGACGGTGCACTCGTGGAGTTGCTGGCGGACGCTGCCGACGCCGGCTCGCTGGTGGGCAATCTCTATGTCGGCCGAGTGGAAAACGTGCTCCCCGGCATGGATGCCGCGTTTGTCGACATTGGCCTGGACCAAAATGCGCTGATGCCCCTGGCCGACGCCTGCGACCCGGCAAAGATCAAGCCCGGCGCGTCCGCCCTGGTGCAGGTGCTCAAACAGCCGGAGCAGTGCAAGGGGCCGCGCCTGACTCAGCACATCACGCTGCCGGGCCGCATGGCGGTGCTGACCCCAACGCTCTGTCACATCTCGGTCTCAAAGAAAATTGCGGACGGGCAGGAGCGCCGCCGACTCCAGGAACTCGCCGCGAAGCTGTGCCCGGACGGCATGGGCCTGGTGATCCGCACGGCCTGCGAGGGCGCGGAGGAAGCCGCGCTGGCCCAGGACATCGCCGAACTGACCAGCCTCTGGCGCGAAATAGAGAAGATCGCGCCCTATCGCAAGGCCCCGTGCCTGCTCCGCGCCGCGACCAACCTCGTTACCCGCGCCCTGCGCGATTTTCTGAGGCCGGACGTGTCGGAGCTGGTCGTCGAAGGGGAGGCGCTGTATAGCGATGCCCTCGAGCTGGCTACAGACGACCAAAAGCTCCGCATTCGCCGCCATGTATCGGACATCCCACTGATGAGCCTGTACCGCGTGGGCGCTCAGTTCGACAAGTCTCTGCAGCGAAAGGTCTGGCTGCCCGGCGGCGGCGGGTTGGTGTTCGACTACACGGAGGCCATGACCGTGGTGGACGTGAACAGCGGCAAGTTCGTGGGAAATAAGAGCCTAGAAGAGACCCTGCTTCAGACCAATTTGGAAGCCGCCACAGAGCTGTGCCGCCAGCTTCGGCTGCGGGACATCGGCGGGATCGTGGTTTGTGACTTCATCGACATGCGGGACGAAGAACACAGGAGAAAGCTGCTTCAAACCCTGCAATCAGAGCTCGCCAAAGACCGCATGAAGACCACGCTCCACGGCATGACCAAGCTGGGCCTGGTGGAGATCACGAGAAAAAAAGACCGGTCCGGCATGCTGGGCGCGAGGGCGGTCTGCCCGACGTGCAAGGGCACGGGCCGCGTCGAGCACAAGAAAAAGGAGTCCCCATGAGCGACAGACCCATCATTCCCCAATCAGAGATTGACGACCAGCGCCGTTTCATGGACGCCGTGGCGCAGCTCTTGGACCGCCCCAAAAAGTACCACATCGTGACCCTCGGCTGCCAGATGAATGTGCGCGACAGCGAGACCATCGCTGGCCAGCTCAGCGAGATGGGCTTTTCTGAGGCCCAGACCAAGGAAGACGCGGACCTGGTGCTGTACAACACCTGCTGTGTGCGCGAAAATGCCGAAAACAAGGCGCTGGGCAACGTGATCTGGCTCAAGGAGCTGAAAAAGGAAAAGCCCGAGCTGCTGATCTGCGTGGGCGGCTGCATGATGCAGGAGGACGGCATGGCAGACCGCCTGATCCGCGCGTATCCATTCATCGACCTGATCTTCGGCACCCACAACATGCACCGCTTGCCGGAGCTGCTGCACCGGGTGCTGTCCGAGCGGAGGCAGGTGGCGGAAGTGCTAGACACAGCAGGCAGCATCGCTGAGGGCTTGCCCGTGCGCAGAACCAGCCCGCATTCGGCGTTCATCACGATCATGTACGGCTGCAACAACTTTTGTTCGTACTGCATCGTGCCCTACGTGCGCGGGCGGGAGCGCTCGCGGCGGATGGAGGACATTCTGGGCGAGGCAAGAGGGCTGCTGGACACCGGCGTGCAGGAGATCATGCTGCTGGGGCAGAATGTGAACTCCTACGGCGGTGGCGCGGCATTTCCAGAACTCTTGTACGAGCTGGACAAGCTCGCCGTGCCGCGCATCCGGTTTATGACCAGCCACCCGAAGGACCTGTCGGACGAGCTGATCCAGGCGATCCGGGACCTGTCGCATGTGTGCAAACAGCTGCATCTGCCGGTCCAGGCGGGGAACGACCGCATCCTGTCGGAGATGAACCGGCGGTACACCAGGGCACAATACCTGGAGCTGGTCCATAAACTGCGCGAGGCCGTGCCGGACATCGGGCTGACCTCGGACACCATCGTCGGTTTTCCCGGCGAGACGATGGATGAGTTTTTGGACACACTGTCGCTGGTGGAGCAGGTGCGGTATGACGCCGCATACACCTTCATATACAGCCCGCGCGCGGGCACCGGTGCGGCATCGATGCCCGACCTGTACACAGCAGAGGAAAAGCAGCGGCGGCTGCAGCGGCTGATCGACGCGCAGCAGCGGATCACCAAGGACATCCTGGACGCCCAGGTTGGGCGGCGCGAGGTCGTGCTGGTGGACGGCGCGTCCACGCGGGAGTCGGGACAGGTCAGCGGCAAGACGGAGCGCGGCCACATGGTCAATTTCCCGGGAAATATCAATCTCATCGGGCAGATGGTGCCTGTGAAGATCACCTCCGCGGGGCGCAACACCCTGCGCGGAGTGCGAGCCTAATCGAGCATAATGAGGAGGAAACGAAAATGAATCCGGTGTTTCAGAAGACGAGGGAGTTGGGTGAGGCCCTGATGCAGAGCGAAGAATACCTGGCCATGAAGGCGATGGAAGACCGCGCCATGGGCAACAGCGAGGCCGCGGAGACCATGGGCATGTACATGGAGAAAAAGCAGACCCTGGAAGAGATGCTGATGAGCGAGGACCCCGACGCGGAGCAGCTCCGCGCGCTGTCGGCCCAGATGGACGAGCTGCAGGAGCAGCTGCAGATGATCGACGACATCCGCGAGCTGACCGAGGCCAGGAACAATTTTTCAAACCTCATTGAGCAGGTGAACGGCGTGCTGCGGTTCATCATCACCGGCGAGACCGCGGACGAGGATGAGGGCGGCTGCGGCGCCGGCGGCTGCGAGGGCTGCAGCGGGTGCGGGCACCATGATCATCATGTGCATTAGGGAGTAACGCTCAGCCGAAGAGTCGCCATTGCCCAAACAGCCGAAGCGACGCCGCTTTCTGAAGCCACAGCACCCCCGTCATCCTGAGGCCGCAGCACCCCCCGTCATCCTGAGGCCACAGCACCCCCGTCATTCTGAGGCCGCAGCACCCCCGTCATCCTGAGGCTGCGGCACCCCGTCATCCTGAGGCCACAGCCGAAGGATCTTCTGCAAGATAAAGGACCACGGAAGTAAGAGGAAGGTCCTTCGCTTCGCTCAGGATGACGGCGTAGGGGAGATAACGGCGCAGGGGCGATTGCACAGCAGGACTGGGATACGATCACCCCTCCCAACACTACAGCAAAGCGAGGCGAACACCATGGCCCTATCGCCGATGATGCAGCAGTATCTGACCATTAAGGATCAGAACAAGGACGCGATTCTCTTCTTCCGTCTCGGCGATTTTTACGAGATGTTCTTCGACGACGCCCAGCTGGCGTCTCGCGAACTGGAGTTGACGTTGACGGGTAGGGATTGCGGGCTGGCTGAGCGCGCGCCGATGTGCGGCGTGCCCTATCACGCGGCGAACGCCTACATCGCGCGGCTCATCGCCAAGGGGTACAAGGTGGCCATCTGCGAGCAGATGACGGACCCAGCGGAGACAAAGGGCCTGGTGGAGCGGGACGTCGTGCGGATCATCACACCCGGCACGGTGATCGAGGACAGCATGCTGGACGGAGCGCAGGCGAACTACATCCTGGCCGCCGCGATCAAGAAGGACCAGTGCGGGTTTGCGTTCTGCGACGTGTCCACCGGCGAGTTTTTTGTGTATGAGTTTTCGAGCGCACAGGGCCGCATGGCGGACGAACTGGCGCGGTTCCAGCCGCGCGAGGTGCTGGCCAGCGCCCCGGAACTGCTCAGTTCGTGGGCGCCGGGCTATCAGCACGCGCTGAGTGACGCGCCGGCGGGGGCGTTCGACGCGGCCGCCGCGAAGAAGTCGCTGCACAGCCACTTTTCCGGGCTCGACCTAATCTCGATGGGCGTGGACAAGCTGCGGCTGGCGCTGACGGCTGCGGGGGCGCTGTTTCGGTATCTGTCCGATACGCAGAAAAACGGGCTGGGGCACATCACGCGCATCCAGCGCTACGAGAGCGAGCGGCACATGGCGCTGGACCGCGTGGCGACCAGCAACCTGGAGCTGGTTATGTCCCAGCGCACGCGCACAAAGCAAGGCTCTCTGCTGTGGATGATGGACCGCACGGTGACCAGCATGGGCCAGCGGCAGCTTAAAAGCTGGATCGAACAGCCGCTGACCGACCGGGAGAGCATCGAGCGCAGGCTGTGTGCGGTGGAGGCGCTGAAGCGCGACCAGATGCGGGCGGAGGCGCTGAGGGACGCGCTGTCTCCGGTGTACGATGTGGAGCGGCTGACCAGCCGGATCGCCTACGACAGCGTCAATGGCCGGGACTGTCTGGCGCTGGCTGCGTCGCTGAGGGCGGTGCCTGAGGTGATGCAGCTGCTGTCTGGCATCGACGACCCGGAGACGGGTGCTCTTTTGCAGCAGCTGGACCCGCTGGACGGCCTTGTGGACCTGATCGACCGCGCGATTCACCCGGACGCGCCGGTGTCGGTCAAGGAGGGCGGCGTCATCAGGCCCTGCTACAGCGAGGAGCTGGACCGGTTCCGCGGCGCGTCCACGGAGGGAAAAACTTGGCTCGCGGCGCTGGAGGCGCAGGAGCGGGAGGCCACGGGCATCAAGAACCTGAAGGTGGGCTACAACCGGCTGTTCGGCTACTACATCGAGGTGACCAAGTCATTCTACGAGCTGGTGCCGTACCGGTACACCCGAAAGCAGACCTTGGCCAACTGCGAGCGGTTCGTGACGGAGGAGCTCAAGGAGATCGAAAAGAGCGTGCTGGGCGCGGAGGACAGCGCCGTCAGGCTTGAGTACGAGCTGTTTTCCGCCATTCGGGACCGGCTCAAGGGCGCGCTGCCTGCTCTGCAGCAGACGGCCCAGGCGCTGAAGACGCTGGACTGCCTGCTCTCCTTGGCGCGGCTGGCCAACGAGAACGATTATGTGCGCCCGACGCTCAACGGCGAGGGCAGGATCGACATCAAGAACGGCCGCCACCCGGTGGTGGAGGTGTCGATCGGGCAGCAGCATTTTGTGCCCAACGACACGAACCTGTCAGGTGAGCACCGCGTGATGATCATCACCGGGCCGAACATGGCCGGAAAATCCACCTACATGCGCCAGGTGGCGCTGATCGTGCTGATGGCGCACATGGGCAGTTTTGTGCCCGCCGACGCCGCCGACATCGCGCTCACCGACCGCATCTTCACCCGCATCGGCGCCTCGGACGACCTGTACGGGGGCCAGTCCACGTTCATGGTGGAGATGACAGAGCTGGCGACGATCCTCAAGTTCGCCACGAAGGACAGCCTGCTGATCCTGGACGAGGTGGGGCGCGGAACGAGCACGTTCGACGGACTCTCCATCGCTTGGGCCGCCGTGGAGCACATCGCTGGGCCGAAGTGCGGCGCGCGGACGCTGTTCGCGACGCATTATCATGAGCTGTCGGAGTTGGAGGGGACGCTCGGGGGCGTGGTGAATTATCGCATCACGGCGATGGAAAAGGGCGAGGAAGTGGTGTTCCTCCGAAAGATCGTGCCCGGCGGCGCGGACCGGAGCTTCGGCGTAGCGGTGGCGGGGCTGGCGGGGCTCCCCAGTTCGCTGATCGCCCGGGCGCGGCAGATCATGGCGCGGCTGGAAGTGGGCAGCGAGATTCAAGGGTCGATCGGGCAGTCGATCCTGTCGGCGAAGAAGAACGGCGGGCACAAACAGGTGGAGCTGACCGCGTATCAGCCGATGGAACTGGTGACTGAGATCCAAGGTATGGATGTGATGAGCATGTCGCCGATTGACGCGCTGAACACGCTGTATGCGCTGTCTGAGAAGGCGCGGTTGATATAAATAAACCCAAAGGGAGGTACCGGATGCGCATTCGCATGTTGGACGCGGCCACGATCGGGCGGATCGCGGCTGGGGAGGTCGTGGAGCGGCCCGTGTCCGTGGCCAAAGAATTGATCGAGAACGCGCTGGACGCTGGCTCAACAAATATCACCATCGAGATCCGCGATGGCGGCAACACCTATCTGCGCGTGACCGACAACGGATCGGGCATCGCGCCTGAGGACGTGCGCATGGCGTTTGAAAACCATGCCACGTCCAAGTTCAGCAGCGATGGCGACCTGTCAGACATCCCGACGCTGGGTTTTCGCGGCGAGGCGCTGCCGTCCATCGCGGCGGTGTCGAAACTGTCGATGGAGACCTGCCGGAAAGGCGCGGAGATGGGCGTCATGATCAAGCTGCAGGCAGGACGCGTGGAGGAGTTTTCCGAGTGCGCGCTCAGGGAGGGCACCACGGTCACCATGCGCGACTTGTTCTGCAACCTGCCCGCCCGCCGCGCTTTCCTGAAGCGGGCCGCGCTGGAGGCGGGCGCCGTCACGGAGCTGGTGACGCGGTTCATGCTGGGCAACCCCTGCGTGTCATTCCGGCTGATCAACAACCACAAGACCACCTATCAGACCTACGGCGACGGTGACATGCGCCACGCGGCGCTGAACGTGCTGGGGCGCGAGGTGGCAGAAAAGCTGATCGCTGTGGACGAGATGGAGGGTGGGCTGAGGGCCTGCGGCTGGATCGGTGTGGGAGAGTGTGCGCGGTCCACCAGGTCCCAGCAGTGCTTTTTTATCAACGGGCGGCTGGTGCGCTGTGCGCTGCTGTCCGATGCGCTGGAGGAGGCGTCGAGGGAGCATGTGATGATCGGGCTGCATCCGATCTGTGCGCTGCAGATGACGCTGCCGCCGCAGTCGGTGGATGTGAACGTGCACCCGAACAAGCTGGAGGTGCGGTTCAAGGACGAGCTGGCTGTGAGGCAGACCGCCGTGGCGCTGCTCAAGCGTGCGCTACACACCGGCGGCATGCTGAACCTGCGCGAACTGGAAAAGTCACAGAAGCTGCCGGACGTCGCGCCGCCCAAGCCTCTGATCGCATTTGAGTCCACATTACCGACCGAAGTCTTTTCAGAACAGACCAAGGTCTATATTAAACCGACCGAAGTCAAACAAAAACCGACCGAAGTCTCTACACAGGAGCGCATCGCCCAGAGCAAGATCGAGCAGCTTCGGTACAACATGCCTGATCGGCAGACCGTGCACCTCACCCTTCAGGAGAACGCGCCGGACGTAATGTCCGGTTGGTCGGACGACATGCCGGATGATGCGCCCGATGCCGAGCTTGTGCCGGCGGAGTCGGAGGAACTGCCGTTCCGAGTGCTAGGCGTCGCGTTTTCCACCTATGTGATGCTGGAATACCGCGAATGGCTGTTGCTCATTGACCAGCACGCGGCGCATGAGCGCATTCTGTATGAAAAATACACCCGCGATCTGGACCGCGAGCGCGTCTCTCAGATGCTGCTGACGCCGGTGGTGGTGTCCGCGTCGCCGTCTGAGATCGAGTCGCTGATCGACAACCAGACCATGTTGCAGGAGTTGGGCTATGAGATAGAGCCTTTTGGCGAAACCGCCATCCAGGTCCGCGCGATTCCGCAGCTCTTCGGCAAGGTGGAGCTGACGCCGCTGGTGTTGGCGCTGCTTTCTCATCTGCACACACTGCGCAGTGCCACCACGGAGCGGCGGCGCAAAGACATTGTGCTGTTTGCGTGTAAGCGGGCCGTGAAGGCGGGCGACAGCCTGACCAGCGAGGAGATTGCGGCGCTGATCGCCGAGATGCTGAAGAGCCCAGCGCCGCCCACCTGTCCCCACGGCCGGCCCGTGATCCAGAAAATGACGCGGCGAGACATGGAAAGGCTGTTTCGGAGGGTATGATGAAGGAAGAATTGATCGTGCTGTGCGGCCCGACGGCGTCCGGAAAGAGCGCCGTCGCATTGGCGCTGTGCGAGTTGCTGGGCGCGGAGTTGGTCTCCTGCGACTCCATGCAGCTTTATCGCGGCATGGACATCGGCACCGCCAAGCCCACGGCGGATGAGCGGAGCCGCGTGCCGCATCACCTGATCGACGCGCTGCAGCCGGACGAAAACTGCAGCGCCGCCAGGTACCGCGAGCTGGCGCTGCCCATCATCCGGTCGCTGTTTGAGGTCGGAAAACAACCCGTGCTGTGCGGCGGCACGGGGCTCTATATCGACGCGCTGACCAAGCCGCTTGGGTTCAGCGTGGAGGGCGATCCGGCCATTCGCGCTTCGTTTGAGCGCGAGGCGGAGCGGCCAGAGGGGAAGCAGAGGCTTCATGCGCGGCTCAGAGAGATCGATCCCGATTCCGCCGAAAGGCTGCATGAAAACGACGTGCGGCGGGTGATCCGGGCGCTGGAGGTTCACGCGCTGACGGGCGTCACCCTCACCGAGCAGATGGCCCGCGATGCGGTGCGGGTTGGCGATTATCCCGCGTGGTTGTACGCGCTGGACTGGCCCCGCGACGTGCTGTACGCGCGGATTGACGCCCGGGTGGACGCGATGATCGAACAGGGCCTCATCGGGGAAGTGGAAAACCTGCTACAAACAGGCCTCAGCCGCGACGGCACGGCCATGCAGGCGATCGGGTACAAGGAGATTGCGGCGGCGCTTTCCGGCGAAATCTCTATGAAACACGCGGTCGATCAGATCAAGCAGGCCACGCGGAACTACGCCAAGCGTCAGCTGACCTGGTTTCGGCGCGACAAGCGCGTGACATGGATACCCGCCGAGGGGTGCTCGGCTGACGAGATTGCACGCACGATTTTTGAGGAGGTCACACGATGAATCTGCAACGGAAGCGCTGGATCTGGAAGTCCGGCAAGGTGCTGAACATGCGCGATTTGGGTGGATATGGCTGTGAGGGCGGCATGACCAAGTACGGCGTCATCCTGTGCAGCGACCAGTTGTGCGGGCTGTCAGACGACGAAAAGTCGATGCTCAAAAGGCGCGGCCTGACGGACATCATCGACCTGCGCAGCGAGGGCGAGCGGGCCAATTATCCCAATGACTTTGCTAACGACCCAGACGTCACCATCCACACCATCACCGTCGGTCACACCGTGGACGCGATGCAGTTCGACCCCATGGCCTACACCAGCATGGGCGAAATGTACCTGGAGATGGCGGACGCCAACGGCAGCCAGTACACCGACATGGTGCGCGCCGCCGCGTCTGCCAAGGGCATGGTGATCGTGCACTGCATGGCCGGGAAAGACCGCACCGGCATCGTGTGCGCGCTGATCCTTGCGGCGCTGGGCGTGTGCGATGCGGACGTGGTGGCCGATTATCAAATATCGGAGACCCATCAGCACCACGAGGACGACGAGCGATTCCTGACCGCCAACCCGAACGTGCCGAGGTATCTGATGCGGTCGCAGCCGGAGAACATGAGGATGCTGCTGAGTCATTTGCAGGAAAAGTACGGCGGGCCGCTGGCATACCTGCGGCAGAATGGATTCACGGACGCGGATTTGGCGATGCTGAAGGCGCGGATGGTGGAGCCGGAATAGCCCCGTGGCATTCCGCTCACCCGTCATGAACTGCGGGTGAGGCGGAACACCAAGCATGACATGCTCTACGGCGGGAATCCGGTGTCATGACAGACTGTCATCAAATGACCGCGGTGTACGTGAAATCCTGACCGGTGGTGTTCACCATGACGTTCATGAGGTCGTAGTTCGGCGGGACTGCGGAGAAGCCCGGAATGGTCGGCGCGGTGATCGACACGTTGGCGCCCAGCGGCACGTCGATGAAGTACGCACCTGTGGCGTCGCTCAACGTGGAGCCTGCGACGCCGTTCGCGGTGTAGTTCACGGTCGCGTTGGCGATCAGCGGCGAGGCGGCGATCAGCGCACCGGAGATTCTCACCATGTCTGGGACCACCGGGTTCACAATGAAGTCCAGGTCGAACCGGTCGCTGCACACGCAGCAGAGTACGTAGCGCTCCGGACAGACCGTGACACCCAGGCCGAACGACGGCACGATGCGCACGTGATCGCCCTCACGCACGCGGATAAAATAGCGGCCATTGACGTCGGTGGTGATGGCGAAGAACTCGCCGTTGACAAAGTACTCGATGGTGGCATCCTCGACAGGTCCGGTGAACGAGTTGCGGACCTCGCCACTCAATGTGAAAATACAGCGCGAAAAGCGCGTGTACCGGAATGCGTCAGAACAATACATCACTGCATCTCCTCTGATGAGATTGAGCCTGCGGCTCCAGACCATCCTATGCATGAGGCGGTGTGCGGCGTGACAACGCGGTTTGACACGCCGGGAAAGGAAATGCTACGAATGAGAAGATTGCTATCCGCACTGCTGATCCTGATGGCGCTGCTGCTCTCCGGCTGCTCCGCCGCCGAGGTGGTGCTGGAATCGCTGGTGACGACGACGCCGCATCACACGGCAAAGCACACCGCAAAGCCGAAACATACTGCAAAACACACAACGAAGCCGACGCACGCGCCCAAGCACACGGCCAAGCCGACGCACGCGCCCAAGCACACGGCCAAGCCGAAGCACACGCCCGCACAGGCGACGCATGTGGCCGGATCGGCTCAGATTGACGAAGACGGCGAATACTCGGACAAGGATTCCGTGGCGCTGTACATTCACACCTACGGAAAGCTGCCGGGGAATTACCTGACCAAGCGCGAGGCTGAGGAGCGGGGCTGGGAGAGCCACAAGGGGAACCTCGCGAAAGTGCTGCCCGGTATGAGCATCGGCGGAGACCATTTTGGCAATTACGACAAGAAACTGCCCGAAAAAAAGGGGCGCATATACCGCGAATGCGACATCGATTACGTCTCCGGTGGCCGCAACGCCAAGCGCATCATCTACGCCAGCGACGGCCTGGTGTTCTATACGGACGACCATTATGAGCACTTTGAGCAGCTCTATTGAGGGGGAAACACCGATGAAATACATCCAGCTGGCTATCGAGCACATGGGCACCCAGGCGCGTCTGCACAGCTATTTGAAAAAGCAGCTGGGTTTTCCGGATCACTATGGGAAGAATCTGGACGCGCTGTATGACTGCCTGACGGAGTTGTCCGAGCCGGTGACAGTGACGATCCCGAAGGCGATCGAGGGGATCGATGAGGGGCTGGGGACGTACGGGGAGACGGTGGTGCAGGTGTTTCGCGAGGCTGCGAAGCGGAATGAGCGGCTGCATGTGAAGCTGAAGTGAGCGGGAGGCGATTTTATGGGCGAGCAATGGGCACTGGTAACGGGCGCGAGCAGCGGGTTGGGGCGGGATATCGCACGGGCGCTGGGGCGGCGTGGATACCGGCTGATCCTGGTGGCGCGCCGGGTGGACAGGCTGCAGGCGCTTGCGGATGAGCTGGGCGGCGGCGCGGAGGTGTACGCCTGCGATTTAACCGACGCGGCCGCGCGTACGGCGATGGCTGAGCGGTACAGGGAGCGCGTGAACCTGCTGGTGAATAACGCGGGACTGGGCGCTTTCGGGCGGTTTTGGGAGGCGGAGATGGACCAGGAGGCGCGGATGATCCACACGAACGTGGAGGCGCCGCACCATCTGATGAAGCTTTTCCTGCCCGCGTTCGTTCAACGGAACGAGGGGCGCGTGCTGAACATCTGCTCGGCGGCGGCGTTTTCGCCGGGGCCGAGGATGGCCGCGTACTATGCCACGAAGGCGTATCTGCTGCGGCTGACGGAAGGGATCTCCGAGGAGCTCAGGCAGTCGAAAAGCGCGGTGACGGTGACCGCGTTCTGCCCGGGGCCGATCCGCACGGAGTTTGACAAGGTGGCGCAGGTGCGGTTCACGATGCCGTATTTGACCAGCGAAAAGGCGGCGGAGTCGGCGGTGCGGGCGGCGCTCAGGGGTGTTTCGGTCAGGACGCCTGGCGCGGTGTACAAGCTGATGCGCGTGGCGTCACACCTGGCGCCGGACGGACTGGCGGCGCGGATTGCGGGCAGGTTTCAGCGGGAGGGGAAATGACAGGCGCCCAAAATCGTCATCCATTGCAACACAACGGACCTTCCCCGCGCTTTCATGAGGAAAGCCAGGGGAAGGTCCGTATGTTGTCTGTGAACCACTGCCTATTCCTGCTCCACAAAAGCAATCGCGGTCGCGCCTGGGCCGACGTGGGTGCCGATGACGCCGCCGATGGGGGGCATGGGGGTGTCGCCGAGGTTATAACGAACCTGGGCCTCTTCACGGAACCGCTCGCAGTGGGTGGAGGTGTTCGCAAAGCCGAAAAAGATGGGGTAGTTGCGGTCGATTTTCGGGCCCTTGTCGATCAGCTCGAACAGTTTTTTGATGCCGTTTCCAATGCCTCTGGCGCGACCCTCCATCTGAACCTTGCCATCCCTGACGGCGATGAGCGGCTTGACGTCCATCAGCGTGCCGATCAGAGCCACGCCTTTCGGGATGCGGCCGCCCTTTTTGAGGTATTCGAGGGTGTCCAGCATGGCGTAGATGCGCACTCGGTTGCGCAGGGCGATCACGGCCCTGACGATTTCCGCGCCAGACTTGCCCTGGTCTCGCATTTCCAGGGCTACGTCCACCAGGATGCGCTGGCCCATCACCGCGGTGTAGCCGTCCACCACATGGATGCCGTCATAGCCCAGCTCGGCCTTGGCCAGCAGGCCGGACTGGTAGGTGGAGCTGAGTTCTGATGACAATGTGATGGCCACCAGCTCGTCGCCTGCGTCGCGGGCGTCGACGAACCGCTCCATGTAGTCCTGAGGGGTGGCCTGGCTGGTGGAGGGGATGGTGGGGCTCTGCTGCAGCATTTGATAAAACTCTCTGAATCCGGGATCGCGCTCCTGCAGGTAAACCTGGTTGTCAAAGGTGATCGGCAGCGGTAGGATTAGCAACCCTCGCTGGTCCGCTTCGCGCTCAGAAAAGTCGGCCGCGGAGTCGGTCATGATGCGAACCATTCTGTGCCTCCAATGTGTTGTGTGGTTTGGTACAAATATAGTCGGAATGCGAAGTCGTGTCAAGGGAAGATTGTGGTGGGCGGCGCTTATTCCTTGTAGAGCGTCAGCCTGTCCTTGCCGTCTCGCTTGGACCAGAACAGCGCCATGTCGGCCTTTTCGTAGAGCTCCGGGTAGGTGCGACCGCTTCCTGGGTAGATCGCCGCGCCAGCGGAGGCGTGGACGGGGACGCGGCTGCGGGCCTTGTCCAGGAGCTGCGTGCTGCACAAAAGGCGCAGGCGCTCCACGCGCTCCAGCGCGTCTTCATCGCTGCCCTCAAAGGGGATGGCGACCAGGAATGTGTCGTTCAGGACGTGGCAGATGTTGCCCCGACCGGAGATTTCGACGGCCATTTTGCGGGCGGTTTCGCGGATCATGCTGTCGCACACCTCGTCGCCGCAAGCCTCGCGCAGCCGTGTGATGTCGTCCAGGTCCAGCATGGCCAGCACCAACTTGCCCTGACGAATCTTCGAGAGCATGACGCGCATCATCTTCTCACCTGTGCGGATGTCGTATAGGCCGGTGAGCGCATCGATGGAGGCGTGCTTGATGGCGCGACCGTTCACATTCTGCATACGCAGATAGGCCAGCACGAACGCCGCCAGCAGGATCAGCATGGAGAGAAGGGCGGTCCAGACCGCGTTCGTTCCGGTCATGATGAGGCGGCCCCCTTCCGGTGATGGAATAAAAACACAACACGATAATCATACAATCTTTACATTCAAATGTCAAGGGGTTTGGGACTACTTCTCAACCGTGCTTGACACATTCGGGATCGATATGGTATACTTCCCCAAGATCATTAAAGGAGGTGAACGGCGTGACCGAGCAGATGAAGCGCATGTTGGATGCCCACATCCGCTTTTTCGGTGCAAATGAGCGCATCAAGGGACAGCTATGCCCATTTTTCGCGCCGTGCACGCCGGACGCCTGAGCGATACCCATGCTCTCGTTCCACCTGCAGCGGGCTGAAATGCGGCCAGCTGTTTTTTTGTGTCCGAATTTCATACGAAAGACGGTGACACCCACATGAAACGATTCGCTTCCACGGCCTTAATGTGCCTGAAGGAGAAGGGCTATTTCGGGTTTGGCTACCTGGTGGGGCAATATCTGCTCCGTGCGGCGACGCTGTTCGCGCTGCTGGCGGTTTGGCACGCGCTGTTTCGGCAGGGGATGAGTTATGACGGGCTGACGCTGCCGCAGATGCTCACCTATTCGGTGCTGGGCAGCGCACTGGAGCCCTTGCTCAATGTGCGCACGCCCGCATCCAGCTGGCTGCATGACGGCACGATGCTGTCGTTGTATCTGCGCCCCGCGTCCATCTTCGGGCAGTTGGCGGCGCACACGGTGGGCGGCTGGTTGGTGCCGCTCAGCTGCTACACAGCGCCTGTGCTGGTCATCGCGAACCTGGCGGGCATCCACATCGCGCCTGCCACGCCCTGGTTTTTCGTATCGCTGGCGCTGACCGTCGCACAGGGGTTCGCGGTGGATTTCCTGTTTGCGGCGCTGCTGATGCGGCTGAAGAACTTGGAATGGACGGTGCACTCCATCCGCGAGGCGTTGAATGCGCTGCTGACGGGCGCGCTGATCCCGTTCGCGGCGCTGCCTTGGGGCATCGGAAAATGGCTGGCGCTGACGCCGTTTGGCACGCTGGCGGGCGCACCGCTGGCGCTTTTCGCAGGGCTGGACAGCCCGATGAACCTGATTCCGGCGCAGATGGTCTGGACCGCTGCGCTGTGGCCGCTGGCATTCCTGGCGTTCGCGAGGTCCAGGGAGAGGTTGGTGTCCTATGGCGGATAATCTGCGGCAAGTGGGAAGGCACATGGCGCTGTACGCGCGGATGGACCTGCGCTGGTTCCTGCAGGACATGGGTGTGTGTCTGATCGTGATCTGCTCTGATTTTGCGATGACCATCGCCGGCGTGACGGGCGTGTTCCTGTTGGCGATGCGGTTCCAGGGCGTGGGCGCGATGAGCGAATGGGAGGTGCTGTTCATGCTGGGGTTTTACACCCTGGCGGGCGGCGCGCTGTTTATGCTGTTCGGCGGCAGCAACATCCACCAGATCTCCCGGCGCATCGGGCGCGGCCAGGTGGATCACATGCTGATGCAGCCCGTGCCCATCTGGGTGCAGATCCTCGGCGACGGATTCATGCCCACGACGGGCAGCAGCGGGCTGATCATGGGATTTTTCATCACCGGATACGCGGCAGTGAAGCTGCAGCTCGCGGTCACGCCGCTGTGGCTGCTGAAGGCGCTGCTGCTGGTGATCGCGAACGTGGGCATCGAGATGGGCCTGAGCTTCTTGTTGGCCTCCAGCGCGTTTTATAAGCCCGTGACCTGCGAGGAGATCTCGTCCGTGGGACACGACCTGCTGGTGACCATCGGAAAATATCCGCTGTCCGGGCTGTCGCCCGCGCTGATCACGGCGCTGTGCACGGTGCTGCCCGCCGGTCTGATGGCCTGGTTTCCGTGCCTGATCCTGCTGGGCAAGGCGCCCGCCGGACCGGCTCTGCTGTTGCCGCTGGGCGTGGCGGCGATGCTGATCACACTTTCGACAGTGACTTTCAAGAAAGGATTGAGACATTATGCGCAGTACTCCTGCAACCGATACCGCGACATGGGCCACCGCAATTGAGGCCGATCATGTGACCAAATATTTCGACCAAGTGCGGCCCGTGTCGCTGCTGAAGCGGCGCACGACCCGCGTGATGGCGCTGAGCGATGTGTCGTTCACCATCAACAGGGGCGAATTCGTGGCCTATGCGGGCCCGAACGGCGCGGGCAAGTCCACCACGTTCAAGCTGCTGTGCGGCATGCTGATCCCGCAGTCGGGCAGCGTGCGCGCCTTCGGCATGGACCCGGCCAAGGACCGCATCGAGACGATGCGCAGGACCGGCGTGCTGTTCGGCAACCGCTCGGAGCTGTGGTGGGACCACCCGGTGAAGGCGTCCTTCGAATGGAAAAAGGCCGTATGGTCGATCCCGGACGCCACGTATGAAAAGATGATGGCCCGCGTGTCGGACCTGCTGGGCCTCGGCGAGTTCATGGACGTGTTTTCCAGGGAGCTGTCCCTGGGCCAGCGCATGCGTGCGAACCTGGGCCTGACGATGCTGCACGACCCGCAGCTGATCCTGCTGGACGAGCCCACGCTGGGCCTGGACGTGCTGGCCAAGCGGCAGATGATCGAGTTCCTCAAACGCATCAACAAAGAAGAGGGCGCGACCATCCTGGTCACCAGCCATGACATGGACGACCTGACCGAGATGGCGGACCGGCTGATGCTGATCAACAAGGGCGTGATCGCCTTCGACGGCGGCCACGCGGAGCTGCTGAAGCTGACCGGGGACCTGCGGCGCATCAAGCTCAGCGTGGACGGTGACGCGCCTGGGATCGAGGGCGCGAAGTTGATCGGGAAAGAGAATGGGGGATACCTGTACGAGTACGACGGTGGGCTGGTGCCGGTGCCGCTGCTGATGAAGCGGCTGAGTGAGATCGAGGGCGTCAGGGACGTGGAGACCATGCGCGCGCCGATCGAGTCGGTGATCGCGGATCTGTACAAGAGCTGGCAGTGACCACCAGGGGCTGAGCCCCTGGACCCCAGTTCGCTTCGCGCGGTTCTGGCGAGGCGGTGGTGTGCGTCGGCTGCGCTGCCAACGGGGACGTATTAAGTGCTATGGAGGGGGTTTAGTATGAGGAAGGTCCTTCGCTGCGCTCAGGATGACGAGGGGCGAGGGGGTGACGGGGGAAGCCTCGGCCCGATGGGTTTGCCGAGATCAATCGCAACTTTTTCGTGACAGCGGCCTCGCTTCATGGTATAATCATCGGAAATCCGATTTTTTGAAGGGGGCTTGGCACATGATCATCGGCGTGCCGACGGAGACAAAGAACAATGAGAACCGCGTGGGCATCGTGCCCGCCGGGGTGAAGATGCTGTGCGGCGCGGGGCACAGCGTGCTGGTGCAAGCCGGCGCGGGGCTTGGGAGCGGGATCGCGGACGAAGAGTATCAGGGCGCGGGCGCGGAGATCGTCCCGAACGCGGAGGTCGTGTGGGCGCGGGCGGATATGATCATCAAGGTGAAGGAGCCGCTTGAGGCGGAATACCCGCTGATGCGCAGGGGGCAGGTGCTGTTTACGTACCTGCACCTGGCAGCGGAGCCGGAGCTGTGCAGGCAGTTGGTGGCGCGGGAGGTCGCGGCGATCGGGTATGAAACAGTGCAGATGCCGAACCGCAGCCTGCCGCTGCTGACGCCCATGAGCGAGGTGGCGGGCCGGATGTCGGTGCAGATCGGCGCAAGGTTTTTGGAAAAGCACCGCGGCGGCAGCGGCGTGCTGCTGGGCGGCGTGCCGGGCGTGGAGCCGGGCCATGTGGCCATCGTGGGCGGCGGCGTGGTGGGCGTGAACGCGGCCAGGTCCGCCGTGGGATTGGGTGCTCAGGTGACCATTTTGGACGTGAACGCAGACCGGCTGCGCCAGCTGGACGAGATGTTCAATGGGCGGGCGAACACGCTGATGAGCAATGAATACAATGTGGCTGCGGCGGTGGCGCGGGCGGACCTGCTGATCGGCGCGGTGCTGATACCAGGCGCGAAGGCGCCCAGGTTGGTGTCGGACGAGATGGTCGCCCGGATGCGGCCCGGTTCGGTGATCGTGGACGTGGCGGTGGACCAGGGCGGCTGCATCGAGACCATCGACCACACCACAAGCCACGCGGAGCCGGTGTACGAGCGCCACGGGGTGCTGCACTATGCGGTGCCGAACATCCCGGGCGCGGTGGCGAGGACGAGCACGTTCGCGCTGACGAATGTGACCATGCCGTACGCGCTGAAGTTAGCGGAGCTGGGGTGGGAAAAGGCGACGGAGACCGTGGCGGAGCTGGGCAAGGGCCTCAACACCGCGAAGGGCAAGGTCGTGCACCCGGCGGTGGCGGCGGCGCTGGGGTATTGATAATTTCTTTCGCCATCCTCCCACGCCGTCATCCTGAGCGCAGCGCAGGACCTTCCTCAAACTTTTCCACGTAGGTTGGGGAAGGTGCTTCGCTGGGCTCAGGGTGAC
>JAVBUD010000095.1:0-14565 GCA_031555755.1 Eubacteriales bacterium | reverse complement strand
CCCCCCCCCCCCCCCCCCCCCCCCCCCCCCGCCGGAGGCCGTCTCCCTACCCCCGTGAGGGAAAATCCTCCGTCACCCCTCCTCCCGCTGTCCGTGGGCGGGAGGAGGGGTGACGGAGGATTCTGCTTCGCAGGGATACGGGGGGACGCCCTCCGGGGGGCCAAAGGGCGCTGCCCTCTGGACTCCCTGGTTCGCTCACGCGGGGTGGGGGGGGTTACATTTCGATGCCGCGCCTCGCATCCACGCCCCGCTCGTACGGATGCTTGACGCACCGCATCTCCGTCACATAATCCGCCAGCTCCACCAGCCCCTCCGGCGCCCCCCTCCCCGTCATCACCAGCTCCGTCCCCTTGCACTTATGCCCCACCAAATACCTCACCTGCCCCAAATCCACCGCCCCCGCATGCACCGCGCCCAGCACCTCGTCCATCACCACCATGTCCACTTCCGGATCACAGGCCGCCTCGCACGCCTCGTCAAACAGCGCCTGCTGCGCCTCCGCCCACTCCGCCTTTTCCGTCTCGTCCATCTGCCATACGAACTTCTTCGACTGGCACCCGTCCCGCTGCACCGTCACATGTTCCAGCTTCTTCAGCGCGTTCAGCTCGCCCGTCTCCCGACCCTTGCAGAACTGGAAAATCCGCACGTCGTACCCGCACCCCGCCGCCCGGATCGCCAACCCCATCGCGCAGGTCGTCTTGCCCTTGCCGTCGCCTGTATAAATATGCACAAGCCCTTTTTTCAACGCGGCTCACCGTCCCTTCGCGCTCCATTGTATGCCAATCAAAGCCCACGCGCAAGCGAATTTTACTGTCATCCATCTCCCTATACGGTCATCCTGAGCGCAGCGAAGGACCTTCCTCGAACTGACCGCATCGGTCTTTTTGCTTGCATCCGCTGCTGATCTGTGATATGATGCCACTATCATTCCATACGAGGTCACAGGGTGCCCGCTCCGCCATCGTCGGCGCGGGATAAAAGGGAAAGCGGTGAAAATCCGCTGCAGCCCCCGCTACTGTAAGGGCCGATCCTCCGTCCATTTTGCCACTGGTGGTTCGCCACCGGGAAGGCGGTCGGAGGGCGCGACACCCGAGCCAGGAAACCTGCCCGTGACGCCAACTTGCCTGCAACCTTCGGAGGGAAGGCTGGAGCGCCGCGCTTTGTTTTGGTGCGCTGCCCTTCGCCTGTCCCATGCAGGCGGAGGGCGTTTTGTTTGGAGGAAAACACAGGAGGGAATGACCCATGATGAAGAAACGCGCCTCGATCCTGCTCGCACTGATCCTGCTTCTGTCGGTCTCAACATCCGCGCTGGGCGTGACTGTGGTGGACGGCATGGGCCGCGAAGTGACCCTGTCCAAGACGCCCGAAACCGTCGTCTCCCTGACCCCCGCCAACACCGAGGTGCTCTATGCGCTGGGCTGCGGCGATAAAGTGGTGGGCGTGGACAACCAGAGCGATTATCCGGCGGATGCCGCCGCGCTGGACAGCAAGGTGGGCGACTACTACGCCCCCAATGTGGAGGCCATCGTGGCGCTGAATCCAGACGTGGTGTTCGCGTCCGACAAGCTGCAGCAGGCCGCCATCGACCAGCTCACCGCGCTGGGCGTCTCCGTCGTCTGCAACGACCCCACCGCGCTCGCAGACGTCGCCCCCGGCATCGAGCTGATCGCGCAGGTCATGGGCGCAGACCCCACGCCGCTGGTACAGGACATCCATGACCGCATGGAGGCCGCCAAGACCAAGGTCTATTTCGCGCTGACCTTCGGCGAGTACGGCAACTTCACCGCCGGCCCCGGCACCTTCATCGACGACATCCTGACCGCGCTGCGCTGCGAGAATGTGGCGAGCAAGAGCGCCATCGCCTGGCCGGAATACACCATGGAGCAGCTCGCCCTGGACGACCCGGACGTGATCTTGGTGTCCAGCATGGCCAGCGCGGGGGACGTGGTGGAGCAGCTGAAGGTCGCGCCGGGCTATTCGGAGCTGCGGTGCGTGAAGCAGGGCCACGTGTACGCGGTGGACGCCAACCTCACCAGCAGGCCCGGCCCGAGGATCGGCGAGGCCGTGACGGTGATCGCGGAGGCGGTAAACCGGGTGCGGTAGATGTCCATACCCGTCCATCATCCGCACCCCGGTTGTCATCCTGAGCGGAGCGCAAGCGCAGTCGAAGGATCTCCCCGCCGTGAGGCGACGTCCCCTTAACCAGCAGGGACGTCCGCTCACGCGGGGAGATCCTTCGACTGCGCTTGCGCTCCGCTCCGGATGACGACGGGGGTTGCGCAGAGACTTGAGCCCAGGCGGCCGATGATCGCCCTTGCCCTACGCCCCGCCTCCGATAAACTTCCGCGTTCTGGCGTTTTCCGACTGGAACAGCTTTTCGGGCGGGCCCTCCTCCACGATCAGGCCGTCCTCCATGAACACCACGCGGTCTGCGACCTCGCGGGCGAAGCTCATCTCGTGGGTGACCACCAGCATCGTCATGTGCTCCCTGGCCAGGTCGCGCATGACGCTCAGCACCTCCTGCGTCAGCTCCGGGTCCAGTGCGCTGGTCGGCTCGTCAAAGCACAGGATCTCCGGCTGCATGCACAGCGCGCGGGCGATGGCCACCCGCTGGGCCTGGCCGCCCGAGAGCTGATGGGGATAGGCCATCGCCTTGTCCGACAGGCCCACCTTGCCCAGCAGCGCCAGCGCCAGCTGGGTGGCCTCGTCCTTTTTCATGCCCTTGACCTTGATCGGCGCGTCGATCAGGTTGCGGAGCACACTCATGTGGGGGAACAGGTTGAACGACTGGAACACCATGCCCATCCTGAGCGTAACCTTCTGCAGCACGGCCTCGGCGGCGTATTTTCCGCCCTCGCACCAGGTGATCCCGTCGAGCGCTATGTCGCCCGCGTCGACCGGCTCCAGCCGGTTCAGGCAACGCAAAAAGGTGCTCTTGCCAGACCCGCTGGGGCCGATGATGGCCACGACCTCGCCCTTGTTGACGCGCAGGGAGATGCCCTTGAGCACCTGGACGTCGCCGAACTGTTTTTTGAGGTGGATTGCTTTCAGCATGGTTGTGCTCCTATCCGGTTGGGGCGTTCCCTGCAGGGGTTTCGCACCTCGGTCAGTAATAATTCAGCTTCCGCTCCGCCAGCTTGCACATTTGCTCCGCGACGCCGTTCAGCACCAGGTAGAAAATCATCGCCAGAAAATACGGCTCCACGGAGTTGGAGCTGGACACCTGCTGCTTGGCGATGATCATGATCTCGGTGATCGACACGGTGCTGGCCAGCGCGGTGTCCTTGACCAGCGTGATCACCTCGTTGGTCACCGGCGGCATCACGCGCTTGATGACCTGGGGCAAGATGATCCGGATGAACGTCTGCGCCCGGGTATAGCCCAGCACCTGCGCCGCCTCCCGCTGGCCCGGCGGGATGGACTGGATGCCGCCACGAAAGATCTCCGCGAAATAGGCCGCGTAGTTGATCACGAACGCGAACACCACCGCCGACATGCGGTCCACCTTGAACGGTAACACCTGGGGCAGCAGGAAATAGATGAACATGACCTGCAGCATCAGCGGCGTGCCGCGCATGATGTAGATGTAGAGCGAGATGGGCTTGGACGCGATGGGATTTTTAGACATGCGGCCCAGGGCGATCAGCATGCCCAGCGGTACCGACAGGGCCAAGGTCAGGAAAAAGATGAGCAGTGTGTTTTCCACGCCGCCCATCATGATCCTGGTCAGGTTTGCCAGTTTGTCTGGGTCATTGAAGAATTTGATGACCATGTGATGCTCCTTTGAAACCAAAGCGTAGGAATGCGTCGCAGGGGCGGGCTTTCACGCCCGCCCCTACGGCGTAACCGATGGGCACTGCCCCTATCCTTGCACTTACGCCGCCGGAATGATCGAGATGTTCTCGCCGAACCAGACCTTGGCGATCTCGTCCACCTTGCCTTCGGCCTGCATCGCGATCAGCGCCGCGTTCGCCGCGTCCCTGAGCGCCACGTCCTCCTTGCGGAATCCGACGCAGAACAGGTCGTCCGCCAGGTTGTCCATGGTGAACAGGCTGGCGTCGCCCAGGCCGGCCCTGCGGTCGTTCGCCACCACCAGGTCGATCAGCACGCCGTCCACATTGCCGTTCTGCAGGTCCATGATGCAGGTCAGATAGTCCGGATAGGCCCGCACTTCCGCCAGCGACGCCTTGTAGTCCGCGTACTTTTCGTCGTTAATGACCTCTTCCGCGAACGAACCGGCCTGCACCGCCATCACCTTGCCCGCCAGGTCTTCCTTGGCCTTGAACTCGGCGTTGTTGGTCAGCACCACGATCTTGTTGTTCATGTAGTCCAGCGACAGCGCCATGGACGCCTCGCGCTCCGCGGTGCGGCTCATGCCGTTCCAGATACAGTCGATGTTGCCCGTGGACAGCTCCAGCTCTTTCGCGGACCAGTCGATGGGCTGCAGCACCAATTCCACGCCCAGCCGCGCGCAGACTTCCCTCGCCAGGTCGACGTCGAAACCGACGATCTCGTTGTTCTCATCCCGGAACCCCATCGGCGGGAAACTGTCGTCCAGGCCCAGGATCAGCTTGCCGCGCCCCTTCAGCGCGTCCAGGGAACCGTCCGCCAGCGCCGGCACCGCCAGCGCGAACACCATCGCCAGGGCCAGGACCATCAACAGCACCTTTTTCATAGACCAACAACCTCCTGCACTTTATCTTGCTAACGCATGAAATTATATCACAGCGGGCGTGTGGTTGTCAAGGCTTTTCTGACGCATCATCAAACGCGCCCCTGCCAGACGCGGCAGGGGCGCACGGGGTTAGGTAGGGTCAGTCGAGGTTAGCCGCCGCAGCCGCAACCGCAGCCGCGCCCTTGCTCAAACTGGTCGGGCATGCCGTCGCCGTCGAGGTCGCGCAGGCCGCGCCCGCCGCACCGGCACTGGCAGCTGCACTGTCCGCACTGGCCGCATCGGTCGTGTCCGCCGCAGCGGTCACAGCGGAAGCCTTGCCCGGTCATGCAGCGGTTGTTCACCTTGTTGTCGCACGCGACATTGCACTCGGCGAAGCAGTCCAGCTCACAGCGAGCCCTGCATTCGGGGTCGTTGCCGCACTCGCGCCAGCAATGGCACCTGCAGTCCTGATGGCAGTCATGGGCGCAACGGCCAAAGCAGTCGGCGTCCCTACACTGGGCGAACTGACATCCGCAGCCGCCGCGCCCGCAGTTGCCGGTGCCGCAGCCACAGCCGCCGCAGCCGCCGCCGCAACCGCCGCAACCGCCGCCGCAGCCGCGTCCGGCCCGGCAAATGCACTCGGGATCCGGCGGGCAAGGGCCTGTGTAGAAGACATCCCGCCTGGGGAGCCGCCTTCTGCCGAGATTGCAACCGCAATTCCAGCAGTCTTGGCCATCAAAGTCACCGCCGCAGCCGCAGCCGTGACGCCTGGGATTCAATACGTATGACACGGAATGATTTCTCCTTTCCAAGGGGGTTCCGTGCCATACTATGAGTGCGCCGGTGATGGGGTCACGGGTTTTGGCGGAATGTTTTCGGAAGGAGGACAGCTTCGCTGCGCCCATCTTATTTGTTCATTGTCAATTCATCCCCCGACTACTCCTCCATCGCCAGGTCCGCCGCTTCCTCCCATTCCTCATACATCTCCCGGATCTCCTTGGCCAGCGCGGCGTGCTCCTCCTGGACATCCCTGGCGTACGCCCGGTTCTGATACGTGTCGGGGTCGCTCATCTCGATTTCCAATTCCGTCATCCGCGACTCAGCCGCGGCGATTTTCGCCTCCAGGTCCTTGACGCGCTGCTTGATGGCCTTGGCGGACTCGCGCCTTAAGCGCTCGCGGCGCTTATCCTTCTCGATCTCGGTCTTGGTCCTGCCGCCCAGGGGGTCGACCTCATCGCCCAGCGCCGCGCGGCGTTTTTTTTCGATGTAGTCGTCGTAGTTGCCCGGGTACTCCGTCGCGCCTTCGGGCGTCAGCTCCACGACCTTGTTGCAGGTGCGGTTGATGAAATAGCGGTCGTGGGAGATGGCCAATATGGTGCCCGTGAAGTCCGATAGCGCGCCCTCCAGCACCTCGCGGCTGTCCATGTCCAGGTGGTTTGTGGGCTCGTCCAGCAGCAGCAGGTTGTCCTTCCTCAGCATCAGCTTGGACAGCGCCACGCGCCCCTTTTCGCCGCCGGACAGGGTCTTGATGGGCTGGAACACGTCGTCTCCGGTCAGCAGGAACAGCGCCAAGGTGTTCCTCACCTGGTCCGGCTCCATGCGCGGGAACTCGTCCCAGACCTCCTGCATCACGGTCTTTTCGCCGTGCAGGCTGGACTGATGCTGGTCATAGTAGCCGAGGTCCACATTGCTGCCGAACCGCACGCTGCCGTCGTCGGGTGCGAGCTTACCGGTGATGATATTCATCAGCGTGGTCTTCCCGACGCCGTTGGGGCCGATCAGCGCCACGCGGTCGCCCTGGCGCAGATGCAGCGAAAAGCCGTGCAGCAGCTCGCGCCCGCCCAGGGATTTTTGGATGCCCTCGATCATCAGCACGTCCTGGCCGGTCTGACGCCGCGCCTCGAACCGGAACCGCACCTTGGCCTCGTCCTTGGGCCGCTCCACGCGCTCCAGCTTGTCCAGCACCTTTTCGCGACTCCGGGCCTTGATGTGGCTGGCCTCGGTGTTGTACATCTTGTACCGCGCGATGATCGCCTCCTGCCGGGCGATCTCCTTCTGCTGCATGGTGAACTCTTTGAGCTGGCGCTCGATGTCCGCCTGGCGCTTCTTGGTGAACTCGTCGTAGTTGCCGGTGTACTGCACCATGTGCTTCATGCTCAGCTCCGCCATGCTGTCGCACACGGCGTTCAGAAAGTAGCGGTCGTGGCTGATCACCAGCACGGTGCCGCGGTATTTTTTCAGCGTGTCCTCCAGCCAGCCCGTGGCGGGCAGGTCGAGGTGGTTGGTCGGCTCGTCCAGCAGCAGCAGGTCGGGCTGCTGAAGCAGCAGCCGCGCCAAGCACAGCCGCGTCTGCTCGCCGCCTGAGAGCTGGCGCACAGGCGCGTCAAACCGGCCCTTCGCAAAGCCCAGGCCAGACAGCACGCCCACGATGCGGCTGGGCCACTCGTAGCCGCCCGCCGCCTCGAACCGGTCCATCAGCCGCGCGTACTCGTCGCTGAGCTTTGTGAGGGCCTGCTCGTCCTCGTGCCGGTGCGCGATCTCGTGCTCCAACTCGCGCAGCCGCGCCTCCATTTTCTTGACGGGCTCGAAAACCAGCTCCATCTCGTCATACAGCGACCGGTCCGAGGCGATGCCCTGCTGCTGTTGCAACACGCCCATGGTGGTGCCGCGCATCATGGACACGGTGCCGCTGTCGGGCGCCATCTCGCCGGTGATGATCTTCAGAAGCGTCGTCTTGCCGCTGCCGTTCACGCCGACCAAGCCCAGCCGCGAGCCCTCCATCAGCGTGAGGGACACGTCGCTGAGGATCTGGTTCATGACGAAGGATTTGGTGATATTCTGTAAGGATAGTAAGACCATGTCTGATTCTCCGCTCGTTGGAATTGGGGGCCCGCCTGCTATTATACCAGATTTGGCGGGGTTTGCAAACGGGGTGGGGGGATGATATAATGGGAGGGAACGTCCGCTGAGGCGGGCGGGGGGGGGGGGGGGGGGCCCCCCCCCCCGCTGTGGGGGGGGGTGGGGGGGGGGGGGGGGGGGCCCCCCCCCCGCCGCCCGCGTGCGCGCACCACGGCAGAGGAGTTGAGCACCATGCACGTTTTCATCACCGGCGGCTCGCGCGGCATCGGCGCGGCCTGCGTTCGCGGGTTCGCGGCGGCGGGGCACCGGGTCGCTTTCATCTACGAAAAGAATGAGGACGCCGCCCTGACGCTCGCCGCCGAGACCGGGGCGCTGGCCGTCCGCGCCGACGTGGCCGACCGTACACAGGTCTTCGCGGCGGTCGGGCAGGCCAGGGAGGCGCACGGGCAGATTGAGGCCCTCGTCTGCAGCGCTGGCATCGCCCACAGCGGCCTGTTCCAGGACCTGCCGGAGCCAGACCTGCGCCGGCTCATGGACGTCAACACCCTGGGCGCTTTCTTCGCGGCCCAGGCCGTCGCGCCGGATATGATCGGCGAGGGGCGCGGCTCGATCAGCTTCATCTCCTCCGTCTGGGGCCGGGTGGGCGCGTCCTGCGAGGCCGCGTACTCCATGAGCAAGGGCGCGCTGATCGCGCTGACCCAGGCGCTGGCGAAGGAACTGGGGCCCAGCGGCGTGCGGGTGAACTGCGTCGCGCCGGGGGTCATCGACACGGAGATGAACGGGCACCTGACCGCCGGGGACATGGCCGCGCTGCGGGCGGAGACGCCGCTGGGCCGGATCGGCACGGCTCAGGACGTGGCGGAGGCGGTGCTGTTCTTGGCGTCAGAAAGGGCGTCGTTCGTGACCGGCCAGGTGCTGGGCGCGGATGGCGGGTTTGGGATGTAGCGAGAACTGGCCGTCGTCACCCCAGCACCGGTCATCCATCGCTGCGCTACGAATACCACCTTCGCGTCTGCGCCAACACCACCACGTCGGCCATGACCTGGGACACGGACCTGCCGCTGCATTCCAGCATGGCTTTGACGCTGTTGCCCCAGACGCTGCCCTTGAAATAGGACTGGAACTGGCGCTCGTAGATGTACTTGCTGCATTCCTTGGCGTTGTAGAAGTAGGTCTCGTACGGCTCGCCCGACGCGTTGCGGGGCCGCCAGGTTTTCTTGAACAGCAGGCGCTGCTGCACCGCGCCGCCGGCATAGGGCATCAGCACGTAGCGCTGGCTGCCCCGGCTGTCCGTGCCTTCGCCGTCGGTCAGCACCCACAGCCGCTCGCTGGTCGCGCCGTCGATCAGCAGCCGCACGGTGGGCTTGGTGTCCTTCAGCGACTCGTTGGGGCCGGGTTCGTACTCAAACCGGGCCAATGTGGAATCGCCGGTCTCGGGGGAATAGATGTAGCCGGTGCGGGCGGTGAGGGAGGACATGACCGGCTTTTCGCGCTTGTCGGTGAAGATCACCAGCTCCGGAATGCCGCTGAAGTCCATGTCGCACAGCTGCAGGTGGCTCCACTTCAGCATGTCCGCCTCGTGCGCCGACAGGAAGCTGCGCAGGTTTTTCAGCCAGTCCAGCTCCCGCGGCGCCTGCGCGGTGGGCGCGGGCGTCGGGGAGAGCGTGGCGCTGGGGTCGGGCGTCTGCTTCGGATTCGGCGTCGCGGTGGGCACAGGGGTGGGCAGCGGCTCCAGCTTGCCGGGCTCGGACAGCAGCGTGAGCTGGAACCTGCGCAGCGCGTTGTTTTCATCGTACTGGGTGGCGTTCACCGTGGCGCCGTCCTCGTCCCTCAGGGCGCCGATGGTGATCTGCGCGTTCGACGCCAGGCTGAGCGCATAGCCGCCGTTTGCGAGGCGGTTCAGCCGGAAGAGCCGCTCCCGCTCCGTGGGCATCAGCGCCAGCGCCAGCCGCTCGCCTTTTTTACTGTCGATGGGGTCCGCGCGCACGCTGAGGTACATCATCGGCGCGCACAGCGGCCGGATCTCGTACAGGTCGTCCCGGGCGCAGCGCACCAAGAACCGCTGGTTCGCGCCGCCGGAATTGGGCGCGATGGTGATCGGTGCCCGCTGCAGCGCGGAAAACGCGCGCACGGTCAGCGCGCGCTGGCCCTCCGTGCGCAGGCTGATCTGGTACACGCCGTCGGCCACGGCCGCGCCCTTTTGGTAGCCCGCGCCGGCAGAGACGGAGACCTGGACCGCGCCCTTCACGCCGCTCAGGCCGGTGGACGCGGTGATGGTGGCGGTGCCCACGCCCATGCCGGTGACCACGCCGCCCTGAGTCACGGTGGCCACGGACGGGTTGTCCGATTGCCAGTTCAGGTCCTGGCGCACGGCGTTTTCGGGGCTGATTTGATAGGTCACCGCCGTGCGCTCGCCCACGGTGATGGCCGTTTTGTTGGCCTGCAGCGCCACCTCGGAGATCCAGTTGCCGCTGGTGATGGTGAGGTTGTAGCCGGTACGGACCTTCTTGTTGACCCAGCAGCCGATGCGCACATTGCCCGCCCGCATGGCGGTGACCAGGCCGGTCTTTTCGTCCACCGTGGCCACGGACGGATTGCTGGACTTCCAGATCAGCTCTTCCCGGGCCGTCATGGGCGACAGCACGCAGAAAAGCTGCATCTGCTCGCCGTCCTTCATGCGGTTTGACTCGGCCACGATCTTCATCTTGGTGACCTTCGGGCGCTCCACGCTGAGTTTGGACTTGGCGCTCTTGCCGCTCATGAGGGTGGCGGTGATGGTGGCGGAGCCGTAGCCCACGGCCTCCACATTGCCCTTTGTGTCCACCGTGATCACGTCCGGGTCGCTACTGGTCCAGGTCACGGTGCCGCGCGTGGCGGAGGCGTAGCGGGACAGCATCAGCAGCTTGGCCTTGTCCTTCGCGCCCAGGCGCAGGATTTGGTACTTGCCGCTGAGCTTCATTTTCTTGGGCACGGCGATCTTCTGATATTTCGGGACCAGCGCCTTGAACGCGCTCATGATCTGGGCGGGCGTGGGGTTTGCGGTGGCACTGCCCAGCTTTGCCTGGGGCATCTTCTGCACGGGCTTGATGCTGTTTTGGTACAGCTTGAACTTGTTCTTGTAGGTCACGGACGAGACGACGTCGCCGTCCACATAATATTCGGGGTCGGTGCTGGTCCAGCGCCGGGTGAACCGGTTCAGGCTCTTGATATTGCCGTTCTTGTAGGTGAGCTGAGTGTAGCGCACCTGTCGCCTGCCGCCCAGCGTTTCGCTGCCGCCAGATTCAAACATCCAGAAGTAGCCGTTGACCGTCTGAAAAAGCGTCAGTTCCGCCATCTTCAGCGAATAGGCCGCGGGGATCACGGGGCCGGCGGCCTTCACCACCTGGTTATCGACGATGCACAGTACCTGCACCCGAATCTCACTGTTCGACGGCTCGCGATAGCCGTACAGCAGCTCCGGCACGCTGTCACGGTCCAGGTCCGCCAGCATCAAAAAGCAGCGGATGTAGGTGTCCTGGGGCTTTGGCGTGGGGGTGGGTGCGGGCGTCTGGGTCGCAGTGGGCGCGATCGTGGCCGCAGCGGGCGGGTCCGGCGTGGGGGTGGAGGTCTGAGCGGGCGTCGCTGTGGGCGATGGCGTGAGGGCGGCCTGGGTCTGTTCCAGCTTGGTCAGTGTGGCCAGATAATCCTGATACAGCTTGATCCAGGCGGGCTGCTGCGCGGCGCTGGCCGCGGGTGCGGCAAACAGCAATGCCATCAGCATCGCCGTCATGCAAAACATTCCAAGCCCAAAACGCTTCATGCGCACCCCATCGTCTCTGTAAAAATAGGTACTTATAATGATACACAAACTGGCGGATAAGTTCAACTCAAATGGTGAAAAATGGGCGAGCACCGCAACTGTTAACAATTGGATAAGGAAGGGAAATGCGGCGGATTGCCGCCATGCGCCGCATCATACGGCGGCCATTCTCCGCCGATACGCCCACCACACCACGCACATCGCCACCGGCCAGCCGGCGCTGACGGCCAGGTACGCGCCCCATTCGCCGATGATCCGCGTCAGCAGCAGCGCACACACCAGCCTGACGCCCAACTCCACGAACCCGCTGATCATGGGTAGCTTTGCGTCCCCCATGCCCTGCACGGCGGGGCGGTAGGTCACCAGCAAGTACAGGAACGGCAGGCAAATGAGCATCACATACAGCTGGTTTTGCGCGATGCCCAGCACCTGGTCCGCGCCGTCGCCTGAGATCATCATCCCCATCAGCGGGCCGCCGGCGAAGGCCAGCGCCGCGGCGATCAGCACGGACGACAGAATCATCATCCGCTGTGCGGCGCGGACGCCTTCCCGGATGCGGTCCATGCGCACCGCACCGTAATTCTGCGCCACGAACACCGCCACCGCGCCCTCCATGCCGAAGCTGACCAGCGCCATCAGCTCGTACAGCTTGTTCGGCAGCGCCACGCCCGCCACGAAAGCGGTGCCGTAGCCGTTGATTACCGACTGCACCACCAAACCGCCCAGCGACACCACCACGCTGGACAGCGCGCCCGGCGCACCCAAGCGCAGCAGCGCGCGGGCTTCTGCCCCGTTGATTCGGATGTCCGCTCGCCGGGGCAGGAACTCGGGCATCTTGCGCATCGCGGCCAGGCAGTAGAGGCAGGAAAACGCCTGGGCGATCACCGTCGCCACGGCGACCGCGCCCACACCCCAGTCAGTGACGCACACCAGCGCGATGTCCAGCGCCACGTTCAGCACCGTGGACCAGATCATCGCCCACAGCGGCGTTTTGCTGTCGCCGATGCTGCGCAGCAATGTCGCCAGCAGGTTGTACAGCGTCGGGAACAGCATGCCACCGCTGAGGATCGTCATGTACTGCGCCGCGCCGTCCAGAATATCGACCGGCGTGCCCATCAGCGCCAGCACGGGCCGCGAAAGCGCCGCGCCCAGCACAGACAGCAGCCCGCCGAAGACCAGCATCAGCACCAGCGACGTGCCCGCCGCACGCCGAAACCCGCTGAGGTCCCGTGCGCCGAACCGCTGCGCGAGCCGCGTGCCGAACCCGTGCACCAGACCCAGCACCGCGTGCAACAGCAGCAGATAGGTAAACCCCGTCGCCCCGATGGCCGCGAACGCGGGCACGCCGATCAGCCGCCCCACCACCGCGCCGTCGGCCACGGAATACAGCATCTGAAACACGTTGCCCGCCATCATCGGCAGCGTAAACCGGATCAACAGGGACGAAGGGCGTCCCGTGGTCATGTCGTCGGTGCGTGCCATGTGGCGGACCTCCTCTGCGGGGCGTGATGGAGTGATTATACCACTACGGTTGATGCTTGTCACGCGGGAGAAAAGGGGGTACAATGGGAGGCGGTCCTCCCATCCAAATCTACCCGACAGGAGCGTGCACACATGAACCTCAACCGCCTCCTCCAGACCCAGTCCGTCCCCCTACCCGAGGACATCCTGAAGCGCAAGTGGGCGGGCGATTTTCAAGGAGCGCTCCGCGCCATCGACGCGCGGCTGGAAAAAGACATCGCGCCGCTGCTGCGGGACCGGCTCACCATGGAGCGCGCGCTGATCGCGCGGCTTCCGATCCAATACCCGTACACAAAGGCCGAGGCGCTGGCGGCGATCCAGAAAAGAATCCCCGGCTTCACCGAGGCGGAGTTCGACCGGATCGACCGGGACGGCGGCATGGACTTCATCTATGTGAACGGCCAGCCGCGCTATTTCGAGAGCATCCCATCCACCGTCATCGATTGGGACCGCAAATACCTGGCGCTGTCCGGCAGCGACGCCAGCGGCAGCCGCCCCATTTTGGACGACGCCATCCGCGAGATGAAGCAAAAGGGCAGCCTCGGCTACCGCGTGAAGTTCCAGGTGTCATACCGCGTGGACGACGATGCGTTCGTGCCCGGCGCGAACTATCGCGTGCACCTGCCGCTGCCCAAGCCCTGCGCCCAGCAGTCGAACATCGAGATCACGGTCCAAGATGGCGGCTACATCGCGCCGGAGACAGCGCCCCAGCGCACGGTCTTCTATGAGCGGATCCTGACCGAAAATGGGCCGTTCACCGTTTCATACGCCTACGACAGCCGCGTGCACTACGTCGACCTCAGCGCCTGCCCGGACATCGTGACGCCGCTGTATCAGGGCGTGCCCGCGCCCAACGCCGCCGACCTTCAAGAGCTGTGGCCGCACATCCAATTCACGCCGTACCTGGTGGAGCTGGCGAAGACGGTCAAGGGCGAACTCACAGACAAGATCCTGATCGCCCGCGCCTGCTACGATTATGTGACGACGCGCGTGACCTACGCCTACCTGCGGGACTACGCGCTGATCGACTGCATGACGGACTACATGGCGCTGGGCCTGCGCGGCGACTGCGGCGCGCAGACGCTGCTGTTCATGGCGCTGTGCAGGCTGAACGGCATCCCGGCGCGGTGGCAGAGCGGCACCAACGCCCGGACAGACTCCACGGGTGCGCACGACTGGTGCCAGATCTATCTGGAGCCGTACGGCTGGGTGCTGTGCGACGTGTCCTTCGGTGGCGGCGCGTGGCACGCGGGCCAAATGGAGCGCTGGCATTTTTACTTCGGCAACCTGGACCCGTTCCGCATGGTGGCCAACGACCGGTACATGGCCGAGTTCGACCCGCCCAGCAGAGACCTCCGCAGCGACCCGTTCGACAACCAGAGCGGCGAGTGCGAGATCGACGGCAAGGCCATCGGTTCGGAGCAGCGGACGGTGAGGCGAGGGCTGGAGCTGGAGCGGTTGGATTAGCATCATCTCAGCCATTCACCCCCACGCCCTCATCCGCCGATCCGGCGCCGTCATCCTGAGCGCAGCGAAGGACCTTCCTCAATCTTCCGCACCCCCGTGTCATCCTGAGCGGAGCGTCAGCGCAGTCGAAGGATCTCCCCACCGTGAGGCGACGTCCCCCGTCCAGCGGGTGCGTCCGCACACGCGGGGGAGATCCATCGACAGCGCTGGCGCTCCGCGCAGGATGACACAGGGGGGACATAAGTTTGTGGAACGTCCATAGCAA
>JAVBUD010000144.1:0-5805 GCA_031555755.1 Eubacteriales bacterium | reverse complement strand
CAGGATGACGGGGGGGTGGAGGGTGTCGCTCACGCGGGGAGATCCTTCGGCTTCGCTCAGGATGACACGACGGGGGGGGAGGATGACGAGGGCGGGGGTTTAGTTTGAGGAAGGTCCTTCGGCTGTGGCCTCAGGATGACGGGTGGGTGGGCTGAGTTGGGGGTGCGCTTACGGGAAAACGGGTGTGCCAATCGGCTTGAATGTGCGGCGCGATTGTGCTATACTCATCGCGGTAACAAAACAGTTTGTTGGAGGATGACACACCATGCCGAAGATCACATTTATGGGCGCGGGCTCCACGGTATTCGCCAAGAACGTGCTGGGCGACAGCATCATGACACCGGCGATGGCCGAGTCCACGATCGCGCTGTACGACATCGACGCCAAGCGGCTGGACGAGTCCTACAACATGATCGAGGCCATCAACCGCAACGCGAGCGGCAAGGCGAAGGTCGAAAAATACCTGGGCACAGCGGCCCGCAAGGACGCGCTGCGTGGCGCGAACTACGTGGTGAACGCCATCCAGGTGGGGCTGTACGACCCGTGCACCATCACGGACTTCGAGATCCCGAAGAAGTTCGGGCTGCGGCAGACGATCGCCGACACGCTGGGCATCGGCGGCATTTTCCGCGCGCTGCGCACGATCCCGGTGATGCTGGATTTCGCGAAGGACATGGAGGAAGTGTGCCCGAACGCGTGGTTCCTCAACTACACGAACCCCATGTGCATGCTCACGGGCGCGATGCAGCGGCTGACGAATGTGAAGACGGTTGGCCTGTGCCACAGCGTGCAGGTGTGCACCGAGCACCTGATGAAGGGCCTGGGCATGGCGTACGACGACCAGATCCAGTGGAAGATCGCGGGCATCAACCACCAGGCGTGGCTGCTGGAGGTATCAAAGGACGGGGTGGACCTGTACCCGGAGATCAAGCGCCGCGCGGCCGCGCGCACGGAAGTGCACGGCGACATGGTGCGGTATGAGATCATGAAGCGTTTCGGCTACTACGTCACCGAGTCCAGCGAGCACAACGCGGAGTACATGCCCTACTTCATCAAGCACAAGTACCCGGAGCTCATCGAGCGGTTCAACATCCCGCTGGACGAATACCCGCGCCGGTGCATCGAGCAGATCAAGCACTGGACGGAGCGCGGGCACGAGCTGACGGAGAACAAGGCGCTGACGCACGAGCGCAGCCATGAGTACGCGAGCCAGATCATGGAGGCGATGGAGACGAACCGCCCGTTCAAGTTCGGCGGGAACGTGCTGAACACGGGTCTGATCACGAACCTGCCGCAGAACGCGGTGGTGGAGGTGAGCTGCTTCGCTGACAAGTCTGGGGTGACGCCGAGCTATGTGGGCGCGCTGCCTGAGCAGTGCGCGGCGTTGAACCGGACGAGTGTGAACGTGCAGCTGCTGACGATCGAGGCTGCTGCGACGCTGAACAAGGAGCGGATTTATCAGGCGGCGATGATGGACCCGCACACGGCTGCGGAGCTGAGCATCGACGACATCGTGGCCATGTGCGACGCCCTGATCGACGCCCACGGCGACTGGCTGCCGAAGTACCGCTAACGCGCGCCAGAACACAGCGAAGCGGCACAAGGGGGTCCAGGGGGATTTAATCCCCCTGGCGGGCGGTCTCGGAGGGCAGCGCCCTCTGAGCAGTATGGCAGAGGCAGAGGACGGACGCAGGAGGAGCGTTCGTCCTCTTTTCTCACCCGTGCGCAAGAATGGCTGAGGGGGCGGCGGACGTGGTGCGTGCGGAGAAAGTACGTGGGAGCCCCTCGTGCAGGCGCACGGCACAAACTTGCCGTCGCCGGTGAGCCGTGAGGCGAGCCCGGCCAGGGGTGACCTGATGGGTGACGACGGAGGGATGGTTTGAGGAAGGTCCTTCGGCTGCGGCCTCAGGATGACGGGGATGGGGTGTGGGTTTCGGCGGGTAAAGGGGCTGGCGAGGGGCGGTGCGGCTCCGACTCGCGCCGCCCCAATCTCTGCAAAGCGCACGTAACAAAGGTAACTTCTTACGACCAGAATTGCTTCTCGTCATCCTGTAGGATATAATGGGATGTCATGGTATATAGTTATGTAATTCCTTAAGGCAACACCGCGCAGGTAGCGGATGAGATGATGGGATGATTTTTTGTCCAGGCAGTCCTGAAAAACCGCAGGACTAGCAGCGCTAATTCAAGTGTTTTTGCAGGACTGGCTGGGCGGAAAGGCAGCCCGTCAGCGCATTCGCTACTTGTGCGGTGTTGCCTTAATGCAAGCACACCGTCCCAAAAACAACAGTGACGAACAGAATGGTGATAAAGATGAATAAACAAAAAAGCATGTTTGGAAGGTTCTATTCCCTGTCCCTGCTGTTGGTCCTGCTGGCGACGGCGCTGCTGCCGATGCCCGCGAGGGGTGAGGCCAAGCGGCTGCTGTTTGTGAACAACACGGACTCGTCCACGTGCGCGGACCGCATGGTGTATGAGGTGTTCAAGACGCTGGGCTATTCGGTGTCGATCGACACGATGGCCATGAGCGACGCGATGGAATCCGCGGACTTGGGCCGGTATGACGGCATGTGCAAGCAGACGATCGAGATCGAATCGCAGTATGAAAACCTGGTCCGCGTGCCGAACTCCATCGGGGTGATCCAGTTCATCGCGCTGGTCCGCGACAGCGACGACACCCAGATTGCGGGCTGGTCAGACCTGGCGGAGCGCAGGATCGGCTGCCTGGAGCAGAAGATCAACATCCTCAGCTCGGTCCCGGACAACGTGCACTCCATGACCCTGTACGGCTCCCTCAAGGAGCTGTACGACGCGCTGCGCGGCGGCCGAATCGACGTCGCGGTCACCACACACAACTTTTCATCCACGCCGCTGCTGCCCGTGGGCATGCGCATATCGGGCGAGCTGTCGCGCGAATCCACCTTCATCTATCTACACAAAAAGCATGCGGCACTGGTGCCCCAAGTGGCCCAGGCCATCGACCGATTGAAGCGCACGGGCGTGTTTGAGCGGATCCAGCGCGGCGAAAAGCTGGGCGAACAGAACATCAAATCCGTGCTGTTTTTGACCTCGAACACCTCCGAGATGGTGTGGGAGCAGCATATCTATGAGGGCGTCAGCCGTGTGCTGGACCAGAATGACCAGATCGTGTTCCACAATATCGCGCTGAACGCGCAGCGGCTGGTCAACGACGTGTCCAGGGACCAGGCCGCGCTGGCGGCCATTCGCGCGGACTGTCTGGCCTCGCCGCCTGACGCCGTGATCTGCGCCGGTGACGAGGCGCTGAGCTTCGCGGTGAACAACTACAACGTGCTGTTCTGCAATGTGCCGGTGATCTACTGCGGCGTGCTGGCCGGCCGGCCGGAGACGCTCATCCGGCCAGAGGACGCGACGGTGTTCAGCGGGCTGACGTTCGAGATCCCTGCCGCACAGCTGATGGACGAGGTGCTGCGGCTGCGCCCGAACACCGAGCGCGCGTTCATCATCAACGACCAGTCGGTGTGCGGTAAGCTGTGGCAGGCCGAGATCCAGCGCCAGCTGAAGCCCTTCCAGGATCGCATCCAGATCACCTACGCGGGCGATCAGTCCTTTTCGGACCTCGTGGCGCAGGTCGCGGCGCTGGACGGCGACAGCGCGGTGCTGTCCGGCTGGTACTTTATGGACAGCCAGGACCTGTACATACCCCAGGCTGAGTCCCAGCAGCGGCTGACCGCTGCGACCGACGCGCCGGTCTTCGGGCTGATCGAGGGCGGTGCGAACCGAGGCCAGCTGGGCGGGCTGTACATCAACGGCATCCGCCAGGGCGAGTACGCCGCGCACCTGGTGTGCGCGCTGTTCAGCGACTGCGGCAAGTCCACCGCGCTCTCAGGCGAAAACGCGCACTGGCAATTCGACAACGGCGCACTCGCCCGATTCCGCATCACCGCGTCCAGGCTGCCGCAGGGCGCGGAGATCCTAGGCCGCACACTGTCGCTCCGGGAGAGCGACCCGCGCCTGTTCACGATCCTGGCGACCTCAGGATTCAGCATGCTGTTGATCATCATCGCGCTCGCCATCTTCTCCCATGTGCTAAAACGCAAGAACGCCAAGCTGAAGGAGGCCCGCGACGAGAGCCACCGCGCGGTGCTGGAGGCCGAGGACAGCAAGCTCGAGGCCGAGCGCGTGCGCAACCGGCTGCAGATGATCGTGCGCACCGCACCCGTCGCATACTGCCTGCTGGTGAACAACCGCGTCTGCGAGTCGAACGAATACTATGACAAGATATTCGGCACGCCGCTGGGTACGGACCTGGACGAAAAATACGCGGACACCCCGAGCTTTGCGGCCCTGATGAAGCATCTGACCTCCGCCGATCAGGTGACCGGCGCGCTGGCCCATCTGCGCGTGCGGGGCGGTCAGGTCAAGCGCTTTGCGTGCAGCGCCGCCAACACCCTGTACAAAAATGAGCCCGCCACCGTGATCTGGTCCCTGGACATCGAGGAAATGGAGCGCAAAAAAGAGGAGATCGCCATCGCCAAGCAGGAGGCGCTGCAGGGCGTCATCGAAAAGCAGATCGAGGCGAACCGGCTCAAGTCCCACTTCCTCATGAACATCAGCCACGAGCTAAAGACCCCCATGAACGCCATCATCGGCCTGAGCCAACTGGCCAAGAAAACCGATGACGCCGAGCACCTGTACGCATCCATCGCCCGGATCGGCAGCGCCGCCAGCGTGCTGCTCGGGATCGTCGATCAGGTGCTGGACCTGTCCATGATCGAGGAGGGTCGCGTGAGCCTGCGCCCGCAGAAGACCGACGTGGAGCCGCTCATCCGGCGCGTCATCGACACCATGCAGCCCTCCGCCGACCCACAGCACATCGCCATTCGCCTGGACGCCACCGAGCTGGTGCACCGCTCAGCGCTGATGGACGAGGCCCGCGTGTGCCAGGTGCTGATGGCGCTGCTCTCCAACGCCGTCAAGTTCTCCCCCGAGGGCGGCGAAGTGCTGGTCAAGGTCCGCGAGGAGCCCGTGTCCGCCTCGCAGTCCTGCTATCGGTTCAGCGTCCTTGACCGCGGGCCTGGCATCCCGCCGGAGAAGCGCGACCGGCTGTTCAACGCCTTCGAGCAGGTCGACGACGGCATCACCCGCAAGCACGGCGGCATTGGCCTGGGCCTCACCATCGCGCAAAAGCTGGTGCACCTGATGGACGGCGACATCGACTACGAGAGCGAGCTGGGCAAGGGCAGCGAGTTTTTCTTCTGGTTCCATGCCGAGCCCTTCGGCGAGCTCGAAGCCCCCGCCGCTCAGCCGCAGGTGGACTTGAGCCGAATCCGCGCTTTGGTCGTGGACGATGTGGACATCAACCGCATCGTGCTCATGGGCCAACTGGAGGCATTGGGCGTCCAGTGCGAGGAGGCCGAAAACGGCCAGGTGGCCGTCGAGCTGTTCCAGGCCAGCGAGCCGGACCACTTCGACCTGGTCCTGATGGACATCCAAATGCCCATCATGGACGGCTACACCGCCGCCCGCGCACTCCGCGCCCTCCCCCGCACCGACGTGGACCGCCTGCTCATCCTAGCAGTCAGCGCCAACAACATGCCCGAAGACATCCGCCAATCCCGCGCATCCGGCATGGACGACCACCTCGCCAAGCCCTTCTACCCCGAGCAACTCAAAGAAAAAATCGAAGCGCTCCTCGCCCAGCGCTGAGCCGAGCACAAAGCGAAACCGGAAGCGCCAGCAGTTACAGGAAGGTGCTTGGGGGGGGGCGCAGGGTTTACGGGAGAATCAGGGGGGGGGGGCGGGGGGGGGGGGGGGGGGGGGGGG
>JAVBUD010000166.1:0-4239 GCA_031555755.1 Eubacteriales bacterium | reverse complement strand
AACTGCACGCGGTAGCCGCGGTTCACATGGATCCTGCCCGCGTCGTCGATCCACGGCACACGGAACATCACCATGCGCTCCGGCTCGGTGATCCGCTCCAGAATGCTCTCCTTCTGATACTCAGGGTGCTGTTCAATAAATGGCGCGAGGCTCGTGAGCACTTCGGTCGCAGCCTGCTGGAAAACGCTCGCGTCTCCGCCGGACTTTTGAATCACCTTGGCCAGCGCATCATTCACATAGGACATGAGAAATCCCCCTTTTTGACTTCGGTTGCGGTGGATTTGCAAGATTCAAGAGTGCAACTTGCATTACTGCCTTTTATTTTATGGCGCGGACCGCCGACGTGTCAACGCTGTTTGGCGGTTTTTCTGTTATATGTGTGATAAATATGGCCGCGTGCGTGCCGGACTCCGCCACAATTGGGTGTTGCAATTCGCGCATAATTCCTCTATAATGAGACATGGATACCCGGGCATAGCCCGGCACTGACTATTTTGAGGGAGGATTCATCCATGAAAAAAGTTCTCTCGATCCTTGTCGTTCTGGTCATGGTTCTGGGCATGTGCTCCATCGCGGGCGCGGAAGCCGCCAAGCCGAAGATCGGCATCTTGGCCCCCGCCGTGACGCACGGCTGGGTCGCCGCCGTGGCGTACAACGCCGAGGTCCGCTGCAAGGAGCTGAAAGACGCGGGCACCATCGAAGACTACAAGCTGTACACCTCCACCAACGCAGACGAGATGACCAGCCAGTTGGACGACCTCAAGCTCTGGGGCGCCAACGCCATCGTGGCGTTCCCGCAGTGGGAAGGCATGGAAGTGCCGATCCAGGGCGCCATCGATGAGGGCATCGCCGTCGTGAACTTCGACATCGCCATCAACGCCGAGGGCGTGTACCGCGTGTCGGGCGACAACGAGGACATGGGCGTGCAGGGCGCCAAGTACATTGGCGAGAAGCTGGGCGGCAAGGGCAAGGTCGTCGTGCTGAACGTGCCCACCTCCGGCAGCGTCTCTGAGCTGCGCGAGAAGGGCTTCGTCGAGAACATCACCGCGTTCCCGGACATCGAGATCATCGGCACCTACGCCACCCAGTTCACCCGCGAGGACGGCCTGAAGGACATGGCGGACATCCTGATCGCCAATCCCCAGATCGACGCAGTCTACTCCATGGATGACGAGACCTCCATCGGCGCGCTGCAGGCGATTAAGGAAGCCGGCCGCACCGACATCAAGGTCATCACCGGCGGCGGCGGCTGCCAGGAGTACTTTAACATGATGCCGGAATATCCGGATATGTGGGTGCAGAGCGCGCTGTACAGCCCGGCGATGGTCAAGGACGCGGTGGATCAGGCCGTGGCGATCCTGGCCGGCGAGACCGTGGAAGCCGTCAAGATCATCCCCACCACCCTCGTGGACAAGGACAACGTGGCGGACTTCTTGGACGCCAACACGCCGTACTAAGGTTTTTGTAGAGTGACCCTCGGGGCCATGCCGGTAGATGGCATGGCCCCGAATCGTGCAAAACAATTGGAGTGATCCACATGCATCTTCAAATGTCTCACATCAACAAGTCCTTCGGCGCGAACCATGTGCTGCGCTCCGTAGACTTTTCCGTGGCCCCGGGCGAGATCCGCGCGCTGTTGGGCGAAAACGGCGCGGGCAAGTCCACCTTGATGAACATCCTCGGCGGCGTGATCCATGCCGATTCGGGCGAGATCAGGCTGGACGGAAAATCCGTCCATTTTGACACCCCACGTGCCTCGCTGGACGCGGGTGTGGCATTCATCCATCAGGAGCTGAACCTGGTCACGGATCTGATGGTCTACGAAAACCTGTTCATCGGGCGCGAGCTGAAAAAGGGCGCTTTCCTGGACCGCGCCGAGATGTGCCGCCGGTCCGACGAGGTGTTTTCCCGCATGGGCATCCGCGTGGACCCCAAGGCCACCGTGCGCGACTTGGATGCCAGCTACAAGCAGATCGTGGAGATCGCGCGGGCGCTGCTGATGAACGCGCGGCTGATCATCATGGACGAGCCCACGACCTCACTGACCGAGGTGGAGATCGCGCGGGTGTTCGAGATGATGCGCATGCTGAGGCGCCAGGGCGTGGGCATCGTGTTCATCTCCCACAAGCTCAAGGAGGTGCTGGCCGTGTGCGACACGTACAGCGTGCTCCGCGACGGGAGGTTGGTCTCCAGCGGCGATGTGCAGGGCGTCACCACCGAGGCCCTGGCGCGGGACATGGTGGGCCACGAGGTGCGCACGCTGAACCTGCAGCGGGACCGCGAGCGGGGCGAGGTGGTGCTCCGGGCGGAAAAGCTGTCGGACCCCAAGGGCCGGTTCAGGGACGTGAGCTTTTCCATCCGCGCGGGCGAGGTGGTGGGTTTTACGGGGCTGCTGGGCGACGGCCGCAGCGAGCTGTTCCAGGCCGTGTTCGGAGCGCTCCCCGGCGCGGAGGGCGACCTGTACGTCCGGGAAAAGCGCGTCAAGATGCACGCCACGTCCCAGGCCAAGGCGCTGGGCCTGGGCTACGTGCCCCGCGACCGCAAGGAAAACGGCATCGTGCGCGACCTGTCGATCCTGGAAAACGGGTCCATCGTGACCATGGAGGACATCTCGCGCCTGGGCTTCATCGACGGCAAGCGTCAGCGCGCGGACTTTGACCGCCAAAGGGACGCGCTCAGCATCAAGATGGGCGACGGGCGCGACCCGATCACCAGCCTCAGCGGCGGCAACCAGCAGAAGGTGGTGCTGGCCAAATGGCTCAGCGCCGACCCCCGCGTGCTGATCTTCGACAACCCCACCCAGGGCGTGGACGTGGGCGCGAAAGAAGAGATCTACGACATCATCCTGGCGCTGGCGGACGCGGGCGTGGGGATCGTGGTGCTGTCCAGCGAGGCCCAGGAGGTCATCCGGCTGTGCGACCGGGCGCTGATCATGTACCACGGCGCGGTGCAGGGCGAGCTGAAGGGCCCGGAGATGACGGAGCAGCGGATCATGATGCTGGCGACGGGGGCGACGTAGCAGCCCCGATGTGCGCGGGACAACTGAACAACAACGGGGGTATTTTCAATGGCCACTGATCGACAGTCCTGGTTTGTTCGGAAATGGAAGGCGGAGCCGCTGTTTTCCACTGGAGTGGCGCTGCTGGTGATGGCGATGCTGCAGATCGCGGTGCTGATCTGGAAGTTCGGTGTGTCGGACATGCAGGGCTTTCTCAGGCTGTGGACGGACAACTGGCGCAACATCCTGGTGAACAACAGCTCCGTGGGTATGATCGCGCTGGGGATGACGTTCGTGATCATCTCGGGCGGCATCGACCTGGCCGTCGGGTCCACGCTGGTGGGGATCGGCGCACTGGTGATGGTGCTGATCGACGGCGGCCCCAACGGCTTTTTCGGCAAGCTGGGCATCACGGGCGCTTTTGCCTATGTGCCCGCGATCCTGATCGGCATGGTTTTCGGGGTGCTGCTGGGCACGCTGAACGGGCTGGCGATCACGCGCGGCAAGGTGCCGCCGTTCATCGCCACGCTGGGCGCGATGAAGATCATCCGGTCCGTGACGCAGCACTTCATGCAGGGCTACACGCCGCAGGTGCCGAAAGATTTCCTGAACATCGCCAGCCTGCGCATCGGCGGTCAGATTCTGCTGCCCGCGATCTACTGGCTGATATTGGCTTTGGCGCTGTACGTGGTGTCGAGACACACCGCGTTCGGGCGGCATGTGTTCGCGGTGGGCTCAAACGAGCGCACCACGCGGCTGTCGGGCATCAATGTAAGCTGGGTGAAGATGCGCGTGTACGCGCTGATGGGGTTCATCGTCAGCATCTCGGCGATCATGCAGGTGGCGCGGATCGGGTCGATGGACTATGCGAATGCGGGCTCCGGGTACGAGCTGGACGCCATCGCGGCGGTCATTGTGGGCGGGACGAGCATGTCCGGCGGACGTGGGTCGATCATTGGGACCGTCATCGGCATGCTGATCATCGGCGTGATGAACAATCTGCTCAATCTGATCGGCGTGCCGCCGTTTTTGCGGGAGGCGTTCAAGGGCGCCATCGTGATCGGCGCGGTGCTGCTGCAGCGGAAAGAGGCGGAGGGGTAGGGTGCGCTGCCAATCGCGCTCCGTCATCCGCCCCCATTCCCCGTCATTCGTCCTATAACCCGTCATCCGCCCCACCCCCCGTCATCCTGAGCGCAGCGAAGGACCTTCTTCAATCATTGAGGAAGGTCCTTCGCTGCGCT
>JAVBUD010000001.1:0-6821 GCA_031555755.1 Eubacteriales bacterium | reverse complement strand
CCCCCCCCCCCCCCCCCCCCCCCCCCCCCCCCCCCCCCCCCCCCCCCGCCGGCGGCCGTACTCCCATAACCCAGCCCCCTTTCCCGTCGAGGGAAAGATCGGCCCCCCGCCCCCACCTGAGTGGCCGCGGCCAGTCAGGTGGGGGCGTGGGGGCCGATGCATCTCACGATGCGAGAGGCGGCCGAGGCTACCGAGGAACGCCCTCCGAGGTCCAAAGGGCGCTGCCCTCTGGACTCCCTGGATGCTTCGCGTGCCTCGATCGGGGCGGTGTTTCGTTCGCCGAGGACATAGACCAGCAGGCCCAGCACGACCAGCGCGGCGCCGGCTATGCGCCATCCGCCCTCACCCACGCCCTTCAACGCGTCCAGCACCATCCCCGCCCCAAACTGACTCACAAACATCACCAACGTCATCAAAAACACCGGCAAGTGCGGTGCCGCCAAACTCGACATCGCCACCACCCCAACCCCGATCATTCCGCCCAGATACAGCCACCACGCACCGGGCAACCCAACACCCCGCCAAGCCCCAAACCCCACCAACAACGCCAGCGCTGTGACCAGCCCAGTCACATAATTAAACACCGTACTCTGCATGACCCCGATCCGCGTACCCTGCTCCGCGTTCAGCATCCGGTTCATCACGATCGTTCCGCCCGACATCACCGCACACAGTATCGCCAGCATGCTTAGCGCCCCCCAATCATCATCATGAACGTGCCCGCCAGCACAATCGCCGCGCTGAGGATCCGATGCGGTTTCAGCGGCAGCTTCGGCATGCCGAACAGCCCGAACTGGTCAATCACGATCGAACACACCAGCTGGCCCAGCAGCCCCAGCGCCAGCGTCACCGAGACGCCCAGGATCGCGTAGGTGTAGTTGTTCAGCAGTACCGAGCCCACGCCGACCACGCCGCCCAGGTACATATACAGCGGCAGGCGCGGGCCCGGATGCAGTTTCCGGCCCGTGATCAGCAGCACCGCTGTCACACAGATCAGGCCCACGATATGGATGATCACCGTCGCCGGATAGTTTCCCACCGCGCCCGTCAGCTCGCCGTTGATCGCCACCATCACCGCGATCAGCACCCCCGCCAGCGCCGCCAGCAGGATGTATTTGGGTTTCGGCATCGCATTTGTCCCCCTTGAAGCCATGATAATTTTGATTATGGCATAGTTGTGCTGTGCGCGTCAATCGCGGTTTGTGGTATAATTGGGGGAAAGGATATTGCGACCCGTCGCGTCCGGTCATCGCGGCTGCGCATCCCGTCATCCTGAGCGGAGCGAAGGACCTTCCTGTCGTGTTAACATATGCAGTTTGAGGAAGGTCCTTCACTTCGTTCAGGATGACGGGGTGGGTGGACAGGATGACGGGGTGGGTGGTCGCGGTGCTCAGGCTGGCGCGGATCTCGGCACCACAGATAAAGGAGACATCCGTTATGGACAAAAGCTACGTCAACCCGCTCGGCTACGAGCGCATTCCGAAACTGTTGCTGCGGTATGCGCTGCCGGCGATCACCTCGATGGTGGTGAACGCCATCTACAACTTGGTGGACCAGATCTTCATCGGGCATGCGGTGGGCTATCTCGGGAACGCGGCCACGACGGTCACGTTTCCGCTGGTGATGATCACGCTGGGGTTTTCGACGATGCTCGGGGCGGGCGGCAGCGCGTTCGCCTCGATCCGGCTCGGGGAGGGGAACGCGAAGCTGGCGGAGCGCGCGATGGGGAATGTGTTCATACTGGCGCTGGTATTCGGCGTGGCGGTGATGGCATGCGGCCTGATCTGGGTCGAGCCGATCCTGTCCCTTTTCGGCGCGACGCCCGCGAACATGGCCTATTCGGTGGACTACGCGAAGTACATCCTGATGGGCATGCCGTTCTCCATCCTGTCCGTGTGCCTGTCGAACCTGACGCGCACGGACGGCAAGCCAATGCTCGCCATGTGGTCGCTGCTGGTGGGCGCAGTGTTGAACGTGGGGCTGGACGCGTGGTTCATGTTCGGGTTCGGCTGGGGCGTTGCGGGCGCGGCGATCGCGACGTCGATCTCCCAGGGCGTGAGCGCGCTGCTGCTTGTGGTCTATTTCTGGAAATTCGGGCGGATGCGGTTCGGGAAGAACGCGCTGACCTTCGATCCGAAGGTGTGCCTGCGGCTGATGAACCTGGGGATCTCCAGCTGTCTGTTGCAGCTGGCGGGCAGCGCGCTGCAGGTGGTGCTGAACAACGCGCTGGTCACCTGGGGCGACCGCAGCGCGGTGTCGGGCGATGTGGCGCTGAGCGCGATGGGGATCGTGCTGAAGATCGTGATGATCTTCAACTCCGTGTGCATCGGGATCAACATTGGGAACCAGCCGATTTTGGGGTTCAATCGAGGCGCGGGGAAGCCGAGGCGGATCCGGCAGGCGTATCTGTTGGCGGCGGGGTCGGCGACGGTGATCTCGACGCTGGGGTGGCTGGTGTTCATGTGCTGGCCGGACGCGGTGCTGGGGCTGTTCGGGGCGGAGGACGCGGGGTTCATGGCGTTCGCGGTGCACGCGATGCGGACGTATCTTTCGTGCATGTTTTTGATCGGGTTCCAGATGGTCTCGACGGGTTATTTTCAGGCGACGGGCCAGCCGATGAAGGCGACGGTGCTGTCGACGCTGCGGCAGATCGTGCTGTTGATTCCGCTGATTTTGGTGCTGCCGCAGTTCTTCGGGCTGGACGGCGTGCTGTACGCCGGCCCCATCGCGGACGCGCTGGCGTTCTGTGTGGTGGCTGCATTCATCGTGCGCGAAATGCGCAAGCTGAACAAATGGATCGCCGCAACCGAATCCGCATGATTGAGGCACGCGAAGCACCCAGGGAGTCCAGAGGGATTTAATCCCTTTGGCGGGAGGTCTCGGAGGGCAGCGCCCTCTGAGCCCCGTGAGGGCGTCTTCTATCTCAACCCCGCGCGCCTGATGATTCGTGGGAGGCGGGTCGCACCGGAGTGCGACCCCTACGTGTACGACGAGCGCTGGTGGGAGCACCCCGTGCAGGCGCGTGGGCACAAACTTCCCTCCGCCAGAGAGCCGCAGCGACTCTGGCGGAGGGCACCGAGGCTTGAAATGCGCCATCGCTCCTATCGAGGCCGATTGCTCGTCATAGCGTGTTCTTTCTCAGCGTGAGAAAGAACCAAAGAGCGCCAGGGGGGATTGCGATTTCCCCCCTGGACCCCCTTGAAACGCTTTTGGTTACGGGGGGACGGACCGAAAAGGAACCGAAAATCCACAGGTCCGGATTTTCGGGGTGATCCGCTCCGTGGCCTGCGGCCACTTCACGTATATTTCGCCTGCGGGCGGGTTTTGGTGGGGTTAGGGTGACGGCACACAAGGGCTTGACGGAGGGGTCCGTCAAGCCTGTCTTCCATTTTGTTTTTTACGCCGTTGTCAAGGGCGGGTCGTATTTGCTTCGCAAATCTCCACCCTTTCCTTGACAAGCATGCTTTGGGTGTGCAGATTTTTTACTTTTGCCAAAACACTCAACACATCCCCACTCGTTATATCAGTGAAACCGGCACGAAGGGAGGCGCTCACTGCATGAACATCGCCGAGCTGTATCCGCGATACTTCGACGAGATCGTCCGGTTTGCGCGGACCATGGTGCGGGAGCGGGCGGCGGCCGAGGACGTGACCCAGGAGACGTTTCTCAGGGCACTGCGGTCCAGTCACGTGTTGATCGCGCTGTCGGAGGCGAAAGCGCGGGCGTGGCTGTACACAACGGCGCGGCGGATCGTGATCGACCAGGCGCGGCGGCAACAAAAGGGCATAGAGTTGCAGACGGACGACCGGTTCGAAGACGACCTGAGCCAGGTGGAGGTCCAGGGACTGCTGGACAGCCTGGCAGATCAGGATCGCGCGATCGCCGTGATGCGCTATTTCCAGGACCGCACCAGCGCGGAGATCGGGTCTGCGCTGGGCATGCCCTCCGCCACGGTCCGGACCCGGCTCCGCGCCATCACAAAGCGGCTGCAGGCACTGTATGACGAGAGTGAAAGGGGATATCGCCCATGAAAAACCTATTGAACATGCTGAGGCGTCGCGGCAACCACAGGAGAGATGTCGAGCGCAAAGACGGGCGGCCAGAGGAAAACGAGCTGCGCTTGCCCCGCCGCGGCAGCGGCGCTTGGTCGCCCCAGGACCCCTACGAGTTCGACAAAAATCTGGTGGCGATCGACGCGATCATGAAGGGGAGGGGACTGCAATGAAGAGGCTGAAGATCAACGCTTCCAAGCTGGACATGACCAAGACGCTGGCGGAGACGCTGGCTGCTTACGACGAGATCAAGATCAACTGCGCGCTGGCGCTGGTCACGGAGGGGACTCGGAAGCTGCTTGCGCAGTATCCGGTGTCGCTGAACGCGGCGAGCGTGTTGGACGTGCCTGAGGGCTGCCGGATCAGCACGGTGAACGGTGAACATGAGCTGAGCGCGGGTGGAGTGGCGGGGGATCAAGCGATGCTGATCGTCAACGGCGCGCTGAGGATCGGGCCGGACGCGAAGGACGCGCTGGCAGGCTATCTGCGCGTGCTGGTGAACGGGCGGCTCATCGCGCCGGAGGGGCTGTCGGAGGTGGGCAAACTGGACGTGAACGGCGTGACAATCCGCTATCCCGACGACCACCAGTTGGTCGACGGTGACCTGACCATCGATGCGCGGTTCATCCGCCGTGCCGCGCAGGGCAGCAAGTATTTTGTGACGGGCAAGGTGCTGATGACCGAGCCTGGACTGGATCTGGCCGCGTTGCTGGCGAAAGAGCTGGCGATCAGGGCCGGGGAGGCGGTGCTGCTGTCGGCCTATGATGAGGCGTCGGACATGCTGCCTGCGCGGGCGAATGTGGTGCTGGTGCCGGACGGCTATGGCTTGGCGGTGGGTGGGCTGAGGCTGGATGAATCGGCCCTGCTCCGGTATGGACCGAAGCTGTACGTGGTGGGCGATCTGCTCGTGCCGGCTGCGGCCGAAGGGCTGGCGGAGCGGCTGGACCATGTCATCGTGACGGGCCAACTGACGCTGCCCGAGTCTGGCAAGGCCGCCTGGCTGCCGAAGGTGGTGGCATTGGGTGCAATGAAGATGTACAAGGGCGAGCTGATCATGGACGAGTCGCAGGTGGCGATTGGCCGGTCGCTGCTGGAATCGTGCCCGGCGGGGCTGACATTGATGGGCTGTGCGCACGTGGAAATCGATCGGGAGATCCCGGTGCCGCTGCTGTCGGAGAAGCTGCACGGCCTGGTGGGTTGCGCGCATGTGAGCTGCTCGAAGGCGCAGTTGGGCGTGCTGCTGCTCAGGGCGACGGACTGCGCGTACATGGGGGCGGAGGACGAGGAGAGCGCGGACGCGGAGGATTGGATCAGCGTGAATGCGGCGTCGTATGCGCTGTAGGGGTCATTGAACGGAGCACTCACACGGTCCATCGCTGCACTACGGACCTTCCTGACGTTTTGTTTCAGTTTGAGAAAGGTCCATAGCGCAGCGATGGATGACCGTGTGGAGGGAGGATGAACAAGTTATTCCTTCTCGTCCTCCAAGATGGTTTCCCCGCCGCTCACGTACGCGTCCAGCAGGCCCTTCGCCTGCTCGTAGTCCTCTGACTTGACGAACACGTCGATGCCGCCCTTGGCGTAGGCTGCGGATTGCACGATGCGGATGTAGCCGCCCATGTTGGTGCTGTCGCGCAGCATGTGGGCGATGCCGTTGTCGCTTAAGATGTTCTCGATCAGGCCGATGATGGCCGAGTCGTACTGTGTGGTGAGTTTTTTGGCGTCCACGCCGTCCAGCGCGTGATCCGGCATGTCGAAGATGCTCATGTCGATGCCCCCTCTCCTGTATGACCATTATATCGCAGGCCGCGCCCACTTTGCAAGAAGGCGCTTGTTTCTTCATGAAGTAGCGTGGTAGAATAAGGAGATGTGATGGAGGAGGCGTATGGAAATGAACACCGTGCTGTTTGACCTGGACGGAACGCTGCTGCCGATGAGCGAGGAGACCTTCACCAAGGTCTATTTTCGCGAGCTGAGCCTGAAGATGCAGCCCGAGGGGTTTGAGCCCGAGCAGTTGATCAAGGCGATCTGGACCGGCACAAAGCGGATGATGAAGAACGACGGCTCGATGAGGAACGATGAGGCGTTTTGGGACGAGTTTGAAAAGGTCCAGCACTGCGACGTCGCGCGGACCCGGCGGAAGTGCGACGAGTTTTATGAGCAGGAGTTCGAGCGCGTGCGATATGTGGTGGGCGACGCGCCGTTTTCAGCATCGGTCGTGCGGTCGCTGAAAGCCAAGGGCTACAAGGTCGCGCTGGCCACCAACCCCATCTTTCCGTTAGTGGCGGTGAAGACGCGGCTGCGGTGGATCGGATTGGCGCCGGAGGATTTTGATTTCGTTACCACGTACGAAAACAGCCGGTTCTGCAAGCCGAATCCGGGGTATTATCGCGCCATTCTGGAGGCGCTGGACGTGAAGCCCGAGGACTGCCTGATGGTGGGGAACAACGTGACCGAGGACATGTGCTTTGCCGGGCTGGGCGGGCAGGTGTACCTGGTGACGGATCATGTGGAAAATCCGAAGGGCGAGGACAAAAGCGCGTTCCGGCAGGGGACGATGGAGCAGTTCGCACAAGTTGCGGACGCGCTGCCGTGGTTGCGGGGCGGGGGGAGGGGGTAGGAGCAAGGGCGGGTCTTTTACCATCATCCGCCCCCAAAGTCGTCCTCCAACACGGCGCGACGGCCCATCCACATACCACCCCGGGGGAGACAGAGCGGACGCGCAGCGGGGGGGGAGGGGAGGGCCCCCCGGGGGGGGGGGGGGGGGG
>JAVBUD010000187.1:0-7108 GCA_031555755.1 Eubacteriales bacterium | reverse complement strand
CCCCCCCCGCCGCCCCCCTCCCCCCCCCCCCCCCCCCCCCCCCCCCCCCCCCCCCCCCGCTCCCCCCCCCCCCCCCCCGGCCGCCGCGCCGGGGCCGCCCGCGGCCCGGGGGCCCCCCCCCCCCCCCCCCCCCCCCGCTTCGCTTTGTTCTGTCGGGCGTTATCGTTCGATCTCTTCCATGACGAAGCATTCGATGATGTCGCCCTCTTTGATGTCGTTGTAGTTCTCGATGCCGATGCCGCATTCGTAGTTCGTGGCGACTTCCTTGGCGTCGTCCTTGAACCGCTTCAGCGAGTCGATCTTGCCCTCGTGCACCACCACATTGTCACGCAGCAGCCGGATCTGCGCATTGCGCTGCATCTTGCCGTCGGTGACGTAGCTGCCGGCGATCATGCCGACGCCCGTGACCTTGAACACACTGCGCACCTCGGCGCGGCCCAGGATGACTTCCTTGAACTTCGGCGCCAGCATGCCCTTCATGGCCGCCTGCACCTCTTCGATGGCGTTGTAGATGACGCGGTACAGCCGGATGTCTACCTTTTCGCGCTCCGCAACCGCCTGCACGTTGGCGTCGTAGCGCACGTTGAAGCCGATGATGATCGCGTTCGACGCGCTGGCCAGCATGACGTCCGATTCCGTGATCGCGCCCACGCCGCCGTGGATGCAGTTCACGCGCACCTCTTCGTTGGACAGCCGCTCCAGCGACGCCTTCACGGCCTCCGCCGAGCCCTGCACGTCCGCCTTCACGATCAGGTTCAGGTCCTTGACCTGGCCCGCCGAGATCTGGTCGAACAGGTCGTCCAGCGTGGTCTTGGACTGCGCCTTGATGAGCGCGGCCCTGAGCCGGTCCTTGCGCTCCTCGGCGACCTGCTTGTGCAGCTTGTCGTCGTCCACGGCGGACATGATGTCGCCCGCGTCCGGCACGTCGTTGAAGCCGATGACCTCCACCGGCTCGGACGGGCCCGCTTCCTTCACGCGCTCGCCGCGGTCGTTCACCATGGCGCGCACACGGCCGTAGGCGGTGCCCGCGACGATGGTGTCGCCGATCTTCAGCGTGCCCGACTTGATCAGCACGGTGGCCACAGGGCCGCGGCCCTTGTCCAGCTTCGCCTCGATGATGATGCCGCGGGCCTTGCGGTCCGGGTTGGCCTTGTAGTTTTCCACTTCGGCCACCAGCAGGATCATCTCCAGCAGCTTGTCGACATTTTCGCCGGTCTTGGCGCTGAGCGGGACCATGATCGTGTCGCCGCCCCAGTCTTCCGCCACTAGGCCGTGCTCGGTCATCTCCTGCTTGATCTTTTCCGGGTTCGCGGTGGGTTTGTCGATCTTGTTGATGGCGATAATGGTCGGCACCTTCGCGGCCTTTGCGTGGTTGATGGCCTCGACGGTCTGCGGCATGATGCCGTCGTCCGCGGCAACCACCAGCACCGCGATGTCGGTGACCTGCGCGCCGCGGGCGCGCATGGCGGTGAACGCCTCGTGGCCGGGGGTGTCCAGGAAGGTGATCTTGTGGTCCTCCACATCGACGGTGTACGCGCCGATGTGCTGCGTGATGCCGCCCGCCTCGCCCGCCGTGACGCGGGTGTTGCGGATGTAGTCCAGCAGCGAGGTCTTGCCGTGGTCGACGTGGCCCATGATGGTGACCACGGGGGCGCGGGGCTTGAGGTTCTCCTCGGTGTCCTCCACGTCCTCCTCGATCAGGCTGTCCTCGGCGGTCTTGTCCAGCTTCAGCTCCAGCTCCACGCCGAACTCCGTGCAGACCAGCTGTGCGGTGTCGTAGTCCAGCTCCATGTTGATCGTCGCCATGATGCCCAGCAGCAGCAGCTTCTTGATGATCTCGCCGGCGGGCTTGCCGATGCGCTCGGTCAGGTCCTTGACGGTGATCTTTTCGGCCGTCATGTAGGCGTGCTCGATCTTGATCGGCTCGGGCTTGTAGGCGCTCTGGCCCTTCTTGCGCCGCTTGCCGCGCCATTCGTCATCGATGCCGATGCCCCTGGCGCCGCCGCCCGCACGGGCCTTCGCCTTGTTGCGCTCAGGGTCGTTCTGGCGCACGTACTGCTTTTTATTCGGGTCATAGTTGGAGACGCGCTCCTTTTCCATGACCGGCGTCAGCTCCGGGCCCTTGCTGCGCCCGCCGCCGCCAAAGCCGCCCGGACGCCCGCCGCCCGTGCCGCCGGGGCGAGGCGCGCCGCCACCCATGGGCGGTCTTGCGCCCGGTCCGCCCACGGGGGGACGCGGAGCGCCGCCGGGGCCGCCCATCGGCGGCCTGCCGAACTGGCCGGGCTGGCCGCCCTGCACAGGCCTGCCGAACTGGCCGGGCTGGCCGCCCTGAACGGGGCGACCGTACTGGCCCGGCTGGCCACCCTGCACGGGCCTGCCGTACTGGCCGGGTTGGCCGCCCTGAACGGGGCGACCGTACTGGCCGGGCTGCTGTGCGCCCTGGACGGGTCTGCCATATTGGCCCGGCTGGCCCTGGGGCTGTACGGGTCTGCCGTACTGGCCGGGTTGGCCGCCCTGCACGGGCCTGCCGTACTGGCCGGGTTGGCCCTGTGGCTGCATGGGCCTGCCGTACTGCCCGGGCTGACCCTGCGGCTGCGTGGGCCGGGGCTGCTGCGGCGCCTGTTGGCCCTGGGGCACTGCGGGCCGTACCTGCGGCTGCGCTGCCGCAGTGGGCGCTTCCTGCGCGGGCGCGGCGGCGGGCTGCTCCACAGGCGCGGGCTTCGCCTCCACGACCACCGGCGCTGGTTCCGCGGCGACGGGCGCTGGCTTCGGCGCTTCCACGGCGGGCTCAGGCACATCCTCTGTGGAATATGCGGTCATGAAGCTGGCCGCCTGCTCATACTGCTGCTGGCGCGCCTCACGCTCCTGCATTTCCTGCTGCTCGCGCTCCTTGCGCTCGATGTCGCCGGAGAGCTTTCTCAGCGACTGGAACAGGCCCTGCGCCTGCGATCTTGAGCGCGACACATCGCCCAGCAGCTTTTCTACGCCCTGGCTCAGCTCTTTGGTAGCGTCCTGTACCCTGACTTTGGTCATTCTCCCAATGCACCCCCGCGTTGTAGTTCCTAATCGCCGATTGGCGGTATGAGCAGTTCTTTCAGTTTCCGGGCAAACCCCGCATCCAAGATGCAGGCAGCCATGCGGCCCGGTTTGCCGATGCTGTCACCCAGCAGGTCTTCTGGCAGCTCGCAGAGCGGGACGTTTCCGTATTCGCACGCGTCACGGATCGCTTTTCTGCCCCTTTGGGCCATGCCCTGATCGATCAGCGCCAGCTGTGCGCCGCCGCGCTTGACCAGTTGCTCCACGGCGTCCTCGCCGGTGCGCAGCTTCCCGGCCCGGTGGCACAGGCCCAGCAGCCCCGCCACGCGCTGCGCGTTCATGATTCCGCCGCCGGCATTTGCTGCATCATGCGCTCGTACACCTCGGGCGGGACCGGCACTTCCAGCACCCGGTCGATGGCCCTGGATTTCTGCGCCTTTTTGAGGCATTCGGGCAGCGGGCAGATGTACGCGCCCCGGCCCGGCGCCTTCCCGGTCAGGTCCAGGCTGATCTGGCCCTCGGGCGAGCGCACCACGCGGATCAGCTCTTTCTTGGGCCGATGTTCCCGGCAGCCTGCGCACTGGCGCAGCGGGATCTTTCGTGGCTTCAGCAAAACTTATTCGCCTGCCTCTTCAATGTCCGACGCGTCGAACAGGTCGTCCTCGTCCGGCAGCTCTATGGACTCTTGCTCCAGCTCGCGCAACATGGCCTCCGCCTGGCTCTGGGACTTGATGTCGATCTTCCAGGTCGTCAGCTTCGCGGCAAGCCGGGCGTTCTGGCCCTCCTTGCCGATGGCAAGACTCAGCTGGTTATCAGGCACCACGACCCGCGCCGCCTTTTCCTTTTCGGCCACGAACACCGAGATGACCCGCGCCGGGTTCAGCGCGTTGGCGATGTATTCCGACGGGTCCTGGGACCATTTGATGATGTCGATCTTCTCGGTCTTGAGCTCCGCCACCACGTTTTCCACGCGCATGCCGCGCGGGCCGACGCAACTGCCCACGGCGTCGATCATGCCGTCCGTGGAGTGCACCGCCATCTTGGTGCGGAATCCGCCCTCGCGGGCGATGGACTTGATCTGCACGATGCCAGAGCGGATCTCAGGCACCTCGATCTCGAACAGCCGCTTCACCAGGCCCGGGTGGGTCCGGGACACCAGCACCTGCGGGCCGCGCGAGGATTTGGTGACTTCCAGCACGTACACCTTCAGCCGGTCGCCGGGCTCATACACCTCGCCGGGCATCTGCTGGTTTTTCTCGATCAGGCCCTCCGTGCGGCCCAGCTCCACGAACACCTGGCCGTTTTCCACGCGCTGCACGATGGCCGTGAGGATCTCGTTTTCCTTCTCGATGTATTCCTCGTAGATCACGCCGCGCTCGGCTTCGCGGATGTGCTGCACCACCACCTGCTTGGCGGTCTGGGCGGCGATGCGGCCGAAGTCGCGGGGTGTGGCGCTGATCTCCGCCAGGTCGCCCACTTCGTATCGCGGGTGGATGGCGCGCGCGTCCTCCAGGCTGATCTCGGTCTGCGAATCGTCCACGTCCGTGACGACCACTTTCCGCGCGAACACCTCAAGCGTGCCCTTGTCGCGGTCGATGGTGGCGCGCACGTTGGCGTTTTTGCCAAAGTTCTTTTTGTACGCCGAGATCAGCGCGGACTCGATGGCGGAAAACAGCACCTCTTTGTTGATGTGCCGCTCCTTGGCCAGCGCGTCCAGTGCACCGATGAACTCGTTTGCGTCGATTTTCCCGCTCATGTTATTCCTCTCCCTCGTCCTCGACTGGAATCTCGTCCATCAGGTCCTCTTCAGTGAAATCCAGGTAGGGTTTCGCCAGTGCGACCTGCTTGTGATCGATCGAAATTTCGTTGCCATGTTCGTCCAGGATGACGACCTGACCCTCGCGAAGGCCCACCAGCTCGCCCACGATCAGCTTCGCGCCGCCGAGGGGCTTGTAGAGCTTCAGCTCCACCTCAAGGCCCGCCGCGCGGTCGTAGTCCGCCTGGGTTTTCAGCGGTCTGTCCGCGCCAGGCGACGAGACCTCCATGTAGTCGTAGTCCACCTGCTCCACCGCAGGCATCATCGCCCGGTGGAATTTTTCGCAGTCGTCCAGCGAGATGCCGTCCTCTTTGTCGATATAAAAACGCAAAAAGCGGCCGGTTGACTCTTTAACCAGCTCGACGTCGATCAGTATATATCCCAGCTGCGCTGTGATCTTTTGCGCCTGCGCCAGAGCGTAGTCCATGGGCGCGGACTTTTTGGGCAATCAAACACTTCCTAATCCGTTGATGGAGCTCGCGTGCAAAAAAACACGAGAGCGGGCATGCCCACTCTCCAATAGCCTTCCCCGAACGGCCACATCGACACGCCAACTGGATGACATTATACCACAAGATACCTCGGAACACAATAGCGAAATGGGGGGCAACGCGCAAATAACATAGGGGCGTGGCTGAGTTCCTCTGGACTCCCCGTTATCGCTTCGCTGAGCTATTGCGCAGCTTTGGGGTATCGCGCGATCCATTGGCCCTGCAGGTCCACCAGCCCGACTTCCTGCAGTGTCTCCGCCCGGAGCAGGCCGTGACCGGCCTCCTCCAGGGCCATGAAGCTGCCCATCGGGATCACCACTGCGCCCTCGCCGTCGATCGTCCCACCGCGGCGCGTCTCCGGCACCTCGAAAACCTCGCTGTCCTCGCCGCCGTCCGACGCCTCCATCACCTGAAAATCACTGAACGCGAAGTAGGGCTCCCCCGCCCCGCCCGTCGTCATCATCACCAGCTCACGAAACGGGCCAGCGATCTCCTCGCCCGTCTCCGCGTCCATCAGGTACGCGTTCAGCTCGCCCCAGGGGCCATCCCGCATGATCACCCGCTCGCCCATCTGGTAGTACGCATCAAAGTTCCCGTCCGCGGCCGTCTCCAGCGCCACATTCCCGTCCTCGTCGATCAGCTGCACCTTGTCCGCCATGTACAGCACCACATAGTTACGGTCAAAGTAGGCCCCGAAATAGATCTGGTCGCCCGAGAACGTCTTTTTCACCTGATAGTTGTCCGGGTCGATCAGATAGACCGCGCGCTCATCCTGGGACGCCAGGATGATGTTTCCGTCTCCGAAACCCGTCGACACCAGCGCGTATTTCGGCGTCAGCAGCCAGTTGCCCTGCCTGTCGATCACGCCGTAGCCGGATTCGATGCACGCTTCCGCGCGGCCGCCGTGGAAGGTGCCGCCGTATTCCAGCTGCGCCGGGATCGCCCAGTTGCCCAACTCGTCCAGGTAGCCCACGCGCCCGGACTGCGCCGACGTCGCCGTGCACAGGCCCTCGGAAAACTCGCCCAGCCCGCTCATCACCAGCGCGCCCGTCGGCGATTCCTTGCCCTGGGCGTCCACATAATAGACGCCGTCCGGCTCGTCGTCATAGGGCACGCCGTCGATCCCCAGATAGCCGCCCGCGCCGTTCGGCACCAGCATCGTATACCGGCACGGCACGATGCTGCCGAGTGCGCGGTCCATCACGCCCTGCAGCCCGTTCTTTTGGTACCGGATCTGCCCGTTTTCCTGCAGCAGATACTCGTACGACGCGTCTGTCAGCTCCTGACCCTTGCTGTCCATCAGCAGCGCCAGACCCGTCCCCACCTCGTCATAGCTGGGCCGCGCCACGAACAGCTCGTCCTGGGGCGGCGTGTCCGCCTCCGCGATGGACTCGATGGAAAGGTAATCCCGCCCCTTCGTCAGCTCTGTGCCGTCCTGCCCGATGAGGACCGTGCGCCCGGCGAGCTGCAGCGGCACCGCAAAGCGGGCCGCCTCTTGGGCCGGCACATGCAGGGGCAGCGCGATCAAGAGCAGCAGCAGCGCCGCCAGCATCTTCGTTCTCATGGGGTGACCTCCTGTCGCGGTTTGGTTTAGGTTAGACGGCGGGGCTAGAGCGGGGGTTCCGCGCCCACAAATCAACGGTATAAGCGATCATCGCCATCACCGCGCGGTCATCGCCACCACGCCGTCATCCAGAGCGAAACGAAGGACCTTACACAAACATGATAAAAGTCAGAATGTGGAAGTGACATACCTTATCGCAGG
>JAVBUD010000140.1:0-3557 GCA_031555755.1 Eubacteriales bacterium | reverse complement strand
AACACCGCACAAGCAGCGAACGCGCTGACGGGCTGCTTTTCCGCCCAGGCAGTCCTGCAAAAACACTTGAATTAGCGCTGCTAGTCCTGCGGTTTTTGCAGGACCACCTGGACGAAAAATCATCCCATCATCACATCCGCTGCTTGTGCGGTGTCGCCTTAAGTTGCGTTGCCGCACAAAAGCACCGTCATCCTGAGCGCCGAGAACGACCTTCCTCAAACTGCAGTGGCGCTGAGTTTGAAGAAGGTCCTTCGCTGCGCTCAGGATGACGGTGCGGTGGGACGGATGCGTGATGGGCGGTCACGACGCGAGGTTTGTCAGCGCTCCACGCCCCGCCGCATCAGGTCCCATTTCTTTTCCATGTCCCGCACCAGCGCGAACTGGTTCCGGCACCGGTCCAAATTGTGGCCCTCGCGGTGCACCTTGAAGTACACGTCCCCGTTCAAATGGTCCGTCAAGAACCGCATGCCGCACTCCAGCGTCATCAGCTTCGCGCCCATGGGCAGCAGCGCGATTTCGTCCTCGGTCAGCACACAGCCGACCACGGACAGGTAGCCCCGCGCATAGGCCTCATACATCGGCAGCGACAGGGCCACCTTCGACAGGTCGGCCTCGTCCTCCATGGCGGTGTTGCCGCCGGTGCGGATGGAATCGCCAAAATCGTAGGCGGCGAGGCCGGGCATCACGGTGTCCAGGTCGATGACGCAGGCGCCCTCGCCGCTCTCCGCGTCCATGAGGATGTTGTTGAGCTTGGTGTCGTTGTGGGTCACGCGCAGCGGCAGGTTCGCGTCCACCAGGGCGCGGACCTGCTCGCTATAGGACATGGCGAACTCGATCTCCCGCAAGACGCCCGCTTTTCTGCCCGCGCGGTCCTGTTCGATGGCGATCATGAGGTTGCGGAACCGATCCGGCGTGTCGTGGAAGTGGGGGATGACCTCGTGCAGCTCGCCCGCCGGGAAGTCCGACAGCATCCGCTGAAACTGGCCGAAGCTCAGCGCCGAGCGCTCGAACAGCGACGGCGAGTCGGGTAGGTCGAAGGAGATGGTGCGCTCCACGAACAGGTAGATGCGCCAATAGTCGCCCTGATCGTCGATGAAAAAGCAGTTGCCGTCCTGGGCGGGCACCAAGGTCAGCGTGCCCCGCAGCGGGTCGCCGCCCTCGGCTTTGATCACCTGCGCCAGATAATCCGTGACGCGCCGGATGTTGTCCATGACGAAATCCGGGCGCTTGAACACGTACCGGTTCAACCGCTGCAGGATGAAGCGTCCGCCGGGCGTGGCGACCAGAAATGTGTCGTTGATATGGCCGTTGCCGTAGGGCTCCACCGTGCGCGGGCCGGCTGGGAGCTGGAAACAGTGCGAGGCGAGAAGGGCCTTGTCGTTCATGGCGTTGCGCTCCTTGTAGATGGAATCGATGAGGTGACTGCATTATTATAACCAATTCTGAGGGGTTCGTCCAGTCATATCGACAAAGGTCCTTCGCTGCGCTCGGATGACGGCGAGGGGAGGGATGAGCGAGGGATTATGCGGGCCTGCCCTCTCGATGACATACAAATGTCTCAGTTTTTTTATTGACTCTGCTGCCAATTCCTACTATAATAGTAATGCATTTTTCGTTTCCAGTATCAGGCAGGAGGACATTGTTCGATGCGTTTAGTTGGCCTGCGGGCGGTCTCGGTGTTAATGGTTGCGTTGTTATTGCTGTCGCCGCTGGGCGCGTTCGCGGAGGGGCCGATTGAGCCGCCCCATGTGCCGGTGACGAAACTGAAGTTCACGAAGACGTCTGGATCGCTGAATATGCATCAGACTTTTGACCTGAGCAGTCTGCTGAAGATTTCGCCTGCGGGGGCCACCAATAAGGCCGTCAGCTGGCTGTCCGCCGATCCCGCCATCATCAGTGTGTCGGATGCGGGCGTCGTCAAGGCGCTCTCCAGCGGCACCGCGCGGATCACGGCCACTTCCGTGGAGAACCCGGCGCTGTTCGCGTCGATCACGATCAAGGGCAAGGTGGTCCGCGTGAAGTCCATCGCGCTGGACCGGTCCAAGACCCCCATGAACGCGGGCGAAACGTTCACCGTTCGAGCCACTGTGTCGCCCTCGGACGCCTCCTATCCCGAGGTGACCTGGGCCAGCGACAACACCGCCGTGGCCACCGTGGACGCGAACGGTGTGGTGACGGGCGTCGCACCAGGCCGCGCGGCCATCATCGCCAGCACGGATCTGGGCCGCGCCACCAAGAAGATGTACGCCTATGTGCGCGGCGGCGCCATGAAGGTGATCAAGATCAGCTCCGTGGGCGATGTTGTGTTGGGCGGAGACAAAAAGACTGTGAAAAAGGCCGACAAGCCCATCGGCGACGGCCTGACCAGCTGGCTCCGGTTCCAGAAATTCTTCAACAATTTCGGCCCCGCGTACTTCACCGACGGCGTGCGCAGCGTGCTCTCAAATGACGACCTGTCCATCGCGAACCTGGAGGGCACCATAACACCCGCGACGAAGCCCGTCAAGAACACGTTCGCGTTCAAGGGCAAGCCCGAATACCTGAAGGTGCTGACCCAGGGCAGCGTCGAGGTGGTCACCTTGGCCAACAACCACACCTGGGACTACCTCAAAGAAGGCCTGGCGGACACCAAGAAAAACCTCAAGAAGTATGGCATCACCGCCATCAACAACGGCTCCGGCGGCACGGTGTACCGGACCATCAACGGCGTGCGGATCGGCATGTGCGGATTCAACATCCCCGTGAGCCGCGGCACTGTCAGCCGCGCCATCACCTACCTGAAAAAGACGAAAAAGTGCCAGATCGTCATCGCCCAGTTCCACTGGGCCCACAGCAAGGAATGGACCAACAAGATCTATAACGAAGAGCGCTCCCTGGCTCACTACGCGGTCTCCAAGGGCGCGGACCTGGTCGTGGGCCACCACAAGCACCAGGTGTCCGGCATCGAGCGCTACAAGGACAAGATGATCGCCTACGACGTGGGCAACTTCATCGCCATGGTCCGCAACGAGATCGACGGCAAGATTCTGGACAAGGGCGCCATGATCTATCAGCAGAAGTTCAACGTATTCGAGGACGGATTCGTGGAGGTGCTGGACCCGAACATCGTGCCTATCATGATCAGCGACAGCCAGGGCGTGCTGACCGGCAACCCGCACGTGGAGAGCGGCGCGGAGGCGGACCGGATCTTGGGCATCGTGAGAGCGAACTCACCGGCGACGGGTGTGGGGCTGGTGAAGTACGATCCGAATTATTAGGTGGCGGCGGAGAAAGGCGCGCGATTTAGGCAAAATCGCATCCGAAACCTCCATTGTCATCGTCGTGGAGGCGTGATGCCCGAGTCATCGTGCACGGAAGCGTGAGCGCCCCCGTTGTCATCCTGAGCGGTGCGTGTGGGCCGGCGAAGGGTCTGCCCCGCCGGGGGGGGCGCGACCCTGCGCGGGCCCCCCCCCGCCGCTCAGGTTGACAACGGGGGCGCTCACGCTTCCGTGCACGATGACTCGGGCATCACGCCTCCACGACGATGACAATGGAGGTTTCGGATGCGATTTTGCCTA
>JAVBUD010000199.1:0-21364 GCA_031555755.1 Eubacteriales bacterium | reverse complement strand
CCCCCCCCCCCGGACACCCTCCCCCCCGCCACGCACCCCCCTCACCCTCCGTTTTTTTTTCATCATGGCCCTTCGCGGCGCTCCGGAGCACGGCGGGGGGGAGGCGGGTGACCGCGTTGTTTATCCGTGATTGCGTGTGATGTGATCCGAGCCAAGGAACAACGGGCCAGCGCCCTCGGCCAGCGTTCTGATATGGCTGCCAACGGCGCCTGGAAGCAACCGGATGTTTTCCAGGTTCTGAAGCAGCACCCACTCGCAGGCCGTCTGTGAGGCATCCGGCTCGGTGGGCTCGCCCCGGTCCTCGCTCGCCAGTGCACAGAGCACGATGTGATACATCTTGTGGGCATAGTCGGGATACTTTTCCCTGATGAACCCATCGTCGCATATTTCTTCATACAGCGCCGCAAACCGGATCGGCGAGACGGTGTATCCGGTTTCCTCCAGACACTCTCGGACCAAGGCCTCATACAGCGTCTCATACGGATTTTGCCCGCCGCCGGGTAGCGCGTAGTATTCGCCGTTTATTCGATCGCTGCACTTGTTGAGCAGCACCTTGCCTTCGTGCAGAATGATGGCCTTGGCCGCACATCTGATGCTCATTGACACATCTCCAATCCTATTCGCCTCTTCGTTCTCAACCAATTCTACCTCAATGAACCCTCATATGCAAGCGCAGTCACCATTCCCCAACTCTTAATTTGACAACCCCCGCCCCCTTTGCTAGAATCAAATCATATAAAGCGATGATGGGGACGAGTACCGCTTCACTCGCGCGCACAGAGAGCCCGTGGTTGGTGTAAGCGGGCGGCGCGAGGGTCGGGAAGCCGCCTTGGAGCTCTGCGCCGGAAATGGCGCGGCGGGGTTTGCGCCGTTATCGCATTTGAGAGGACAGATTCGCACTGGGTCTGTCAATCAGGGTGGTACCGCGAAAACGCACCGTTTCGTCCTTGAGGATGAATCGGTGTGATCATTTTTTTGGAGGCGAATCCTATGAATATCTCTACCGCCGCAGAGCTTCGGGCGCTCTACCTCAAATTCTTTGCCGAAAAGGGCCACGCCGTCATCCCCAGCGCGTCGGTCATCCCGGAGAACGACCCCTCCGTGCTGTTCACCCCGGCGGGCATGCATCCGCTGGTGCCCTATCTGCTGGGCGAAAAGCACCCCATGGGCGTGCGGCTGGTGGACGTGCAGAAGTGCATCCGCACCATCGACATCGACGAAGTGGGCGACGCCAGCCACTGCACATTCTTCGAGATGCTCGGGAACTGGTCCCTGGGCGACTATTTCAAGCGCGACGCCATCTCCTGGAGCTGGGAGTTCTTGACCAGCCCGGACTGGCTCGGGATCGACAAGAACCGGCTGGCGTTCTCCGTGTTCGCGGGGGACGACGACGCGCCGCGCGACGACGAAGCCGCGAGCCTGTGGCGGGAGATGGGCGTGGCGGAGGACCGCATTTTCTATCTGCCCAAGAAGAACAATTGGTGGATCGCGGGCACCACCGGTCCCTGCGGCCCGGACACCGAGATGTTCTACATCAACACCGACAAGGCCCCCTGCGGGCCCGACTGCTCGCCCGCCTGCGACTGCGGACGGTACCTCGAGATCTGGAACGACGTGTTCATGCAGTATTACAAGCATGAGGACGGCCACTATGAGCCGCTGGCCCGCAAGAATGTGGACACCGGCATGGGCCTGGAGCGCACCATCGGCGTGCTGCTGGGCGTCTCCAGCGTGTACGAGACCGACCTGTTTTCCGACATTATCGCCAAGATTGAACAGCTCTCCGGCAAGCAGTATGGCGCGAGCTTTGAGATCACCAAGTCCATCCGCATCATCGCCGACCACATGCGCACAGCCACCATCATCCTGGGCGACGACCGGGGCGTCACGCCGTCGAATGTGGACCAGGGCTATGTGCTGCGACGCCTGATTCGCAGGGCCGTGCGCCACGGCATGCAGATGGGCATCCCCGAGGGCTCCACGCCTGCCATCGCGGAAGTGATCATCAAGCAGTATGAGGCGGTGTATCCCGAGCTGCTGAGAAACAAAGAGCGCATCATCGAGCAGCTGCAGCTGGAGGAGGACCGGTTCCAGCGCACGCTGAAGCAGGGCATGAAGGAGTTCGAAAAGCTGTTCTCCAACATCGACCGCGTGGCGGGCGCGTTCCAGAACATGCGCGAGGCGTTTGATGCCTCACTGGTGTCATCGGACATCACTGAAAAGCTCAGGAAGGCTCGCGAAATGGCCGAGGGCATCGGCGGCACGCTGCGCCCGACGCCAGAGATGGCGGAGACCATCGAGGACCTGAAAAAGTTCGGCGGCGCGATCGCGACCATCCTGGAGCTGCGCGAGAAGTTCAGTTCTTTGGACCAGAAGCACCGGTTCATCGACGGCAGGAGCGCGTTCAAGCTGTACGACACCTACGGATTCCCCATCGAGATCACCCAGGAGATGGCCAAGGAAAAGGGCCTGTCCGTGGACGAGGCCGACTTCCACGAGCGGTTTAGGCAGCACCAGGAAAAGAGTCACGCCGGCGCGGACCAGAAGTTCAAGGGCGGCCTTGCGGACAGCGGCGAGGAGACCGCGAAGCTGCACACCGCGACGCACCTGCTCCACGCCGCGCTGCGCAAGGTGCTGGGCGAGGAAGTGGCCCAGAAGGGCTCAAACATCACCGCCGAGCGGCTGCGGTTCGACTTCTCGTTCCCGCGCAAGATGACGGACGAGGAGAAGGTCGAGGTCGAGCGCTTGGTCAACGAGGCCATCCGGGCCGGGGCGGAGATCACCATGGATGAGATGACTGTGGACGAGGCCAAGGCGGTGGGCGCCATCGGGCTGTTTGAGTCGAAGTACGGCGAGCGCGTGAAGGTGTACGGCATGGGCGATTTCAGCAAGGAGATCTGCGGCGGGCCCCACGCGAAGAACACCGGGGATTTGAAAGGATTCAAGCTGGTCAAGGAAGAGTCGTCGTCGGCGGGGGTCAGGCGGATCAAGGGGACGATTGGGTAAAGGCACAATAGACCAATACTGTCATCCCACCACAAGCGCGGTCATCCTGAGCGAAGCGAAGGACCTTCCTCAAGATAGAAGAAGGTCCTTCGCTTCGATCAGGATGACCGCGTTTGTGTGTGGATCAACATTCAGACGTGATATTGATAAGGAGGTGCATCCCATGTCCAGCTTCGCCACCCTCCCCCTGGACGAACTGCTTCGCTCCGGCGGGTTCGACTGTCCTTGCGGCACGCACCACGGCACCGACCTGCGCGCGTTCAAGTCCGGCGCAGGCGTGCTGAACGAGCTGCCTGCCGTGCTGAACCAGCTCGGCTGCAAGCGTCCCTTCGTCGTGTGCGACCACAACACCTACAAGGCCGCTGGCGAGCGCACCATGTCGATCCTGAAATCGGCCTGCATCGACGCTGAGCTGTTCATTTACCCCACCGATAAGGTAGAGCCGGACGAGTTCGCCGTGGGCGCGGTGACCATGGCGCTGGACCCGGTGTGCGACCTGATCCTGGCGGTGGGCTCCGGCGTGATCAACGATGTGTGCAAGGTGGTGGCGAAGGCCGTGCGGCTGCCCCAGGCGGTGGTCGCCACCGCGCCGTCCATGGATGGCTACGCCAGCAACTCGTCGTCCATGCACCAGGACGGGCTGAAGGTGACGCTCTACAACCAGTGCCCCGCCGCGATCATCGCCGACACGGACATCCTCAAGGACGCGCCCATGTGCATGCTGTGGTCCGGCCTGGGCGACATGCTGGCCAAGTACATCTCCATCTGCGACTGGCGCATCGCGCACCGGGTGACAGGCGAGTACTACTGCCCCGAAGTGGCGGCGCTGGTCCGGCGCTCGTTGAAAAAGTGCGTGGAGAACGCGGACAGGCTGGCGGAGCGCGACCCGGAGGTGATCCAGGCCGTGACCGCGGGCCTGGTGCTCAGCGGCGTGGCGATGAGCTTCGCTGAGATCTCGCGCCCGGCGTCGGGGCTGGAGCATTATTTCTCCCACCTGTGGGAGATGTTCGCCATGGAGCGCGGCCAGCACGCCGACTTCCACGGCATCCAGGTGGGCGTGGGCACGCTGATCACACTGCGCCTGTACGACTGGATCAAGACCTTGACGCCGGACCGGGCAAAGGCCGAGGCGTTCATGGCGGCGTTCGATCCGGCGCTGTGGGAGGCCGACATGCGCCGCATCTTCGGTCAGACCGCGCCGCAGATTCTGGAGGTGGAGGCGAAAGCCCACAAAAACGACCCGGCGGCGCACGCGATGCGGCTGGGGCGGATCATCGGCGGCTGGGACGAGATCATCGCCATCGCCAATGAGGAGCTGCCCGAGACCGCGTCCATCGACGCGCTGATGGCGGGGCTGGGGATGCCCATGTACCCAAGGGACCTGGGTCTGACCGTGCAGGACGCCATGGACGCGTACGAAGGCGCGCGGGAGATTCGCGAGAAGTATCAGTGTAACAATCTGCTGTGGGACTTGGGCTTGGCGGACGAGGCGCGGGCGAAGGTTGGGGAGATTGTGGCGGGGTGAGTTGTGTGGTGTCATCCCTTCCCACGCGGTCATCCTGAGCGCCAGCGAAGGACCTTCTTCAAGATTTGAGGAAGGTCCTTCGCTGCGCTCAGGATGACGGGGGGAGGCGGATGACGGGCGGCACTCACACGCCCAGCATCTTTCCGTTCTGCTTCAGCCAATCCCTCCACACCGCGTAATCCGGCATGAACTGTTCTACCCTGGACCAAAACCGGGGCGAGTGGTTGAACTCATACAGGTGGCACAGCTCGTGCACCACCACATAGTCCAGCGCCATGGGCGGGGCCATGATGAGCTTGTAGTTGAAATTGAGGTTGTGCTCGCTGCTGCAGCTGCCCCAGCGGGTCTTCTGGTCGCGGATGGCGACGCGGCCCGGCTGCTTGCCGATCAGCGGGATGAAGTGTGCGAGCCGATCTATGATCCGGGCGCGGGCCTGTTCGGTGAGGAAGCGGCGCAGTTGGTCGCGCAGGGCGTCTTGATCGGTGTCGGTGGCGCTGACCAGCAGCTTGTCCCGTTCGAACCGCGCGCCGTTGCGGCCCGACGGCTGCACGCGAATCTCCACGGGCTCGCCCTCGAACAGCACCGTCGCGCCGTCCACCATGGGGCGGGCGGCCCTGAGCTGATCCTGGCGGGCGCGGAGGGCCAGCCGGTTGTGCGCGATCCACGGGGCGCGCTCCAGGATAAACTCGTCCGCGGCCCGAAGCGGCGCGCGCCGAGGCGCGAACAGCCGCACCGAGCCCTCCGCTTGAAGCCGGATCTCCATGGACCGGCGCTGGGTCTGGATCAGTTCGTAGTCGATGGGGCCGGAGGGTGTCTTGACAGTTCGCAGCATCAGGTTGTCCCCCGCGTCATGACATCCATGTGCGAGGTGATGAACGCCTGGTATTTGTCCTTGCCGTCCATGGCCTGGTTCAGGCCGCGCACGACGGCGGCGGCTGGGTCTTCCACCAGATGGCAGGCCAGTGAAAACTCGCCCGCCAGCCGCTGGGCCAGCCCGAACAGCTGTGCGCCGCCGCCGGTCAGGATCATGCCGGCCTCGGCCAGGTCCGCGCTGAGCTCCATGGGCACGACATCAAGTACCTGGTGTATCAGCTCAAAAAACGGGGCCAACACCGGCTCGGCCGCGCCCTTGACGGCGTCTGCTGGCACGTCAAAATGCTTTGGAAAGCCCGAGGCGGCGTCGATGGCCGACACGCCTTGGCAGGGGGCAGCCTGCGCGCCTGCGGTGACCAGCGACAGCTTGAGGTCCTCGGCCGCCTTCCGGCCGATGATCATGCCCTGGGCCTTTCTGAGCCTGCGGATGATGGCGTCGTCCACCTGCGCCATGCCGAACGGCAGTGCCCGGGCCGCGATCACGCGCCCGCCCGCCACGGCGGTGACGCTCATCATCCCCGCGCCAAGCTGGCACACCAGCGCGCCCTTGGGCTGGAAAAGGTCCATCGGCGCGCCGATGGCGGCGCACAGGTCGCTGCGGATGACGCTGCAGCCGCTGGCGCCCGCCTCCATCGCCGTGGCCACCACGTGCCGCAGCGGCGCGGGCTGGACATCCGGTGCGACGGACAACAGCAGCCTGGGCCGGTGCACCAGCCCCGCGCCCTGGGCGTGACGGATCAGATAGCTCAGCCACGCGAGCAGCGCCAATTCGTCCGCGATGGTACCGCCGCGCATGGGGAACGAGACGGTGATGTCCTCCGGCACGCGGGATAGCAGCCGCAGCGCCTCGTTGCCCGCCTCCAGCAGGTCGTCGCCCCGCCGCGCGATGGCCGCCGACTGGCGGTACACCACACCCCTGCCCTTCACGGCCATGCGGACGCCGGATGTGCCCATGTCGATTGCGATGTTGTGTATCATTGGTAAGGACTCCCTTTTGTATAAGGTTCTTGGATTGTGATTCGCTGTGAGGGAGGGGGTGGAACCCCGCCACTACGGCCACGCCGAACGCAGTTGCCTCAACCTGCGATCCGTGCGTTACGCCTCTGCCTGCTTATACTTCTGCTTCGTCGCCTCGCCGCCGCGCAGATGGCGCTCGCTCAGGTTCACATTCAGCAGCCGATCCACGGCCCTGGCCAGGTCCTGGTCGATCTGGGGCAGTCTGGTGCGCATGTCCTTGTGTACGGTGGTCTTGCTCACGCCCAGCTTCTGCGCCGCGTCGCGCACGGTCGCGCCGCTTTTCAGCATGTACTGGGCCGTGTCCAGCACGCGCGCAATGATGTGTGTCCTCACGCCCCCGCCTCCCGCCTATATCAGTTGACGTTGGAGGTTATGCGGGGACGAGCGCTCTATATGCCCTTGTCTTTGATCGCCTCGTAGGCGCTGAGGTTGCCGATGTCCACCCGGCGGCCGGGCATCTCCAGGGCGCGGATGGCGGTTTTCAGGCACATCCAGGCGACGAGGCTGCCGGGGGCGTCGGTGTGGACGCCGTCTTCGATGGCGGCCCTGACCAGCGGCAGGTCGCGCCGGCTGTAGAGGTAGAACGGCGGCACCGCCCAGTTCGTTTCGGGGTCCTGGGGCTTCTCGGCCATGCGGACCACGCGCATGTCGGCGTCCGGCGTCATCACGCCGCAACGGCGGAGCTTGACCGGGTCGCGCTCCTGATAGCTGTAGATGCGGGAGATGCAGTCTGTGGCGAACGCGTCCGCCAGGGTCTGCAGCGAGAAGTCCAGCAGGTTGTCGGCGGCGAGCACGAACAGGTCGTCGTCGATGGCCTCGCGCTCGATGGCGAGCTGTATGTCTCTGACCGCGCCGAGGCGGTTTTCGTTGCCGGTGGTGCCGTCGTCGATCAGGGAGACGGGCTTTTTCAGCGGCGTCTCGTGGCGCCACGCCTCAAAATGCCCGATGAACTTGTGGTTGGAGACCACCACATGGCGCTCGATGCGGTCCAGCCGGTCCAGATCGGCGAGCAGCCGGTCCAGGATCGTCGTGCCCTGTACGGGCAGCAGCGGCTTGGGGAAGTTTTCCGTCAGCGGGTACATGCGCGTGGCGTAGCCCGCCGCCAGTGCCAGTGAGATCACAGCCCCAGCCCCCTTCCCACGCCGTCCTCGGTGTGCGCCGGGTGCACGCTGTATTGGCCGTCCAGCTCCGGATACTTGCTCAGGTAGCGCTCGGACACGTAGCCTTCGCAGGCATCCGCCTTCGCCGGGTCGACGATGGCGATGCAGCAGCCCTTGAAGCCCGCGCCGCTGAACCGCGCGCCGTACGCGCCCGGGGCCTCGCGGAGCAGGTTGTATAGCTCAATCAGGTGCTCGGAGCCGGTCTCGTAGTTTTCGATTGAGCTCTGGCCGGACTGGAACACCAGTTGACCGAACGCCTCGATGTCGCCCGACCTCCAGGCCTGAGCGCCTGCCTTGACCCGCTCACACTCGGTGTAGAAGTGCCGCGCGCGCCGACGGAACGGGTCCATCAGCTGGGCCTCATGGCGGTCGAACACCTCGCGGGGCACGTCCCTGAGCCGGGTCTCCTTGAACGGGTTCAGTTCCATGCCGGACAGCGACTTCAGATACCAGGACGCTGCCCGCAGCTCGTCCACGCGCAGGTTGAACCCAGCGCCCAGCTTTCTCGACAGCCCGGAATAGAACACCATCAGCTGGTACGGCTTCATGGTCTGGGGCGTCCGGATCAGCTCGAACGACTGGTCCTTGGTGTCCAGGTACAGCAGGTGGTCTTTGCGGCTGAGCACCTCGCAGGACTGGTCCAGCTTGCCGACGTTCACGCCCGCATAGTCCTTTTCCACCTCCAGGGCCAGCTCGATCAGGCCCTCGGCGGAGACCTGGATCTCGTTGACAGAAAGCAGCGCCTGCAGGTAGCACAGGATCACCGCCGCCGACGAGGACAGCCCGCCGATGGGCAGCGAGCCGCGCACGCGGCCTTTGATGCCGCGCCGAAGCCCGCGGTGCATCAGCACGTAGGCTGCGCCGCAGGCAAAATCGCCCCAGTCGCCGCTGAGCTCCACGGGCGGGTTCTGCACGTTGAAATAGACCTTGCCCTCGAACTCCGCGCTGGTGATCTCCACCAGCCCGTCGTCGGTGGGGGTGTATAAAATCTCCACGCCCTTGTCAATCGCAAAACCTGTGATCAGTCCGTACTGGTGGTCCACATGGGCCCCGATGGGGCAGATGCGGTACGGCGCGAAGGCCCGCATTTCACCGCTCATCCCTGCGCCTCCATCCATTCGACGTACTTTTGTATGCCCCGCTCAAAGGAGGTCTTCGGCTCGAAACCGAGCGCCTGCCGCGCGTGGCTGCCGTCCGCGTCGGTGCGGTTCACGTCGCCCGGCTGCATGGGCAGGCGCAGGATGTCCGCCTTTTTCCCGAGGGCGCTTTCGATGGCCCCGATCATCTCGCGCAGCGTCACCGTGTGGCCGCCGCCGAGGTTGAAGATGTCGTATTTTGCGTCGCCGCCCGTCCAGTCCAGCGCCCTGACGACGCCGTCCACGATGTCCTCGATGAAGGTATAATCGCGGGTGGTGCCGCCGTCGCCGTACATGGGCACAGGCTCTCCGGCCTTGATCAGGTGCGCGAATTTGTTGATCGCCAGGTCGGGGCGCTGGCGCGGGCCGAACACCGTGAAAAATCGCATGCACGCGGCGCTCAGCCCGTGCAGTGTATGCTCCACGTGCATCAGCAGCTCGCCCGCCTTTTTCGTGGCCGCATAGGGTGAGATGGGCATGTCCACGGGGTCGGACTCCTTGAACGGCGCGGTGGGGCTGTTGCCGTACACGCTGGACGAGGAGGCGAACACCATCCGCCTGCAGCCGCTGTCGCGCATGGCGTTGAGGACGCGCACCGTGCCCATGAGGTTCACGTCGCAGTACAGCGCCGGGTTTTCGATGGAGGGTCGCACGCCCGCCATGGCGGCCAGGTGAATGACTGCATCGGGCTTGAACGCGGAAAACGCGCGGTCCATGGCGTCGGCGTCGCGGATGTCGGCCTCGACGAGCTGGAACCGGTCATGGGTGTCCTTCGCCCGGACCTCAGCCACGTTTCGGCGCTTGAGGGCCGGGTCGTAATAGTTGCAGAAGCTGTCGATGGCCAGGACCTCGTCGCCCCGGGCCAGCAGCGCGTCGGCGACGCTGGACCCGATAAAGCCCGCGCCGCCCGTGATGATGATGCGCAAGAGTGTGCCCTCCTCTTGGTCTTCCTCGTCGAATCGACAAATAGTATATCATAAACCACAAAAAAATGATAGCATTCCACATTGCGGCAAGCCGCCATGTGATGTATAATGTTAACATAGCGAGATGCGCGTTTCCATGCGCGATACCGGCTGATATCTTTATTAAGGAGGGTTCTTCATCATGGCCAATCCCAAAGCGTTCCCCATGACCGCCCCCGTCAACCACCTGCGCGGGTCCCTGCCGAAGATCGGCATCCGGCCCTGCATCGACGGCCGCCGCCGCGGCGTGCGCGAGAGCCTGGAAGACCAGACCATGCAGATGGCGAAGGCCGCCGCCGACTACATCACCAAGCATCTCCGGCACAGCTGCGGCCTGCCGGTGGAATGCGTCATCGCTGACACCACCATCGGCGGATTCAAAGAGGCCGCCGACTGTGCGGACAAGTTCGCCCGCGAAAACGTGGGCGTGTCCCTGACCGTCACGCCCTGCTGGTGCTACGGCAGCGAGACCATGGACATGGACCCGTTCACCCCCAAGGCCATCTGGGGCTTCAACGGCACCGAGCGCCCCGGCGCGGTATACCTGGCTGCGGTGCTGGCGGCGCACACCCAAAAGGGCCTGCCCGCGTTCGGCATCTACGGCCATGACGTCATGGACAGCCAGGACGCGGCCACCATCCCCAGTGACGTCGGCGAAAAGCTGCTGCGGTTCGCCCGCGCGGGCCTCGCGGTGGCGACCATGCGCGGCAAGGCCTACCTCAGCATGGGCGGCACATCCATGGGCATCGCGGGCAGCATGGTGAACCCGCCGCTGTTCGAGAAGTTCCTGGGCATGCGGGTGGAGTCCATCGACATGTGCGAGTTCGTGCGCCGCTGGGAAGAGGGGATCTACGACGCCGAGGAGTATGAAAAGGCGTACAAGTGGGTCAAGGAGAATGTGAGCATCGGCTGGGACAAGAACGCCAAAGAACTGCAGCACGACGACGCCCGCAAAGAAAAGGTGCTGGAAGACTGCATCAAGATGACGCTGATCGGGCGCGACCTGATGATCGGCAACGAAAAACTGGCCGAGCTGGGCTTCGGCGAGGAGGCCTGCGGCCACAACGCCATCGCCAGCGGCTTCCAGGGCCAGCGCCAGTGGACCGACCACTTCCCCAACGGCGATTTCATGGAGTCGATCCTCAACAGCAGCTACGATTGGAACGGCATCCGCGAGCCCATGGTCGTCGCCACCGAAAACGACGCGCTGAACGGCATCTGCATGCTGTTCGGCAAGCTGCTGACCCAACAGGCGTCGGGCTTTGCCGACGTGCGCACCTACTGGAGCCCCGAGGCCATCGAGCGCGTCAGCGGCTGGAAGCCCGAGGGCAAGGCCGAGCACGGCATCATCCACCTCATCAACTCCGGCTCCGTCACATTGGATGCCACCGGCGAATGCACCAACGAAAAGGGCGAGCCGTGCATGAAGTCCTGGTGGGACATCTCGCCTGAGGAGGCGGCGGCCTGCGTGGACGCCACCCAGTACTGCTACGGCGACCTGGGCTACTTCCGCGGCGGCGGATATTCGTCCAACCTGTGGACCAAGGACGGCATGCCGATCACGATGCTGCGCCTGAACATGGTGGACGGGCTGGGCCCGGTGATGCAGATCGCCGAAGGCTGGACCGTGCGCATCCCGGAAAATGTGCACAAGGTCATCAACGACCGCACCGACCCCACCTGGCCCACGACCTACTTCGCGCCGCGCGTCACCGGCGAGGGCGCGTTCAGCGACGTGTACGCCGTGATGAACAACTGGGGCGCGAACCACGGCTCGTTCAACTACGGCCACATCGGCGCGGACCTGATCACGCTGTGCGCCATGCTGCGCATCCCGGTGTGCATGCACAACGTGGCGGAAGGCGACCTGTTCCGCCCGTCTGCGTGGAACATGTTCGGCACCCAGGACAGGGAGGGCGCCGACTACAAGGCCTGCGCGAATTTCGGGCCGCTGTACGGGAAGAAGTAAGGGCAAACGCAATGTGGGGGGTGGGCACATATGCTCGCTCCCCTCTTTGTCATCCTGAGCGGAGCGCAAAGCGCGCAGTCGAAGGATCTCCCCGCCGTGAGGCGACGTTCCTCGCCGACGGCCTACCCTCGCCGTCATCTTCGATGGGGGATGTCGCCTCACGGCGGGGAGATCCTTCGACTCGCTGCGCTCGCTCAGGATGACACAGCGGTGGGCGGGCTTTGGTATCATGGATGGGCATATGAAAACCCGGCGGAGGGCTTGCGCCGCCGCCGGGTTATGATGTGGATTGAATCGCTTTACTTGAAGTACCGGCCCAGCAGCCCCTCAAAGGCCTTGCCGTGGCGGGCTTCGTCGCGGGCCATTTCGTGGACGGTGTCGTGGATGGCGTCGTAGCCCAGTTCCTTGGCGAGCTTGGCCAGGTCCACCTTGCCCTGGGTGGCGCCGAACTCGGCGTCCACGCGGAGCTGCAGGTTGGTCTTGCTGCTGGCACTGACGACCTCGCCCAGCAGTTCCGCGAATTTGGCGGCGTGCTCGGCCTCTTCAAGCGCAATGCGCTTGTAGGCCTCGGCCACCTCGGGATAGCCCTCGCGGTCCGCGGCGCGGCTCATGGCCAGGTACATGCCGACCTCGGTGCACTCGCCCATGAAGTTCTGGCGCAGGCCATCGATGACTCGCTCGTCCAGGCCCTTCGCCACGCCCACGACGTGCTCGGCGGCCCAGGTGCGCTCTTCTGCGAGCTGCTCGAACTTGCTGGCCGGGGCCTTACAGATGGGGCAATTCTCAGGCGGGGTGTCGCCCTCATGTACATAACCACAAACCTTGCAAACCCATTTCATATCGGTCATCCTCCTTTAAATGTGTGTATTGTCTGTAAAATACGGCCTCATTCCGCCTGCTCGAATTCCTCCGGGCCGACGCCGCAGATGGGGCATTCGTCCGGCGGGGTGTCGCCTTCGTGTTCATAGGCGCAAACCTTGCAGATCCACTTCATGGCGTATTCCTCCTGCGATGTTGATGTTGTGTTGCCGTGCGATGTATAGATCAACGGGGAAGGTGGGGTTGAAACGGGGCAAGGGATGATTCGCATATTGTTAACGTTAAGTTAGGGCAGGCTACCGATAGGTGTTGTAGTAATTCGTCTTCCTTCGCTGGCGCTCAGGATGACGGCGAGGAGAGGGCGGATGTACCGATATCTTTGTTCATGCGCTGCTCCTTTCTCGTGCTCCCGCTCGAATTTGCAATTTTTCCACCCGTGCAGTATAATGAGGTGTTATGATGCCTAAGGTATCCTCATGGTGATGAAGGGGGACGGGCCCTTGGCGGAGAAATTGATGCTGGTGGACGGGCACAGCTTGATGTACAGGGCATTCCATGCGCTGCCGCTGCTGGACAATGGCGAGGGGCTGTACACCAACGCGGTGTACGGCTTTTTGGGGATGCTGTTTTCGGCCATCGCCCAGGAGCGGCCCGATTATCTGGGCGTGGCGTTCGACCTGCACGGGCCGACATTCCGGCACGCGGCATACGATCAATACAAGGCGAACCGCGCCCCCACGCCGGAGGAGTTGCGGCCGCAGTTTCAGGTGTGCAAGGAAGTGCTGGCGGCGATGCATGTGCCGATTCTGTCGGCGGAGGGCTTCGAGGGCGACGACATCCTGGGCACCTTATCCCGCGAGGCGTCGGAGCGGGGCATCGATTCGCTGCTGATCACCGGCGACCGGGACAGCTATCAGCTCGCCGGCGCGCACACCACGATCCTTTACACCAAGCGCGGCATCACCGACACGCAGCGCGTGACGCCGGATTTTGTGCGCGACCAGTACGGCGTGGAGCCGGTGCAGCTGATCGACGTGAAGGGCCGGATGGGCGACAAGAGCGACAACATCCCCGGCGTGCCCGGCGTGGGCGAAAAGACCGCGTCGAAACTGGTGGCGCAGTATGGCACCCTCGAAAAGGTGCTGGAGACCGCCGAGACGGACCAGAAGGGCGCGCTTCGGGAGCGATTGATGGGGAACAAGGAGATGGCGCTGCTGTCGAAGAAACTGGCGACCATCGACCGGCACGCGGCAGTTGTCTGGGATCAGGCGGCGCTGAAACTGCGGGATGTGGGCGACGCGATGCCAGTGTTGGATCAGTATAAGTTGAAGTCGCTGATGCCGAAGCTGCGGCAGCTGGCGCTGTCGGTGGATGCAAACGGGGCGGCGGGGGCAAGCCCACGCACCACAGAGGACGAGATGAAATGGTCGCCGCTCGAGGTGTTTGAGACGGCTGAGTCGCTGGCGAACTGGGCGAACAGGCGGGCAGGCGCGGATAAGGTGGCGCTGACGGTGGGCGCGAATCTGTCCGTGGCGACCGGCGCGGGCGAGCAGGCCGCGCTGGCGCTGGGCGGCGACCTGCTGACGCCGGACGTGCCGGAGGGCGACGCGCTGCGGGCGGTCGCGCCATTGCTCAATGAGAAAACCGAGCTGGTGGTGCACAGTATAAAGGCCATGGACGCGCTGCTGGCGGGCTACGGGCTGAGCCATCCGGGACCCGTCCACGACCTGATGCTGTCCGCCTATGTGCTGAGCGCACAGCGCAAAAACTTCGACCTGCCGTCGCTGCTCGCGGACGAGCCGGGCTGTGACGCCGCCGCACCCGCCGCCGCGATGATCCAGCTCTCGCAGCGTCAGGACGAGCAGATGAAACAAGACGCGCTCACATCCGTCTATATGGATATGGAGCTGCCGCTGGCGCGGGTGCTGCTGAGCATGGAGCGCGAGGGGTTCATGGTGGACGCGGGCGAGCTCCGGCGGCTGGGCGAGAATTACGACAGGCGCATCGCCGAACTGACGAGCGCCATCTACGCCCACGCGGGCCGCGAGCTGAACATCAACAGCCCCAAGCAGTTGGGCGAGCTGCTGTTCGACCAGCTGGGCCTTCAGGGCGGCAAGAAAACCAAGAGCGGCTACTCCACCGACGCCAGCGTGCTGGAGGACATCCAGGACGGACACGCCATCGTTCCGCTGATCCTGGCGTACAGAAAATACGCCAAGCTCAAGAGCACGTACATCGACGCGCTGCTGCGGCTTAGGGCCCAGGACGGGCGCATCCACACCAGCTTTGACCAGGTGGCCACGGCTACGGGCCGCATCTCGTCCAATGAGCCGAACCTGCAGAACATCCCGGTGCGCACGGAGATGGGCCGCGAGATTCGCGGCGCGTTCGTGGCAGGCGAGGGGATGCGGCTGGTGGACGCCGATTATTCCCAGATCGAGCTGCGGGTGCTGGCGCATATGTCGGGTGACGAAGTGATGTGCGAGGCGTTCCGGCTGGGCCAAGACATCCACCAGCGCACGGCCGCGGAGGTCTACGGCGTCTCGCTGGACCAGGTCACCAAGGACATGCGCTCGGCTGCGAAGGCCGTCAATTTTGGGATCGTGTACGGCATCAGCGACTTCGGGCTGGCGCGCAACATCGGCGTCACGCGCAAGGAAGCGAAGACGTTCATCGAGCGCTATCTGGCGCGGTACCCGGGCATCAAGGCGTTCATGGACGGCTGCGTGGCGGAAGGAAAACTGAACGGCTACGTCAAGACGCTATTCGGGCGCAGGCGCTACCTGCCGGAGCTTCAAAGCCCCAACTACAACATCCGCGCGTTCGGTGAGCGGGCGGCGATGAACAGCCCGATCCAGGGCACGGCTGCGGACATCATCAAGCTGGCGATGGTCCGGGTGCACGAGGCGCTGCTTCAGGAGGGGCTTCGGGCGCGGCTGATCCTGCAGGTCCACGACGAGCTGATCATCGAGTGCCCCGAGGCCGAGGTGGCGCGGGCGAAGGCGCTGCTGCTGCGGGAGATGGAGGGCGTGATCTCGCTGAGCGTGCCGCTGGTGGCGGATGTGTCGGACGGGAGGAACTGGAATGAGTGCAAGTAATCGGCCGTTCATTCTGGGGCTGACGGGCGGCATCGCCAGCGGCAAGACAGAGGCGGCGCGAAAACTGGCGTCGTACGGCGCGGAGATCATTGACGCGGACGAGATCTCGCGGGCGCTGACGGCGGCGGACGGGCCGGCGCTGCCCGCGATTCGGGCGCGGTTCGGGGACGATGTTTTCCGAGCGGACGGGACGCTGGACCGGAAGGCGCTGGGCGCGCTGGTGTTTGGCAACGAGGCTGAGCGGCGGGCGCTGGAGGGGATCATCCATCCGGCGGTGCAGCGGGAGATGCTGAGGCGGATTGACGGGGCGGAGGCGAAGGTCTGCGTGCTGGTGGTGCCGCTGTTGTATGAGACCGCGATGGACGCGATGTGCGATGAGGTTTGGTGCACGAGCGTGGACCGGGAGGAGCAGATCCGGCGGGTGATGGAGCGGGACGGGCTGGAGAAGGCGCAGGCGGAGGCGCGGGTGCGGAGCCAGCTGCCGGAGGGCGAGCGGGAAAAGCTGGCCGACGCCGTGATCCGCACGAACAGGCCCATGGAACAGACCGCCAAGGAGATCAAGAAGCTCTACGACACCCTGCTCAAGCGACTCAGCGGCTAATGCATGATCAAGGCAAGCGAAGCGACACCAGGGGGTCCAGGGGGAATTATTCCCCCTGGCTGGCGGTCTCGGAGGGCAGCGCCCTCTGAGCGTTCCCCGGTGACCTGAGACCCCGTGCGCACAGATTTGAGGATGGTCCTTCGCTGCGCTCAGGATGACGAGGTTGGGGGAACGACTCCGATGGGCGCACGGGCAGTAGATCGCGACCGAGCGAGTCCGCGCGGCCGTGAGGCTCGCGCGGACGAGGCGAGGGCGCTGTGTGTTAGCAGGTGCCTTGGGTCGGCAGACGCCCCGCCAGGTCAGTGGCACGTCCCCGACCACCACCGTCCGAAGTAGGCAGAAAGGCCGGGAACGCCGCTCACGCGGCGGCGGGGGCAAGCCCCCGCCCTACGGGGACGGCTGTGACAGGTGCTCCTGTAGGGCGGGGGCTTGCCCCCGCCGCCCGCGAGCCCGATATTCTATCCATACGAATGAGGTACGAACACATGTCGATCAGCTACGAACCCCGCGACGCTCACCGCGTCCGGATCAACAAGCGCCGCCGTCGCCGCCGCCGCCGATCGGGCTGCATCTGGATGCTGCTGCTGGGCCTGGCGCTGCTTGCGGTGGCGGCCTACTTTATTTTCAGCTTCCCCAAACAGGTGCCGAAGATCAACTACCCGATGACGATGGAAGCCCAGATCCGCGAGCGGGCGGGCGAGTTCGGGCTGGACCCGGCGCGGGTGGCGGCGGTGATCTACTGCGAGTCGTCGTTCCTGCCGGACGCGGTGTCCAGCGTGGGCGCGCGAGGCCTGATGCAGATCATGCCGCAGACGGGCGAATGGCTGGCGACGAAATTCCCGGACATCGACTATCAAGGCGCGGACCAGCTTTTTGACCCGGTGACGAACATGCGGTTCGGCTGCTGGTACTTGGACTGGCTGATCGAGCGGTATGACGGCGACATCGTCAAATCCACGGCCGCCTACCACACAGGCCAGGGTCATGTGGACGATTGGCTGAAGGACGCGGCGAACTCCCAGGACGGCGTGACGCTGGACGCGATCCCCTCGAGCGCCACGGACACGTACGTAAAGCGCGTGGTCGCGGCGTATGACGCATACAAGGAGCTCTACCAAGATGCACAAGGCTAGATTCATGGCGCTGCTGATGGCGATGGCGCTGGCGCTGAGCGGCTGTTCCGGCGGCGAGCACACGATCGTGACGGAGGAACTGACGGAGGCGCAACTGGCCCAGATCCGGGGCGGCCAGGAGGCGAGCTATCAGAGCGAGGGCTATTACGCGCCGAACACGGTGATGCAGCAGGACGCGCCGGTGATCCCCGCGCCGTCGACGCTGGACGAGATCCGCACGGCTGCGTCGGAGGCGGCTGCAAACCCCGAGGCGGGCCCGTCGAGCCTGTTCGCGCCGGACATCGCCCGGGGCAACATCACGATGGGCATCGTGGCGAGCGAGGGAATGGACATCAACCCGCTGCGGTGCATGCACCAGGACATGATGAACCTGAACACCCAGGTGTTCGAGGGCCTGGTCGCGCTGGACGCGAACCAGCAGCCCCTGGAATGGCTGGCGGAGCGCTGGACGCAGAGCGGCACCACATGGGAGTTCAAGCTCAGGTCGGGCATCAAGTTCCACGATGGCTCGCCGCTGACGCCGGAGGACGTGATCCAGAGTTTCGAGGCGCTGAAGGCGACGAAGGACACCTACTGGAGCCCGGCGCTGGCGATGATCAAGAACATGAGCATGGTGGATGAATCAACGATCCGCGTGACGAGCACGACGAAGGGCTACATGACGCTGTACGCGATGACGTTCCCGATCGTGCAGCGCAACAGCATCCACGCGGACATCCCGCTGGGGACGGGCCCGTACCTGATCAGCCAGTACAGCCCGGGGAACGCGATCCGGCTCGAAAAGAGCCCGGTCTGGTGGCGGCGCACGGGCGGCGCGGTGCAGAGCATCGTGGGCGTGTTTTTCCGGGACAACAAGTCGGTGATCGCGGCGATGGAGACGGGCGAGATCGACACGCTGGCCTCGGAATACCCGACGGCGTCGCTGGGCCGCAACCTGGCGGACCGGTCCACGAAGGACTTTTCGACGCTGACGTACGAGTGCATCGTGCCGAACCTGCGCAACCCGATCCTGGCGGACATCAATGTGCGGCAGGCGCTGATGTACGCGATCAACCGAAGCGAACTGGCGCAGACGGTGTACACATCGATGGTGCAGGAGAGCGAGGTGCCGGTGGTGCCCGGAACCTGGCTGTACGAAAAGCAGGCGGCGAGGTACAGATACAACCCCGAGCACGCGCTGGCGATTTTGCACGACGCGGGCTGGATCGACGGCGACGGCGACGGCATCCTGTCCAACACAGTGAATGGGCAGTATGTGAACCTGCATCTGCGGCTGTTTACGGCAGACAAGGGGACGACGTCGACGCGGAGCGAGGCGATCCAGGCGATCCAGGCGCAGCTGGCGCTGGTGGGGATCAGCACGGAGCTGCAGACGTACAGCCACAGCGACCTGGTGACGTATATGAAGAACCAGCAGTTCGATCTGGCGCTGTGCGCGTTTGAGCTGGGCGAGGTCCCGAATCTGTTCTTTTTGCTCAATTCAGAGGGCGACTGCAACTATTCGCGGTATAACAGCGGCGAGATGGACCAGTATTTGCGGGCGGCTTGGGACGCGCCGTCGGCGGAGGCGCTGGTGCTGGAGATGAGCCGGGTGCAGATGAAGTGCGTGAACGACCTGCCGATTCTGGGGCTGTTCTTCCGGAACGGCGTGCTGTCGAGCCGCGCGCCGCTGGCAGGCGTGGTGAACCCGCGGCGCGGGTACGTGCTGTCCGGAATCGCCACGGGCGGCGAAACCCAGTAGTCAGGGCAGAGGCGCGCGAAGCGCCCGCCAGAGTGGTCAATCCCCCTGTACCCCCTGGTGTCGCTTCGCTGCGCTCTATCGCTGCTTTTGGAGGTTGAATCATGCCGAAGACCTTTGTGCTCGCAGAGAAGCCGTCGGTCGCGCGGGATATCGCGCGGGTGCTCGGCTGCAAGGAGCGCCTGGACGGCGCCATCTGCGGCCCCGACCACATCGTCTCCTGGGCCATCGGCCACCTCGTGACCCTCAAGGACCCCGATGAGCTCGACCCCATCTACAAATCCTGGCGCATGGACCATCTCCCAATCCTCCCCGAATCCATGCCCACCAAGGTCATCGACAAGACCAAGTCCCAGTTCGCCATCATTAAAAAACACCTCGCCTCCCCCGACATCGATCGCGTCATCTGCGCCACCGACTCCGGCCGCGAAGGCGAACTCATCTTCCGCTATATCTACAACCAGTGCGGCTGTAAAAAACCTGTCCAGCGCCTGTGGATCTCCTCCATGACCGACGCAGCCATCCGCGCCGGCCTGGAATCTATGCGCCCCGATACCGAGTACGACCCCCTCTACGCCTCCGCCCGCTGCCGCAGCGAGGCTGATTGGCTCGTGGGCATGAACGCCTCCCGCGCGTTCACCCTCCGCTATGACGCGCTCCTGCCCATCGGCCGCGTCCAGACCCCCACCCTCAACCTCATCGTCCAGCGCGACATGGAGATCATGAACTTCGAGCCCGTGCAGTACCACGAGGTCCGGGCGAGCTTCGGCGATTATGAAGGGCTGTACTGGGACGGCGAAAAGAAGGAGGCCCGCTGTTACGACCCCGAACTCGCCAAGCAGATCGAGCGCGACTGCCCCGGCAAGACGGGGACCGTCACTGAGTCCAAGCGCGAGATGAAAAAGACCGCGCCGCCGCCGCTGTACGACCTCACGTCGCTGCAGCGCGACGCCAACCGCCAGTTGGGGTTCAGCGCCGCCAACACCCTCAAGATCGCCCAGCAGCTCTACGAGGAGCACAAGCTCATCACCTACCCGCGCACCGACAGTCGCTACCTGCCCAAGGACATGATCCCGCAGGTGAAAAAAGTGCTCCGCACCATGCCCGCGCCCTATCAGGAGCTGGCGCAGCCTGTGCTGGACGTACCGACACCGTATGGGCGCGTCATCAACGACAACAAGGTCTCGGACCACCACGCCATCATTCCCACCGGCCAGTTCGCGAACATGGGCAAGCTCAACCCCGAGCAGAAAAAGCTGTTCGACATGGTCGCGCGGCGGCTCATCGCGGTCCATTATCCGGACTACGAGTACGAGTCCACCCAGGTCCGCACCGAGGTCATGGGCCACACCTTCCAGACCAGCGGCACCGTGCCGGTGGTCATGGGCTGGCGCGCGCTGTACAGAGATGATAAGCCCGCCAAAGACCCGACCGACGCCGAAAAGGAGATCCCGAACCTCAAGGTGGGCGACACCCGCACCTGCGAGTCCGTCGCCCTCAAAAAGCAGCAGACCAGGCCCCCCGCACCGCACACCGACGCGTCGCTGCTGCAGATGATGGAAAACGCGGGCAAGCTGGTGGACGACGAGGCGCTGCAGGAGGCCATGAAGGACAGCGGGCTGGGCACGCCCGCCACCAGGGCCGCCATCATCGAGCGGCTGATCGCGGTGAAGTACGTCCAGCGAAAGGGCAAGGCGCTGCTGTCCACGGAAAAGGGCAAGCAGCTCATCTCCGTCGCCCCCGAGGAGATCCGCTCCGCCGAGACCACCGGCCGCTGGGAGCGCGCGCTGCACGCCATGGCCCGAGAGACCGACCCCGAGGCGCTGGACCGGCGCAGCGACAAGTTCATGCAGAGCATCCGCCGCTACAGCGCGTTCCTGGTGGACGCCGCCAAGTCCGCGCCTGGGAACGTGGCGTTCGCGCGGGAGTATGGCGAGGAGCGCACCAAGAAAAGAGCCGCCGTCAAGCCGAAGCTGACGGGGGATAAGTGCCCCATGTGCGGCCAGGGCGAGGTGCAGATCAACGCGAAGGCGTTCGGCTGCTCGCGCTGGCGGGAGGGGTGCAAGTACACGGTGTGGCTGAACGGGCTGACCCGGGCCGGCGGGCCGATGCTCACGGCAGAGACGATGCATCGGCTGCTGCAAGGGGAGCGCGTTCCGGCGGAGGGTGGGGTGATTGAGATGCAGGGGCATGCGCCAGTATGGATCAAGAACTCATAAGTGGCGCTTGGGTCTTCCGCCACCGACGCCGTCATCCTGAGCGCCCCGCAGGCCCGTACACAACCATTAGCCTGGGGAAAAATGGGGAAGGTGCGTCGCTGCGCG
>JAVBUD010000035.1:0-8115 GCA_031555755.1 Eubacteriales bacterium | reverse complement strand
GGATTAAATCCCTCCTGGACCTCCCTGGGCGCTTCGCGGTGCTCTACCGCGTAGTTTGCCCAGCAACCGCGCCCTTTAGCAAACGAGGAACCGGACCCTCGCAGGCCCTGTTCCTCGCTTCGTTTCACTTACCGGCGGTTGAACCCGCCGCCGCCGCCGCGACGGTCGCCGCCGCCCATCGGCCTCGGCGGCCTCCGCTCCGGCATCGCCGGATTGTCATACACGATGTCCGTCCGGATCAAATTGACGCGCCCCTGCCCATCAACCTCAGCCACCTTCACGGGCAGCTCGTCCCCGACATTCACCACGTCCTCCACCTTCTCCACCCGCTCATTGGCGAGCTTCGAGATGTGGATCATCCCGTCTTTTCCGGGCGCATACTCCACGAACGCGCCGAACGACATGATCCGAACGACCTTGCCCAGGAACTCGTCGCCGACCTTCAGGTCCTTCGCGATGCCCTCGATGATCTGCTTCGCGCGCTTCGCCGCGTCCGCGTCGTTTGTCGCGATGAACACGCTGCCGTCGTCCTCGATGTCGATCTTCACGCCCGTCTCTTCGATGATCTTATTGATCGTCTTGCCGCGCGGGCCGACCACCTCGCCGATCTTCTCGGGGTTGATCTTGAACACGATGATCTTCGGCGCGTACTTCGACAGCTCCGGCTTCGGCGCGGGCAGCGCCTCCAGCATGATGCCGAGGATGTGCATGCGGCCGTCGAACGCCTGGGCCAGTGCCTGTCGCAGGATGTTTTCGTCGATGCCCTTGATCTTGATGTCCATCTGGATCGCGGTGATGCCCAGCGCCGTGCCCGCGACCTTGAAGTCCATGTCGCCCAAGAAGTCTTCCAGGCCCTGGATGTCGGTCAGCACCGCGACCTTGCCTGACGCCTCGTCCTTGATCAGGCCCATTGCCGTGCCCGCCACTGGGCGCTTGATCGGCACGCCCGCGTCCATCAGCGACAGCGTGCTGCCGCACACGGACGCCATGGAGGAGCTGCCGTTCGACGACATGCACTCAGAGACCACGCGCAGCGCGTAGGGGAAATCGTCCAGCGACGGGATCATCGGCAGCAGCGCGCGCTCCGCCAGTGCTCCGTGGCCGATCTCGCGGCGGCCGGGGCTGCGCATGGGCTTCGCTTCGCCGGTGGAATAGCCCGGGAAGTTGTACTGGTGCATGTAGCGCTTCGCTGTCTCGGGGCTGATGGTGTCCAGGGTCTGGGCCTCACTCGACATGCCCAGCGTGGTCACCGTCATGACCTGGGTCTGGCCGCGGGTGAACACCGCGGAGCCGTGCGGGCGCGGCAGCACGCCGGTCTCGCACCAGATCGGGCGCACATCCGTCAGACCGCGACCGTCCGGACGGATGCCCGTCTCGATGATGTTCTTGCGCATGATTTCCTTGTTCAGGGCGTACAGCGCGTCGCCGATCTCGCCCTCGCGGCCTTCGAACTGGGCGGCGAAGTGCTCTTTCGTCTCTTTCTTAACCGCCGCTTCGCGCTCCTGGCGCTCCTCGCGGACGTGGGTGGCGAAGGTGTTCACAACCTTGTCGTACGCGAACTCGCGCACGGCGGCCTTCACATCGTCGCCCGGCAGCACCAGCGGGAACACCCGCTTCTCTTTGCCGATCTCGTCGGCGATGCCCTTGATGAACGCCGCGATTTTCTTCACTTCTTCGTGGGCGAACAGGATCGCCTTGAGCATCTGCTCCTCGGAGATCTCATCCGCGCCGGCCTCGACCATCAGCACCGCTTCGCTGGTGCCCGCCACCGTCAGGTGCAGCTTGGACACGTCCGACTGGTCCTCCGACGGGTTCACGATGAACGCGCCGTCAATCAGCCCGATCTCCACCGCGCCGATGGGGCCGGCCCACGGGATCTCGCTGATCGTCAGCGCCGCGCTGGCGCCGATCATCGCCGGGATTTCCGGCGGGCACTCGTCGTCCACCGACATGACCGTCGCGACGATCGACACATCGTGGCGCATTCCCTTCGGGAACAGCGGCCTGAGCGGGCGGTCGATCAGGCGGTCCGTCAGGATCGCCTTCTCGGAGGGGCGGCCCTCCCTGCGGATCCAGCCGCCCGGGATCTTGCCCACGGCGTACATCTTTTCCTCATAGTCGACAGACAGCGGGAAGAAGTCGATGCCCGGCCGCGGATTCTCCGCCACCGTCGCGTTGACCAGCACCCGCGTGTCCCCGTAGCAGACAAAGCAGCTGCCGCTGGCCTGCTCGGCGTATTTGCCGAACTCCAGCCGCAGCGTCTTGCCGCCCAGCTCCATCTCGTAACTCTTGAACATTCGGTTCCCCTCCTCGTGGGCATTCTTACTATATCATCTCTTATTGATACCGATTCTATGTCGCCACGCGGGACCGGCTTGTCCACATCGGGGCGGAAAAATATGGCAATGGATCTATGCGCAGAAAAACCGTCGCTCAGGGGATCATCCCCAAGCGACGGCATGCTCATCTCTGGGGTCGAGCCTTTGCCAGTCCCAATTACTTTCTCAGACCCAGCTTGGCGATCAACGAGCGGTAGCTCTCGATGTCCGTGCCCTTCAGATAGTCCAAAAGGCCCCTGCGCTGACCGACCATCAGCAGCAGGCCGCGGCGGGAGTGGTGGTCCTTCTTGTTGATCTTCAGATGCTCGTTCAGGTGGTTGATCCGCGCCGTCAGCAGCGCGACCTGCACCTCGGGGGAACCGGTGTCGCCCTCGTGGCGGCCATACTCGTTGATGATGTCCGTTTTGCTGATAACCATGATGTGTATTCCTCCTGTTGTTTCTCATCCCCGCAAACCAGGCATGCCGGTCATGAATCACGGCAAACCGAGCGAGCGGATCATCTATGTCGGCATAGCTATGATGCCGCAACAAGTATTATACCATGTCAATGGGCGTTTGTAAATGCTGACAATGGTTAATTTGAGGGGATGCAAATGTGACATGGAGGCGGTACGGCGGGGCGGGGGCGGGGGGCCACGGGCTGTTTCGCGGGGCGCAGCTGCGCTGTGGCCCCGCGAAAGGCGCTCTCCCCGTGCGCTCCATGCGTTTCGTCGTGTTCAAACTTCGTCATCCTGAGCGGAGCGAAGGACCTTCTTCAAGTTTTCTCCGCGCACGGGGAGGGGGTTACGCCCTCACGGGGGCGCAAAGGGCGCTGCCCTCTGCACGCCCGCCAAAGGGGCTAAGCCCCTCTGGACTCCCTGGTTTCGCTTCGCTGTGGTGGAGCGTGGCGATGCTATTTTACCGCGGGGAAGTCGATGAAAAGCCTTGGGTTTAGCGGGTTGTTGCCGCTGTCGCGCACCTCAAAGTGCAGGTGCACCGCTGTGGACGAGCCGGTGCTGCCGGTCATGCCCACGAAATCGCCCTGGCTCACCCGGTCGCCCTTCTTCACCATCACCCGCGACAGGTGCGCGTACATGGTGCGCATGCCGTTGGCGTGCATCACGATCACATAGTTGCCGTAGCTCTTCTCGCCGCAGGGGTCCACCTGCTGGCCCTCGGCGTTCGTCTTCTTGCCGTAGTCGTGGTCGCAGCCCGTCCACGTCTCGATGACCTGGCCGTCCGCCACCGACAGCGCCGGGACGCGCTCGCCGTGGCTGCCCACGTCCACGCCGTTGTGGGTGCCAAAACTGAAGTTCTGGCTCATGTAGCTCTTGCCGTCGCGCTGATAGGGCAGGGTCCAGGTCGCGGATTGCTTGCGCTCGTCACCCTCCTTGGTCAACTTCCAGCGGATCGTCGAGGACAGCGTCTCAAACTCGCGCATCTCCAGCATGCCCGTACGGCTCACCGCCAAGAACTTCGTCGGCTCGTCCGCGAGGTAGATCAGGTCCTGGCCGCCCTTCAGGCGCAGGATCGAGAACGACTGGCCGTACTTGTTGCTGCGGCCATACAGACCCACGCGTTTTTCCTTTTCGTTCACGCTCATGTACAGCATCTGCGGCGACACCAGCCGCACGCGGAACGCGCTCTCGGCCACGCCCTGGAACTTGAACAGCCGCTGGGCTTCGGGGATGTAGTTCGCGGTGAACAGCGCCGCGCCCTGCTTCGCCACGCCGCCGATGGGCGCCAGGTACTCGTCGGTGCCGATCAGCTGGATCGAGTAGGCGCCGCTCGCGAGGCCCGCCAGCCGCTCGCCCACGTTCAGGCGCAGGCACTCCACGCGCTCGGCGCCGACCATGACGTTGATGTCCACCTGGCCGATCCCCACGCCCTTGGCCAGTCCGTTTTGGTCCACCGTCGCGATGGCGGTGTCGCTGCTGCGGTACCAAATCTTGACGCCGCTGCCCACCGTCGGCTCCAGCTGATAGGTCGCGCCTCGCGCGATGGCCGCGTCGTGGGTTTTCAGCTGGCACTGGATCAGCGTCTTCGTGCGGTAGCGGTATTCTGTGACCGGCTCCACGCCCAGGTCCACCGTCTCCGATTCCTCGAAGAACCACTGGCCCTCATAGCACTTCTGCAGGTTGACGATGCCCACCAACTTCAGCTTTGTATCGAAGGATTTGGTGGCCCAGCGGCCGGACCCAGGCCGCATGTTTGCGCCCGGTTCGGCCGTGGAGGTGGCGTACCACATATCCTTTTTGGTGTTGAAATACTCGAACCGGCGGTAGCTGAACACGTCCTTGGTGACCTGCCTTGTGCCTTCGCGCGTCTCGATCACCACGCCGCTGCGCTGAATGGGCGCGGCCTCGGACCACTCGCTCCAAGGGCCGTAGATCACATCGCCCAGCTTGGCCTCCGCCAGCGCACAGGCCGGGACCGCCAGCAGCAGCGCCAGCACCAAGCACAGGATCTTTCGCATCGTTCGTTCACCTCTATCGCCTTATGTATCGGTTCGGGTATCCACATTTTGGCCGTTCAGCCAGCGCCCGTCATCCTGAGCGAAGCGAAGGACCTTCTTCAAACTAAACCTCGGGCCTTATTTACAGGAAGGTCCTTCGCTGCGCTCAGGATGACGAGGCGGGCGGCATCCTTCTACGGTTCTTCCCGCCCCAGCACCCGCATCGCCTCATCGCGGCGACCCTCGTCCATCAGCCGCCTCACCCGCGACGAGGACGCCACTTCGCCGTCCACTTCGCACAGCGGAATGACCACCGCCCGATAATCCAGCTCGTCCGCCATCCGTCGCAGCAGCGCCGCGTTCCCCCGCGCCGCCCTGCCGAATGTGTTGTTCTCGCCGCACACGATGGCCGCGGGGCGCAGCTTGTCCCGCAACATCCGCAAGAAATCCTCAGGCTCCATGTCCATCAGCGCCCGCGTGAACGGGCACACGATCAGGATGTCCACGCCCATGGCCTCCACCAGCGCCCGCTTTTTCCCGAGCGGCGTCAGCGTCTCCGGCGCATGGTCCGGGTCGATCACGGCCAGCGGATTCCGGTCAAATGTGAGCGCCACGGAAGGTATGCCCTGTTCCCGGGCGATCCGCACCGTCTCCGTGAGCACCGATTGATGCCCGCGATGCACCCCGTCAAACTTGCCCATCGCCAGTGCGCAGCGGTCGGGCCGGAAGGCGTCCAGCGACGCGATGACCCTCATTCCGCGCCCTCCCCGGTCATCAGCATCGCGCGAAACCGAACGCCGCCCGCCTGGGCCTCACCCATGCCGCAAAACAGGCCGCTGAGGTACATCCTCTGTGGCAACTCGGGCCGATCGATGGGCGCCACGAGCCATTCCGGCTTGATGGGGTTGCCGTTCTTCACCGCGTGTGCGCACCGCGCGTCCAGTTCGATCCTCGGCAGGTGCTGCAGCGGCCAGTCCATGGGCGTCAGCAGCTTCGCAATCTCGCCCGCCGCAAGGACCTCCTCGACGCTGTGCGCGGTCTGGATGTCGAAGCGCCCGGCGTGGGTCCGCAGCAGGAACGCCATGTGCCCGCCACAGCCCAGCGCCTGGCCGATGTCGTGCAGCAGCGTGCGGATGTACAGCCCTTTTCCGCACTCCACCTGGAGCAGATACCTGTCCTTCCCAGTTTGACGGATCAGGCTGACATTTTGCACCAAAACCGGACGCGGTTCGATGTTAAGTTTTCCGCCCGCGCGGGCCACGTCGTAGGCGCGCTGGCCGCCGCGCTTGATGGCGGAGAACTGGGGCGGGATCTGCATGATCTGGCCCGTGAAGTGCGGCAGCACCGAAACGAGCTGATCCAGCCCCGCGTCCACTGGCCTTTCGCGCACGATCTGGCCCGTCGCGTCCTGGGTGTCGGTCTCGATGCCCAGCCGCAGCTCGGCCACGTACCGCTTTTGCTTGTCGATGATGTAGTCGAACAGCCGCGCCGCCCGCCCCACGCAGATGGGCAGCACGCCCGCCGCGTCCGGGTCCAGCGTGCCGCCGTGGCCCACCCGCGTGCCCTTTGGGCACAGCTTGCGCACCATCAGCACCGCGTCCGACGAGGTCATCCCCGGCGGCTTTAACAGATTGAGGAAGCCGTCCATGTTACGTCCTCTCCCCCAGTCCGCGCCGCAGCGCATCGAGTACCTTGAGCGCCGCCGATTCCAGGGGCATTGAAAGCGTCACGCCCGCCGCCCGCGCGTGGCCGCCGCCGCCCATGCTCTGGGCGACCTGCGCCACATCGATCTGGCCGTTGGAGCGCAGCGAGATCTTGATGCCCTCGCCGTTTTCTTTCGCCAGGAAGCAGGCCTCCACGCCCTCCATGTCGGTCAGAAAATTGACCAGCCCCTCGGTGTCCTCGTCGCGGGCGTGACGATAGTCGATCTGTTCGCGGGACAGGCACGCATACGCGATCCGCCCGTCGTCCAGCCGGGCCATGCTCGACAGCGCGTCGCCGATCAGCTGTGTCCTCGGCACGCTCCGCAGCCGGAACAGCCGCCGCGACACCTCGTCAATCGCAAGCCCCGCCTCGAGGCAGCGCGCCACTGCGCGCATACAGGCGGGCGTGGTGTTGGAAAAGCTGAAGTTGCCGGTGTCGGTGGCGATCGCGACATACAAAAGCAGCGCCGTCTCCCGATCGAGGGACGCGCCCAACGCATCGATCAGTTCCAGCGCCAGCTCGCCGGTGGACGACGCGTCCTTGTCAATCACCGCCAGTCCTTGAAACCCCACATTCGTGGCGTGATGGTCCAGCAGCAGCCGACACGGCAGGCGCTCTGTGATGTCCAGCGCCGTGCCCGCCCTGTCACCCGCCGCCACGTCCACAAACAGCGCGCAGTCCGGCTCAAACGCCAGGTTTTCCGGCGTCAACACCGTCCGCGCGTCCGGCAAAAAGTCGTACATGCGCGGCACCGGGTCCTGAAAAACCGCCGCCGCCTGCTTGCCCAGCGACAGCAGGGCGCGCCGAATCGCCAGCGCCGAGCCCAGCGCGTCGCCGTCCGGCGACACATGCCCGATGATGATGATCCGCTCGCAATCGAGCAGCTTATTCGCCAGTTTCGTCATCCGCACTTCTCTGGTCCCCTTTGAGTATCTCGTTGATCTTGGCCGCGTACTCGATGTTCGTGTCCAGCTCAAAGATCAGCTCCGGTGTATAGCGCAGGTCCACGCGGTGTCCCAACTCGCGCCGGATGAAGCCCGACGCGGACGAAAGCGCGGCCATGAACCCCTTGCGCCTGTCCTCTTCCAGGATGCTCACATGCACCTTCGCGTACCGAAGGTCGCGCGTGACATCCGCCCGTGTGATCGAGAAAGTGCCCGAAATGCGCGGGTCGTTCAGCTCGTCCCGAATGATCTTGTCCAGTTCCCGCCGCACCTCTTCCGAGATGCGGTCGACGCGGTCAAATGACGGCATGTTGGGTCTCCTCCTGTTTCATTCAGAAAAGCGGCCAGCCCAGTTCGAGCCAACCGCCCTGTGTGGGTAGTATGTGTCATTCCTAAACCCGCTACCCCGTCACCAACCGGCTGAGCAATTCCAACGTCGCGATCACGGATCGCGATTCCCCCGTCGCGGGGCGAGTTGCTCATTCAGCCTCGATCGCGGTGAAAAACCGAGCGCGCCAAGCGCGAGTTCCTCTTACATCGCCGCACCCCCGCCGCGCCAGAGCACAGCGAAGCGACAATCGGGAGTCCAGAGGGACTGAGTCCCTCTGGCGGGGTCCAGGGGCAGCGCCCCTGGCGCTTGGCTTTGTTCTGTCGGGCGTTATCGTTCGATCTCTTCCATGACGAAGCATTCG
>JAVBUD010000039.1:0-11379 GCA_031555755.1 Eubacteriales bacterium | reverse complement strand
CCCCCCCGCCGCCCGCGCGTGTGACGTCCCCCCAAACCCCGCCTCCGCAAATCCCGCGATCCCCAACCCGGACCGCGTCGGTTTGACCCCACTTCCACAAAAAAGGAGCGATGAACCCATGAAAAAGATCCTGGCCCTGGTCCTGGCGATCGTGCTGATCGCGTCTGCGGTCCCGGCTTTCGCCGAGGGCGGCAAAGTCACCGAGCTGAAAATCAGCCTGGCGTCCTCCCCCGAGACCATCGACCCCGCCCGCAACAGCGCGGTAGACGGCGCGTGCTATGCCATCCATCAGTTTGAGCCCCTTTTCCGCTACAAGTGGGACGGCACCGGCGTGGAGCCGGGCATGGCCGAGTCCTATGATATCTCCGAAGACGGCATGGTCTGGACGTTCCACCTGCGCGACAGCAAGTGGTCCGACGGCGAGCCGGTCAAGGCCCAGGACTTTGAGTTCGCGTACAAGCGCCTGGTGGACCCGGCGCTGGCCGCGCCCTACGCCATGGACATGGGCAGCTTCATCAAGAACGGCGCCGCCATCGTGTCCGGTGAAATGGACAAGGCCGAGCTCGGCATCAAGGCCCTCGACGACAAGACCGTCGAGATCACCCTTGAGACCCCGTGCCCGTTCTTCACCGAGATCGTGGCGTTCCCGGTGTTCAGCCCGGTCCGCCAGGACATCATCGAGAAGTACGGCGACGACAACTGGGTCAAGGGCCCGGAATCCTACGTCACCAACGGCGCGTTCATGATGGAGTCCTTCGAGCTGGACGCCCAGATGGTGTCCGTGCCGAACCCGGGCTACTGGGACGCCGCGTCCATCGTGCCCACCAAGATCACCTGGCTGTTCCTGGTGGACGACAAGGCCGACCTGGCCGCGCTGCGCGCCGGTGAGGCGGACTTCATCGACGGCTTCCCCCAGGAAGAATCCACCGCGCTGAAGGCCGAGGGCCTGCACGGCATGATCCCGCAGCTGGGCACCTACTACGTGTCCTTCAATGTGGGCAAGGAGCCCTTCGACAACGTGCTGGTCCGCAAGGCCATGACGCTGGCGATCGACACCGACTTCATCGCCAACGTGCTGCGCGAGGGCAGCGTGGCCCCGGCGGAGGCGTTCGTGGGCACCGGCTTCTCCACCTCCGGCGCGTCCAAGCCCTTCCGCGGCGAGTACAAGACCTACGTCGCCCCGGCGGACTATGAGGCCAACTGCAAGCTCGCCCAGGAGGCGCTGGCCGAGGCCGGCTACCCCAACGGCGAAGGCATCCCGAAGATCGAGTACCTGCTCAACGACAACACCGGCCACATCATGATCGCCGAGGCGCTGCAGAAGATGTGGAAAGACGTGCTGGGCATCGACATCGAGATCCGCGTGGCCGAGTGGGCCGTGGTCACCTCTGACCGCCGCGAAGGCAACTTCAACCTGGCCCGCAACGGCTGGATCGGCGACTACAACGACCCGGCGACCATGCTGACCCTGTTCCTCAGCACCTCCGGCAACAACGACGGCAAGTACAACAACCCCGAGTACGACGCCAAGATCGCCGCGTCCATGGCCGAGACCGACCCCGAGAAGCGCGACCTGCTGCTGCACGAGGCCGAGGACATCCTGATCGGTCAGGACTGGGCCTGCGCCCCCATCTACTACTACAGCGATGAGTACGCCTGCCCCCCGACCCTGAAGGACTGGGGCATCACCCCCCTGGGCTACAAGTTCTTCCACAAGGCGTACATCGAGCAATAACCCAAACCCAACAAAGCGGGGCAGCGAATATCGCTGCCCCGCTCCCTTTTCCCCCCGTCCTCACACCCCTCCGCCATCCTGAGCGCCCCACCCCGTCATCCTGAGCGCAGCGAAGGACCTTCCTCAAATTTAACCCCGTGGTTTAATCTTGAAGAAGGTCCTTCGCTTCGCTCAGGATGACGAGGGGGGGCTCAGGATGACGAGGGGGAGCTATTGTTAATTATTCATCAATCCTGTTCAACCTCCACCCCTGATTCCTGTACAAAACCATCACTTTTCCCCTTCCTTTCTCCCGCTCGCCGTGTTATACTGTCAACGGAAACAATTCCCCCTTCCATTGGAGGTCATTGCTGCGTGTTTGACATCAAGACATTTCGGGGCGGGGTCCACCCCAGGGAGGCCCACGGCGGCAAGCGGGCCACATCGGGCAAGCCGGTGACATCGGCCAGCGCGCCCCAGCGGGTGGCGCTGCTGCTGTCGCAGTCCGTGGGCGCGCCCGCGAGCCCGCTGGTGAAGGCGGGGGAGCGGGTGCTGCTGTATCAGAAAATCGCGGAGCCGGAGGGCTTTGTGGGCGCGCCGGTGCACGCCTCCGTGTCCGGCAAGGTCGTGGGCATCCAGCCCTGGGACACCTCGTCGGGCCTGACGGGCACCGCCATCGTCATCGAAAATGACGGCCTGGACGAGCCGGACCCGAATCTGCTGCCCAAAAACCCCGACATCATGGACCCCCACTCGCTGCTGATCGCCATCCGCGAGGCCGGGATCGTGGGCCTGGGCGGCGCGGCGTTCCCCACCCAGGTCAAACTGTCGCCCCCGCCGTCCGCGAAGGTGGACACGCTGATCCTGAACGGCGCGGAGTGCGAGCCGTACCTCACCGCCGACCACAGCACCATGTTGGACCAGCCGGACGCGGTGGTGGACGGGCTGATGATCGCCAAGAAGATCCTGGGCGCTCAGCGCTGCGTCATCGCCATCGAGGCCAACAAGCCGGACGCCATCGCGTTCATCCGGCGGGCGGCCACGGACAAGCCCATCGAGGTGGTCAAGCTGCAGGCCAAGTACCCACAGGGCGGCGAAAAACAGCTGATCCAGGCCATCACGGGCCGCGAAGTGCCGTCGGGAAAGCTGCCCATGGACGCGGGCTGCGTGGTGATCAACGTGACCACCGCCGCCGCCATCTCCACCGCCATCCGCACCGGCAAGCCGCTGGTCGAGCGCACGCTGACCGTCACCGGCGCGGTGAAGGACCCCAAAAACCTGCGCGTGCGGCTGGGCGTCACCGTCGGTGAGCTGCTGGACCAGTGCGGCGGGCTGCCCGATAACGTGTCCAAGGTCATCCTGGGCGGCCCCATGATGGGCATGGCGGCGGTCAGCCTCAGGACGCCGACGGTCAAGGCCATGAACGGCGTGCTGCTGCTGGAGGACGAGCGCCCGCCCAAATCCACCCAGTGCATCCGCTGCGCGAGGTGCGCCGGCGCGTGCCCCGCGGGCCTGCTGCCCATGCAGCTGCACAACCTGTCCGAGCACGGCCTGTTCGACGCCGCCAAGAAAACGAACGCCATGGACTGCATCGAGTGCGGCTGCTGCAGCTACGTCTGCCCCGCCAAGCTGCCCCTGGTCCAGTCCATCCGCGTCGCCAAGCGCGAGCTCGCCAAGCAAAGGTAGGCGCGCGTCACCCCCCCGTAGGGAACGCCCTCCGTGGCGTTCCGCCCCGCCCGCAGGCGCCGCTCCATGCCCCAACAGGAACGCGGAACGCCACGGAGGGCGTTCCCTACGGCGGCGACGTCATCCCCAAACCCCGACGCGGTCAATTTCACCCCCACACGATCGGAGGTCACCCCCATGCAACACCCCCGCCCCCTGCGCGTCACGTCCTCGCCCCACATCCGCACGCCCGTCACGACCCAGCAGATCATGCTGAGCGTGATCCTGGCGCTGCTGCCCGCGGGCGTTTTCGGCGCGGTCCATTTCGGCCCCGACGCGCTCTGGCTCATCCTCGCCGCCGTGGCGTCCGCCGTGGGCTGCGAATTTTTGTGCAACCGCGCCATGGGCAAGCCCCAGACGGTCACCGACCTCAGCTGTGTGGTCACGGGCCTTCTGCTGGCCTACAACCTGCCGTCCACCGCGCCCCTCTGGCTGGCCGCCATCGGCAGCGCCATCGCCATCGTGCTGGTGAAGCAGATTTTCGGGGGCCTGGGCCGCAACTTCATGAACCCCGCGCTGGCCGCCCGGGCGATATGCTTGGCCAGCTGGGTGGGCCTGATGAGTGGCAGGGCGTTCGACGTGCCCGGCGTGATGCCCATCGTGACCTCCGCCACCAACGACGCCATCACCTCCGCCACGCCGCTGGTGGCCGCCAACCCCAGCCCCTACACGCTGACCCAGCTTTTCCTGGGCCAGATCCCGGGCACCATCGGCGAGGTCTCCAAAATCTGCCTGGCCGTGGGCGGCGCGTTCCTGATCGCCATCCGCGTGGTGAACTGGCGCATCCCGCTGGCCATGCTGGGCACCGCGTTCTGCCTGTTCTTGATCGCCTCCGGCGAGCTGACCGGCTCCACCGGCTCGGCGCTGTACCAGCTGCTGTCCGGCGGGCTGATCCTGGGCGCGCTGTTCATGGCCACGGATTACGCCACCTCGCCGGTGACCAACGCCGGAAAACTGATCTTCGGCGTCGGCTGCGGCGCGCTGGTGTTCGTGATCCGCCACTTCAACCCCGCCTATCCCGAGGGCGCGAGCTACGCCATCCTGGTCATGAACATCGCCACGCCGCTGATCGACAAGTACGTGCGGCCCAGGGTGTACGGGGAGGTGAAGCGCCGTGGGTGACACGCTGAAACTGTCGCTCAGGCTCTTGACGTTCGCGCTGGTCGCGGCGGTGCTGCTGGCGGCCACGAACGAGATCACCAAGGGCCCCATCCGCGAGCAGGCCGCGCGCCAGGCCAACCTGTCCCGGGCGCTGGCGCTGCCCGGCGCGGACGAATTTGAGCCCATGGAAATGGAAAACGCAGACCAGTACCCCGCCCTGGAGGCCGTGCACCGCGTGAAAAAGGGCGGCCAGGAGGTGGGCTACACGTTCCTGTGCGACGTGCAGGGCTACAAGGGCCCCATCGTGCTGACGCTGGCCGTGAACGCCTCCGGCTCCATCAACGCGCTGACCATCAACAGCCAGTCGGAGACGGCGGGCCTGGGCAACAAGGTGGCCGACGAGCCGTTCCTCGGCCAGTTCCCGGGCCTGGCCGCCGACCCGGACGTTGTCGCGGACCGGGTGGACGCCATCTCCGGCGCCACGGTCTCCTCCAAGGCCGTGCTGTCCGGCGTGGAGCAGGCGCTGCGGTACGCGGTGGCGGAGCTGGGCCTCTCGCCCAAGGCGGGCGAGGTCATCACCCAGGCGTCCGTCAGCGCCTATCAGGCCATCGAGGCCCGCACAAACACCGAAAACCTGCGCCCCCTGCCGCCCTACGCCGCGTCGGGCTACCCCACGATCCAGTCCGTGTACGCCTGCCAGTACCAGGGAAAACCGGGCCACCTGTTCGAGTTCGAGGCCGGCAGCGTGGTGCTCGGCGAGGCCGGCGCCGTGCTGGCGGGCACCGCGCACCCAGACGCCGTCCAGGAGGCCCAGCGCTACCAGGTCCAGTTCCTCACAAAAGCAGGCTAACCCGTCGTAGGGAACGCCCTCCGTGGCGTTCCGCCCCGCCCGCAGGCGACGTCCCTGAACCAACAGGCGCGCGGAACGCCACAGAGGGCGTTCCCTACGGTGTCGATCGAACGCTCAAAGGAGGCCCCCCTCATTGAAGCTGAAAACCGTCTTCCTCAACGGCGTCCTCACCGAAAACCCCACGTTCCGCCTTGTGCTGGGCATGTGCCCGACCTTGGCGATCACCACCGCCGCGCTGAACGGCATCAGCATGGGCCTGGCGACCACCTTCGTGCTCGGCTGCAGCAACCTGGCCATCAGCCTGCTTAGGGGCGCGATCCCCGAGCGCATCCGCATCCCCGCGTTCGTGATCATCATCGCCACGTTCGTCACGATCCTGCAGATGCTGATCAAGGCTTTCCTGCCCGCCGTGGACGCCACACTGGGGATCTACATCCCGCTGATCGTGGTCAACTGCATCATCTTCGCCCGAGCGGAGGCGTTCGCGTTTAAGAACGGGCCGCTGCTGTCGCTGGTGGACGGCCTGGGCATGGGCGCGGGGTTTACCTTGGCGATCACGCTGCTGGCCGCGCTCCGAGAGTTGATCGGCACCGGCAGCCTGTTCGGCGAGCGGATCATGGCCGAGGGCTATCAGCCCATGGCGATCATCACCCAGGCCCCGGGCGGGTTCGTGATGCTGGGGCTGCTGCTGGCCGCCGCGAACGCCATCATGAACCGCCGGAAAAAGGAGGCGGGCGCATGAACTACATCCTGATCCTGGTGGGCGCGGTGCTGGTCAACAACTTCGTGCTGCAGCAGTTTTTGGGGATCTGCCCGTTCCTGGGCGTGTCCACCAAGATCGAGACGGCGGCCGGCATGGGCATGGCGGTCACGTTCGTCATGGCGCTGGCGTCGCTGCTGACGCACCTGATCCAGCACTATGTGCTGGTGCCGCTGGGCCTTTCGTACATGCAGACCATCGCGTTCATCGTGGTCATCGCGGTGCTGGTGCAGGTGGTGGAGACGGTGCTGAAAAAGCTCAGCTTCTCGCTGTACCAGGCGCTGGGCGTGTACCTGCCGCTGATCACCACCAACTGCGCCGTGCTGGGCGTCACGATCCTGAACGTGAATGAGGGCTACAACCTGCTGGAGTCCGTCGTCAACGGCGTCGGCTCCGCGCTGGGGTTCACGCTGGCCATCGTGCTGATGGCGGGCGTGCGCGAGCGGCTTGCCACCGCCGACATGCCCGAATGGACCAGCGGCTTCCCCGGCGCGCTGATCACGGCGGGCCTGTTGTCGGTGGCCTTCGCCGGGTTCGCGGGCATGATTCACTAACACGAGAGGTACACCCACATGCAAAACATCCTCATCGCCGCCGGCGTCATGGCCGCCATGGGCCTGCTGTTCGGCGCGCTGCTGTCCCTGGTCGGCAGAAAATTTGACGTGCCCGTGGACCCGCTGCAGGCCGCCGTGCGCGAGCAGCTCCCCGGCGCGAACTGCGGCGCGTGCGGCTTCGCGGGCTGCGACGCCTACGCGGCAGCCGTGGCCGCCGGGTCCGCGCCCGTCAACGCCTGCCCCGTGGGCGGGGACGCGGCGTCCCAGTCCATCGGCCAGCTGATGGGCGTCAGCGCCGATCCACAGGAGCGCATGGTCGCCACGGTCCTCTGCCGGGGCAACAGTGACCGCTGCCAGACCCGGTTTGCCTATGACGGCCCCGAGACCTGCAAGGCCGCCATTCTGGCCGGGCAGGGCGACAAGGCCTGTACCTACGCCTGCCTGGGCCTGGGCGACTGCCACGCCGCCTGCCCCTTCGGCGCGATCACCATCAACGACAAGCGGCTGGCCGAGGTGGACGAGGAAAAGTGCCGCGGCTGCAAACTGTGCATGGACACCTGCCCGCGCGGCATCATCCACATGCGCCCCGTCAGCCACGCCGTGCACCGCCAGTGCAGCGCCATGGAAAAGGGCAAGCTGGTCCGCGAGCACTGCCAGGCGGGCTGCGTCGGCTGCGGAAAATGCGAAAAGAGCTGCAAGTTCGGCGCGCTGGAGATGCGCGGCGACCTGCCCCGCATCGACCTCTCCAAGTGCGTCGGCTGCATGCGCTGCGCCGACCGCTGCCCCACAGGCGCGCTCCAGGCCCGCGAGGCCCAGCGCAAGCGCGCCCTGATCAACCTGGAGGCCTGCAGCGGCTGCGGCCTGTGCGCCAAGGCCTGCCAGTTCAACGCCATCATCAAAAACGACGAGGGCAAACACGTCGTCATGGACTGGGTCTGCACCGGCTGCGGCGAATGCGTAGACGCCTGCAAGCGCAACTGCATCAATCTGTACCCCGCCGCGCGCCACAAATAGGGAAGGGGACGCCAAATTCATGTCCTTTTTGCATCTCCTCTCCCAACCTCATTGACAATTTCATCACATCGCGCTATCATAATATCTGGTAATCAAATCCAGATGGGTTGGTGATCTCCCATGTCCTTTTACGGGCCGCTGGGCCGCGCGCTGCGATTCCTGGCGAGGCCGTTTACCTACCTCAACGCCATCCCGGACCTCAAGGGCGTGCCCGACCCGTGCGTGTTCGTGGGGCGGCACCGCAACCTGCGCGGCCCGATTTTCACGCTGCTGCACCTGCCGAGGGAGTGCCATCCCTGGGTGCTCAGCGTGTTCTGCGACCCGAAATCCTGCTACAGGCAGTACACCGAGTACACCCTGTCCGTGCGCATGAACTGGCGCGGCTGCCCGCGCAACGCGGCCGCCCACATCATGAGCCGGATCGTGCCCGCGCTGGTGCGCTCCATCGGCGGCATCCCGGTGTACCGCAAGTCCATCCAGGTGAAAAAGACGTTCAAACAGTCGCTGGACGCGCTGTGCCGGGGTGAGTCCGTGATCATCTACCCCGACATCGACTACACCTCCACGGACGATGTCCCGGGCCAGCTGTACACCGGTTTTCTGGCGCTGGGCAAGCTCTATCGAAAGCAGACCGGCAAGAACCTGAGCTTCGTGGCCGTGGACGTGCTGATGAAGCGCCGCGCCATGGTGCTGGGCGAGCCGATCGCGCTGGACGGCAGGCGCCCGCTGCAGGCCGAGCAGGCCCGGGTGGGCGAGGCGCTGCGCGCGGAATTTCAGCGGATCGGCGCGGGACAGGTCTAGACCGCCCGCCGGGCGAATAATCTCTTATCACGGCAGCACACTGCGAATCGAGGTGATGAGGCATTATCCGCTTCAAGGTGATCAAGGCGTCCCAGCTGCTGATGGGGCTGGTGATCGCTGTGCTGGTGATCGTGCTGGCGTTCATGCTGGTCAGGCTCTACAATCAGCAGACCCAGACGTCGCCCGCATCCACGGAGGTCTCGGGCAGCACCATCGTGTCAAACCAGGCGCAACAAGAGGCGGTGGCGGCGTTTGCCGCCGCCTCCTCTTTCGATGTTGGGGAAGAGTCCGCGCTGTTCGCCGATGAGCGCCACGAAAACGAGCACACCGACGCCACCGCGATGCCCATCCTCATCGAGCGCATCCCCGTGGACGGCGCGCCCACGCCCGCGCCCACGCCCGCCGCGGAGGCCACAGCCCCGCGGACCATCGCCGTGCAGCGGCGCGTGCTGATCTATCACACCCACACCCAGGAGGCCTACGAGCGCCAACCGGGCGACACCTACAAGGAGACCAGCCCCTGGCGCACGGCGGACAGCGCGCACTCCATCGTGCGCGTGGGCGACGTGTTGGAAAATGAGCTGAAACAGCGCGGCTTCGCCGTGGTCCACGACGTCACCGACCACGAGCCGCCGAAACTCGGCACCGCCTACACCCGCTCGCTGCTGACCCTGGAAAAATACAGGGGCCAGCACTTCGACCTGTACATCGACCTGCACCGCGACGAGTACATCGAGTCCGCCGCGCCCAATGTGCAGCAACTGGCGGCCACGGATCGGGCGTGCGCCAAGCTGATGATGCTGATCGGCAACGGCGAGGGCTTTGAGGAAAAGCCGTTCTACCCGGAAAACCTGCAGTTCGCAAAGCAGCTCACATTGGCCATCAACCAGGTCCAGCCCGGCCTGTGCAAGGACGTGCTCGTGAAAAACGGCAGGTACAACCAGCACATCGGCCACCCCGCCCTGGTCATCGAGGTCGGCAACAACAAAAACACCCTCACCCAGGCCGAAAACGCAATGCTCCCCCTGGCAGAGGCCCTGCAGTCCGTGCTGAACGGCGAGGTGTTTTTGGCGAGCGGGGGATAGGGGAGCGGGGGCTCCTCCCACGAATTGTGAATTAACCCATCCTCCCCCCAAATCTTTACCCCGCTCCGCTATAATATCACCATACGCGCGCCACAATCCTCAGCCCCACCCCTTGATCTCACGAAATGAAGGTGCAACCCATGTCCCAAAAGCAAAACCACGCCATGCGCGCCACGCTGTCCGTCACCGCCATCGTGTTCATCTCCAAGGCGGTGGGCTTTGTGCGCGACGCGGTGCAGTACAACTATTTCGGCACCACCGCCCAATCCGACGCCTACACCAACGCCTACGGGCTGTACTACATCCCGATCCTGCTGCTCACGTCCTGCATCTCGTCCACGATGATCCCGCTGTACCTGGACGCGGACCGGCAGGGCGGCAAGGCGCTGGCGAACCGGTTCGCGTCCCACTGCGTGTCGCTGTTCGCGCTGGTGGCGGCGCTGCTGGCGGTGCTGATGTACGCGCTGGCGGGGCCGCTGGTGCAGCTGATCTACCCCAAGCTCGCCCCTGAGAACATCGCGCTCACCGCCGAGCTGACGCGGATCATGATGCCCAGCCTGATCTTCGTCACGATCTCCATCGTGCAGGCGACGATCATGAACGCCCGGGAGCGGTTCATCGCGGGCCAGCTGTCGGGCTTTCCGTACAGCATCGTCACGATATTGGCGGCGGTGCTTTTCTCCGCGCGGTACGGCATCCGCGCCCAGGCCTGGGCGACGGCGCTGGCGGGGCTGCTGCAGATGCTGGTGGTGCTCCCGTTCCAGCGGGGCATTTTTCGCTATGAGCCCAGCCTGGACCTTCGGGACGCGCGGATCAAGCGCATGATGATGCTGGCGGTGCCCAGCATGCTGTCCATGGCGGTCAACGAGGTCATCCACCAGATCGACCGCAGCTATGCCAGCGGCCTGAACGTGGGCGACGCCACGGCCATGTCCGCCGCGTTCCGGCTGATCACTTTTATCGTGGGCGTGGTCAGCGTGCCGCTGGTCACGGTCATGTTTTCGCGCATGTCCGGAAGGGCCGCCCAGAAGGACCATTCGGGCGTGGCCGACATCCTGATGCAGTGCGTGGAGGTCATCGCTATGGTGCTGCTGCCGCTCACGGCGCTGGGCGTGATCTTCAACCTTGACGTGATCAAGTTCGCGTACATGCGCGGCGAGTTCAACCTCGCCTCCGCCCAGAACACGGCGGGCATCTTCGCCATGTACCTGCTGGGCGTGGTGTTCTTCGCACTGCGGGACCTGTTCAACCGCGGCTTTCACGCGCTGCAGAACACCCGGGTGCCGCTGTACACGTCGCTGCTGACCATGCTGATCAACGTGGCGCTGATGCCGCTGTTCTCGCGGCTGCTGGGCGCTGCTGGCCTGGCGCTGGCGGCGACGGTGGCGTCGGTGGCGGGGGTGGTGGTGCTGTTTTTCCGGCTCAAGCGGCGGCTGGGGAAGATGGATCTGCGCAGGACCGGGCTGGAGCTGTTCAAGATGCTGTTCGCCACCGCCATCTGCGCCGCGCTGGGCATGGAGCTGAACCGGCTGGTGCCCGATGCCCACGGCACGCTGCAGGTGCTGATGCGGCTGCTGCTGTGCGGCGTGCCCTGCCTGCTCGCCTACGCCGTCGCCCTGATCGTGATGCGGGTGCGCCAACTGGATTTCTTTAAGTCGATTCTGAAGCGGTAGGGGAGGGGGGACGTCGCTCACGCGGCGGAACGGCACAGAGGCCGTTCCCTACAACCCCAAACGCAACGATAGGCCGTAGGGAACGGCCTCCGTGCCGTTCCG
>JAVBUD010000014.1:0-23323 GCA_031555755.1 Eubacteriales bacterium | reverse complement strand
GCGGCGGCGGGGGCGAGCCCACGCCCTACGGGTTGCGGGGGTGTCGCAGGCGATATGCTGGTGCCTGTAGGGCGTGGGCATGCCCACGCCGCCGCGCGAGCGACGTTATCCTGCTCTGAGTATCCGGTCCACGACCAGTTTTCGGAACGCGGGCGTCAGCAGGCAGAAGTACGCCGTGAACCCCGTCACGCGCACCACCAGGTCCGGGAACCTGTCCGGGTCCTCGTTGGCCTGCAGGATCTGCTCCGCGTCGATGATGTTGATGTTCAGCAACGTCGCGCCCTGGATAAAGATCGTGCGGATGTAGTCCACGATCTTCTGGATGGCCTCGTCGCCGTCGGCCACGCCGGGATCCAGCTCCAGCTGGATCGGCACGGTGTTGCCGTAGCCGGACTGTACGGCGCAGATGGCGTTGCTCATGGCGGTCAGCGCGCCGTCCTTGCGGAAGCCGGGATGTGGGTTCGCACCGTGGTTGATCGGCTCAAAGTCGCGCCGGCCGTTGGGGGTCGCGCCCACCGCGCTGCCCAGAATGATGGTGTTGGACCAGCTGAACCAGCCGGGGATGAACTTCACATCGTCCTGGTCCATGGACACCACGTCGTCCGAGAACGCTTTGGACACGCGCACCGCCCAGCCCTCGGCCATCTCGCTGCCGCTGCCGTAGCGCTCGCTCTGGGACAGCATGCGCCGGATGTACTCGCCCTCTGGGCCCTCGAAGTTTGACTGGACCTGGGCGTACATCCGGTCCCAGTCGAGCCGGTGCTCGCGCTCAATCCGCTGGGTCAGCGCCGCGAAGGAGTCCGCCACGGTGGCGATACCGGTGCCGTCGATGCCCATGTTGTAGTACATCGCGCCGCCGTCCGCGATGTCCAGGCCGCGCTCCACCGGGCCGTGGCTGATCAGGTTCAGCATCAATTCCGGCTCGTTGTGGACCTGGTTTTTCAGGTGGAACAGCAGCCCGTCCCGGGTCACCTCCACGGCCCTGCGCACATGCCCCGCGTAGATGCTCCACAGCGCCTCGGTGCTCCGCTCGCCGTCGCCCGCCATCATCTCGTCCAGCGCCAGCCGGAACACCTTGGCGTTGTTGATCTTCACGCAGTCGTTGAGGGTGTATTCCAGACCCGGCAGGCTCATCCAGTTGCAGCCCACGGCCACGCGCTGCACCGCCAGCTCCCGCGGATAGCCCTTGCGCATAAAGCCTTCGCTGAGCGCCTGATCGCCGGAGAAGCGGGGCCAACCGTTCTTGTTTCGGAACAGGTAGGCGACGCAGGTCTTGAGGAAGTCCATGTCCATGCCCTCGTGCACGCGAACGGTGATGTTGCACGAGGCGTCCAGCCACTCGGCGGCCTCCAGGATCAGGTAGGAAAACGGGCTGACCATGTCGCTGCCGTCCGGGCGCATGCCGCCTACCTGATAGTAGTGCGCGTCAGATAGCAGCAGGCAGGCCACGTAGTAGCGCGCCTCGTCGTCGGTGATCAGGCCCTGGGCCTTGTCGCGCTCATAATAGGGGCGCAGTTGCTCGTCCAGCTGCCCGCCCGCGCCGTCGCGGTTGTATTCGCGGCTGGCCATGTTGAACCAGCACATCCATTCGCAGGCCTCGCGCAGATTCCGTGGCGCGCCACAGATCAGATGGGACGTACTCACCTTCATCTGGCGCAGGTTTTCGCGGAGGACGGGATGCTGTTCGAGCTCGATGGCCTGGTCGATGGCGACCGCGGTGCGGCGCATCCATTCCTGGATGCCCTGGATGGTCAGCACTTCGGCATCGTAGAACGCGTCATGGCCGGGGTTTTTGAGCCGGTAGGCCTCGAGTTTTTCCAGCAGACCGCCCCAGCCCAGTGCCAGCCCGATGTCATAGTCGCCGCCGAAATGGCTGTCCGCGCCGATGCCCGGCACGATGCCGTACAGCGCTTGCTCGGGCTTGAGGTGGTCGTATGGATAGTCGGGATTGAAGCCTGCGCGGCCCTTCAGCCAGGCCATGCAGTTCATCCACCGGTTCGGAAACGCGTCGCAGGGGTCGATGAACACAGGGTGTTCGGCCATGAGCCTGTAGAAGTTCTTGCTCCAGCCGTCAAAGCCGTACCAGGAGCCGTTTTCGTGGTTCACATACTTGTCGAACCGGAAATCCTCCGGCGGCATGATCGCGCCGTAGTCGTCGCCGTCGGTGAACGGGCCGTAGCCCTTTTTGTCCTGGGTGTCCTGGACCTTGCGGTCGCGCAGCGTGCGCACGCGGTCGCGGTATGTGGCCGGCGCGTCCGGCGGCAATTGGTTGATGCGGTTCCTCATGGCAGAGACCTCCTTATTAACGGGTCTGAACGGGGATGTTGTGGGCCCTTGCCGCGTCCGCCAACGACGCCATGCGGCCTTCGGGCAGCGGCCTGGCGTCCCTGTGCGCGTCGTCCATGGCCAGCCGCTCATACTTGCTGCCGCCCAGGGGATTGAAGTTCAGCAGTTCATAGTGCATCAAATGCCCGCCCAGTGAGGCCACGTGCGCCGCGATGGCGGAGATTTCAGCTTCGCTGTCGTTGACGCCGGGGATGATGGGCGTTCGGATGATGTAGGGCGTGCCGCTCTGGGCGAGACGCCGCGCATTGTCGAGGATCTGTTCGTTGCCAAGGCCCACATGCTGCCTGTGCAGCGCCGGATCCATCAGCTTGATGTCCGCCATCACCAGGTCCAGCAGCGGCAGCGCGGCCTCCAGCACCGGCCATTCATAGGCCAGGTTCGTCTCGACGGCGGTGCCGATGCCCTCGTCCCGGCAGGCGCGGAGCAGCGCCATCGCGAACTCCGGTTGCATCATCGCCTCGCCGCCGGACAGGGTCAGCCCGCCGCCGGACTGCTGGTAGTAGTTGCGGTCGGCGCGGACCTCGCGCATCACATCGTCCACGGTCACTTCCCGGCCGCAAAGGGTCAGCGCACCGGAAAAACAGACATCCGCGCTGCCCAGCGTCAGCGCCTCGCGGGCTGGTGGTAGTCCCTGGGCAGCCCGCTCCGGATCGAACCCCACGCACGCGCCGCAGCGAATGCACAGTTCCTCGGCGATCAGCAGTTGCGGCGGCATCTGGAGCGTCTCCGGGTTGTGACACCAGCTGCAGCGCGCGTTGCACCCCTTGAAAAACACCGTCGTTCGGATGCCTGGCCCGTCGTTCAGACTGAACCGCTGGATGTCGGTCACCATGCCCATATCACGATCACGCTCCTTCGGAGATGATATATCATTTTATTCGGATCGCCATCAAGATTATACCAAATATTTGTGCAAGGATCAATGTATATCCGCCATTATGTCAAGGATTATTTTGTGTATCTGGATGTTGTGCCGAAAATGCGACGTCTAAATGTGGCAAATCTGGGGCGGATATGACATATCATATTACACGTCATATTGCGCGGCGCGGGCGGGCGTGGTATGATAGGGCAGAGCGCTGTGATCCCGATGGAAAGCGAGGACGAGAGTGATGACCAACCGCGAACGATTCCTGCGCGCGATGGCCTTCGAGCGCGTGGACCGGCTGCCGATGATCGAATGGGCGACCTGGTGGGACAAGACCGTGGACGCCTGGACGGCCCAGGGACTCGATGTGCGGCCCGTGGACGGACTGAATTTCGGCGAGGCGATGCAGCTCGGGCTGGGGCTGGACCTGCAGATGCAGTACGCCTTTGACATCTGTACGAGGGCGACGCCCAAGCCTGCCCATCACGGCGCGCCCATCGCCCATGATGAGGCGGAGTACGAGCGCATCCTGCCCACGCTGTATCCGCGCGGCGCGGTGGACCGCCAGCGGTTGCTGGAGATGAAAAAGCGCCAGCAGACCGGCGAGGCGATCACCTGGATCAGCCTGATCGGCTTTTTCTGGGGCCCGCGCGAGGTGCTGGGCATCGAGCCGCACCTGTACGCGTTCTATGACGAGCCGGAATTGATGCACCGCATCAACCGCGACATCTTCGAATACAACCTGCACATCCTGGACCAGGTGTACGACGTGATGACGCCGGATTTCATGACGTTTTTCGAGGACATGAGCTACAACAATGGCCCCATGCTGTCGGAGGCGCTGTTCGATGAGTTCATGCTGCCCTACTATCATCAGATCGCACCCGTGCTCAAGGATCACGGCACCCGTGTGATCATCGACTCCGACGGCGACATCACGATGGCCCTGCCCTGGTTTCAGCGGGCGGGCATCGAGGGCATCCTGCCGCTGGAGCGCCAGGCGGGCGTGGACCTGGAGGCGCTGAGAAAGGACCACCCCAGTTGCCTGTTCATCGGCCACTACGACAAGATGGTCATGCCCAAGGGCGAGGCCGCCATGCGCGCCGAATTTGAGCGGCTGCTGCCCGTGATGAGGCAGGGCGGCTTCCTGCCCTCCGTCGATCACCAGACCCCGCCCGGCGTGACGCTGGAACAATACAAAACCTACATCCGCCTGTTCGGCGAGTTCGCGCGGCGCGCGGGGTCGGACGGCTGATGGGTACATAGCTAAGAATGGGGGGACAGCGATGATGGTTTCAATCCACAGGGGCAGCATGACGGGCAAGCGGCGGGTCGAGCGCGCGCTGGCGCTGGAGAAGGTGGACCGCATTCCGATCGACTACATGGCGAACCCGGCCATCCACCAGCGGCTGGCGGCGCGGCTCGGCGTGTCTTCGGAGGGCGAGCATGTGGCGGACGCGCTGGGTGTGGATTTTCGGGGACTCAATCCGCGCTATGTGGGGCCGCAGCTGTTCGCGTCCCGGGAAAACCGGGGTGTGGACCCGCTGCTGGGCAGCGTCACACGCTGGGTGCCCAACGACGCTGGCGGCTACTGGGACTTTTGCGATTTTCCGCTGGCCGACGCGGACGATGAAGCGATCGAGCGCTGGCCCGTGCCCGATCCGGACGACTTTGACTACGACTCGCTGCTCAGCGCCTGTGAGGCGGAGCGGGAGAAGGCCGTTTTCTTGGGCGGTGCGGGGCTGGTGGACATCATGAACAGCATGGGCATGATCTTCGGCATGGAAAACCTGTACGTGCACCTGGCGGAGGAGACGGAGAGCGTGATGCGGCTGATCGACCGGCGCGTCAAAAGCCAGTTGGGCATGATGGAGCGCGCGCTGGACAAGTGCGCAAAGCATGTGCAGTTCATCTGGACCGGTGAGGACCTGGGCATGCAGCACGCGCCGTTGATCAGCTTGGCGATGTTCAGGAGCCTGATCAGGCCGCGCCATCAGCGGATGGCGGACCTGGCGAAGCGCTACGGAAAGCCCGTGATGATGCACTGTTGCGGCAGCTCCAGCTGGGCGTTTGAGGACTTCATCGAGATGGGCATCGCCGCGGTGGACACGCTGCAGCCCGAGGCGACGAACATGTCGCCGGACTATCTGTCGGCCCATTTTGGCGGCAGGCTGGCGTTCCACGGCTGCATCTCCACCGCCCGCCTGGCCGAGCTCACGCCCGAACAGGTCGATCGGGATGTGCGCCAGACCGTGGACATCATGTGCGGCCACGAGGGCTACTGTCTGTCGCCCACGCACCTGATCCAGGACAACACGCCGGTCGACAACATCCTGGCCATGTACAGCGCGGCGCACCGCTACGGCGTTCGGACTTAGGGCAACACCGCACAGGTAACGAATGCGCTGACGGGCTGCTTTTTCACCCAGGCAGTCCTGCAAAAACACTTGAATTAGCGCTGCTAGTCCTGCGCTTTTGCAGGACCACCTGGATAAAAAATCATCCCATCATCACATCCGCTACCTGTGCGGTGTTGCCTTAGGGAAATCATCGCGCTGGAGAACATTGTGAAAAGAAATGTTAAACATTTCGGCACGATAATGTTGACTTATTCGGCCTAACCATGTAAAATAAGAGCGGTTGGGGAAGCGCAAATCGGCAAATCTTGCGCTTTCTCGCTAAATAGGTTATGGGAGGGTAAACGTATGTTCCAAGGTAAATCCCGCATCCTGGCCCTCGCGATGGCATTGCTGCTCGTACTCACGGCACTGCCTGTCGCCGCGCTGGCCGAATCCGAGGCAAAGGAACTCACTACGATCACTTCCGTTCTGCTCATCGACACCATGACACAGAACCGGTCGCTGAACGCCATCGGCGAAACCATCCAGGACAACCGCTGGAACAAGCTGATCGCCGAAACCTACGGCTACAAGATCGAGTACAGCTGGATCGCCAGCGACCAGGAAGAGTATGACCAGAAATTCAACGCCTCCCTGGCAGCGGGCAACATCCCGGACATCATCCGTCTGGACGGCGCGACTGGCAAGGTCAAGCTTGGCCAGTGTGTCGAGGCCGGGCTGCTGGCCGAGATGGGTCCGTTGATTGAGGCGAATCAGTCCGATCTGCTCAAGAGCATTCTCACCCAGGGCGGCGACGCGCCGGCCATCTCTTGCACCATCGGCGGCAAGCAGTGGGCGCTGCCCGTCGTGGACGCGGACATTGAGCGCGGCGGCGTGCTGTGGCTGCGCACCGACTGGCTGGAAAAAGCCGGCAAACAGCCGCCCAAGTCCATTGACGAGCTGATCGACATCATGAAGGCGTTCAAAGAGATCGGCGGCGACGGCACCGTCGGCATGACGATCGACAAGGATCCTTTCGGATTCAACGGCAACCACAAGATCAACCTGTTCTGCTACGGTTACGGCGCGTATCCGGACATGTGGATCGAAAAGGACGGCAAGCTCGCGTACGGCCAGACGCAGCCCGAGATGAAGGAAGCGCTGACGAAGCTGAACGAAATGTACAAAGAGGGCCTGCTGGACACGGAGTTCATCGTAAAAGATGGCACGAAGTGCAACGAGACTGTGGCTGCAGGCAAGGCAGGCCTGCTGTACGGCGCACACTGGTCCTCGCTCTCCTGCCTGCAGGACAATGTGAACAACTTCGCGGAAGCCGACTGGTATCCCTATGACATCCCCTCAAAGGACGGCGCCCCTGCGATCGTCGGCACCGAGATGGCCACGAGCACGTGGTTCTGCGCCAGCGCCAACAACCCGCACCCTGAGATCGTGGTGCAGTTGGCGAACCTGTACTGCGACAAGACCTTTGACCCCGAAAAACAGGAATATGCCTACTACTCCAACCCCGGCGCTGACGCGGAGGGCATCTGGAAGCTGTCGCCCGTGTTCATGATGACGCCTTTGAAGAACATCGACACCACCCGCCTGATCCGCTCGCACCTGGAGAGCGGCGACCCGGGCGACCTGTACGGCGAGCAGAAGCAGATGTGGCAGTACACGCTGGACGGCATGAACGGCGACCGGCTGATGTGGGGCTGGATGCGCGTATTCGGCATCGACGGCGCCTGCCAGGTGCAGGACGAACAGCAGCTCACCCCCGGCGAGACGCTGCTGAGCCAGTACTTCGGGCCGCCCACCGAGTCCATGAACACCTTTAAGTCCATCATCGACAGCGCCTACGACGAGGCGGTGCTGAAGATGATCACCGGCGAGCTGTCGCTGGATGAGTTCGACAACGTCGTCGCCGCGTGGTACGCGGGCGGCGGCCAGGCGATCACCGACGAAGTGAACGTGTGGTACGCGGATTCCAAAAAGGCCTGATCTCATCAAGTCATCACATCATTCGTTGTGCGGGGCAGACGGTCCGTCTGCCCCGCACTCATAGCAACACCTCAACCAGGAGAGAGTTGGTGAACGCTTAGGTGAAAAAGACGACATCGTTGAGTCCCTACACGCTTCAGAAATTTCGCCGCGAATCGGCCTACTACGCGATGATCATCCCCGGCATCGCGCTGGTGTTGATTTTCAGCTATGTGCCGATGGCCGGTTTGATCATGGCTTTTCAGCGGTTCATCCCCGCAAAGGGCCTGTTCGGCAACCAGCAGTGGATCGGCTGGGGCAATTTTCAGTTTATCTTCGCGCTGCCCGGGTTTCAGCGCGCGTTCGTCAACACGATCGTGATCGCATTTTTCAAGATCGTGGCGGGCATCATCGTGCCGCTGACGTTCGCACTGATGCTCAATGAAGTGGTCTCAACGGCCGTTCGGCGGACGGTGCAGACGATGATCTACCTGCCCTACTTCCTGTCGTGGGTCATATTGGGCGGTGTGCTGGTCGATCTGCTCTCGCCCAATACCGGCATCGTGAACAAGGTCATCACCCTGTTCGGCGCGGACCCGGTGTTCTTTTTGGGCAGCAACGGCACGTTCCGTGGCACGCTGATCGTGACGCATCTGTGGAAGGAGTTCGGCTTTGGCACGGTGGTATACCTGGCCGCGATCATGGGTGTGGACCAGGAACTGTATGAGGCCGCGATCATCGACGGCGCGAACCGCTGGCAGCAAACCTGGCATGTGACGCTGCCGGGCATGCTGATGATCGTGGTGCTGATGTGCGTGCTGAGCCTGGGCAACGTGCTCAACGCAGGTTTTGACCAGGTGTTCAACATGTACAGCCCCGCCGTGTACGAGTCCGGCGACATCATCGACACATTCGTGTACCGCATGGGGCTGCTGGACGCGCAGTTTGGCCCGGCGACGGCCGTGGGCCTGTTCAAGTCGGTGATCTCATTCGTGTTTATTTCCTCGTCCTATTATCTGGCGTACCGATTCGCGGACTACCGCATTTTTTAAGGAGGGAACCTGATGGCTGCAATCGGACAATCGAGGAGCCGCAAGGTGTTCCTCCGCGTCAATGTCGTGCTGCTGCTGTTCGTGGCGCTGATCTGCGTGCTCCCGCTGGTGCATGTGCTGGCGGTTTCGCTGTCGGGCAAGTCCGCGGCGGCCGCGGGCCTGGTCACGCTGTGGCCGGTGGAGTTCACCTGGACCGCGTATAACTATGTGCTCAACCGCCCGGCGTTCTGGCGCGCGATGCTGATCACGGTCCAGCGCGTGCTGGTCGGCGGCGGGCTCAACCTGATCTTGACGGTGCTGTGCGCCTATCCGCTGTCAAAGCCTGTGCACAAGTTCCGTGCGCGCGGCATTTTTGTTTGGATTTTGTTTTTCAGCATGCTGTTCTCCGGCGGACTGATCCCCGGTTACATGCTGGTGTTCAACCTCGGGCTGATGGACACGATCTGGTCGCTGGTGCTGCCCGGCGCGGTGCCTGTGTTCAATGTGATCCTGATGCTGAACTTTTTCCGGCAGATCCCGGACGAGTTGGAGGAGGCCGCGGCCATCGATGGCACGGGCGCATGGCAGACCCTCTTTCGGATCTACATCCCCTGCTCGCTGCCCTCCATCGCCACCGTGGCGCTGTTCTCCATCGTCAACCACTGGAACAGCTATTTTGACGGCATGATCTTTTCCAACTTCCCCACCAGCTATCCGCTGCAGACGTACCTGCGCACGATCATCGTCTCTACGAACCTGTCCACGACGATGTCGGGTGACGACTGGAAGATCCTGCAGGAGCTGTCCGACCGCACGGTCAAGTCCTCCCAGATCTTCATCGGCGCGATTCCGATCCTGATGGTGTACCCATTCCTGCAGAAGTATTTCGTCAAGGGCATCACGATCGGCAGCGTGAAGGGATAGGGCACTTCACAGCACCGTGCACAAAAGAGCGCCCCCGCAATGACATCGCGAACGCGGGCGGCGCTTTTTCGGCACAGAACACATCAGGCACTTGACAAAGCGGCGTCTTTCTTTTATCCTTACATTAACGATAACATAGAGAGGGGGTGTCGCGATGATTATCCTCGTTGCGGACGATGAACTGAGGCAGTGCATGGGCATTGCCAAGGCTGTGCAGACGATTCGCCCCAGCGCGCTGGTGGTGCCGCTGGCCAACGGCGCGGAGGTTCTGCGGTATCTGCGCAACGGGCCTGCGCACATGGTCATCAGCGACATCTCCATGCCGGACATCGACGGATTGTCCATGCTGGAGGCCATGCGCGAGAGAGGCATGGCGGTGCCGGTGGTGTTTTTGAGCGGGTACGCATCGTTTCAGTATGCCCAGCGGGCCATTCACATGGGCGCGTTCGGGTATTTGCTCAAGCCAGTGGACCCGAACGAGGTTCGGATGGCCATTGAGCGGGTGGAGCAGGCCATGCACAGCAGCGCAGGCGGCGTGATGGAGGGCGGCGGGCTGAGCGATGGCGACATGGTGCGCCGCATGCAGCAGTACCTGGACGACCACTATATGAACGACCTGTCGCTGGACGCGGCGGCCGCCGCCTTCGGGCTGAATCCCAATTATTTCAGCGGGCTGTTCAAGGCGCTGACGGGGGACACGTTTTCGCACAGGCTGACGCATGTGCGGATTGAAAACGCCAGGGTGCTGCTGCGGGAGCCGGACCTGAGCATCGCCGAGGTGGCGGAGATGGTGGGGTATCGGGCGCCTTCCTATTTTGCTAAGGTGTTCAAGGGCCAGGTCGGCGTCAGCCCGGAACAGTACCGGCGCCGCCACGGGGGGTCATGATGATCGGACGCATTTCGGCCATGAACCTGCGGGCGAAGATGATGCTGTTTTATTCGGCGCTGGTGGTGTTGCCGCTGATCCTGTTCGGCGTGATCTACTATCAACTCAGCGCGCAGAGCATCGCGGACCAAGCCGCGAAGAACATCGCCTACGCCAATGCCGCCAACTGCCAGCTGTCCGACCAGCGCCTGAGGAGCATTGAGGACAGCATCCGCGCCATCAACGCGGACAGCGAGCTGTTTTCCGCGCTCAGCAGGCTGTATGACACGGACTACGAGATCAAGCAGATGGACACCAAGATTGTGGACATCATCAGCAAATACTTCAGGGACATGCAGTGGATCAACGCCGTCAACATCGTGACCGAGCAGTACACCTACGGCTCGTCCACGGTGGTCACGGCGGGCGACGTGTTTTCCTCGGCGCTGTACGAGCGGGCGGCGACGTCCGGCGAATGGATCCAGTGGATTCCGACCTATCACATCCCAAAGCAGTTCACCATCGACTACCTGATGGACATTCGGGACGACGCGCTGTTCTCGTTCAGCGCGTTCGCGGTGATGAACCCGGTGTCGATCGATCCCAACAACCGCGCGGTGCAGCAGGCGTTCCCGGCGCACTTGCGCAAGCCGGTGCTCATGATCCATTTCAGCCCGGACTTTTTTTCGTCGATGTATCAGAGCAACACGAATGTGCCCGGCTCGTTTTTCTGCCTGTCCGATCAGGATGGCGTGATCATCGCGCACACGGACCCTGAAGAGCGCTCAAAATCCGGGAATCTGCCGTGGCTGGGTGTGCCGAGCGGCAGCACCGGCCAGTACGACTACGCCGATCACAGGTTATTGGTCAGCGTAGAGCGGTCGGCCGTCACGGGCTGGGTGTCCGCGCTGGCTGTGCCGGTGGATATGCTGCTGTCGGACGTCACGGGCCTGCTGCCGTATCTGTTTGGCCTGGAGGCGCTGCTGGTGGCGCTGGCGCTGTTGATCGTGTACGGCATCACAGCCGGGATCACGCGGCCCGTGCATCAGCTGACAGGCGCGCTGAAGCGCACGGGCCGGGGCGAATTGGGCGGGCAGATCCCAGAGACTGCGGGCGGCGAGATCGGCTATCTGATCCGCAAGTTCAACGAGATGTCCACGAACCTGCGGGTGCTGGTGGACGAGAACTACAAGGTGCGGCTTCGGGAAAAGGAGGCCGAGATCACGGCGCTGAACACCCAGCTCAACCCGCACCTGCTGTACAACACGCTGAACATCATCAACCTGGAGGCCATGGATCGGGGCGAGACGGAGATCAGCCAGATGCTGATCGCGCTGTCGCGGATGCTTCAGTACACCGTGATCAACAAACAGGATCTGGCCAGCCTCAGGGACGACCTGGAGTGGCTCAGGCGCTATGTGTACATCATGTCGATGCGGTACGAGGGACTGTTCGAGGTGCGCTTTGACATTGACGAGGCACTGCAGGGGGACAGGGTGCCCAAACTGTTCCTGCAGCCGTTCGTGGAGAACGCGATCCTGCACGGGTTCAAGGGCAAAAAGCTGGGCGGGCGGATCGATGTCAGCGGGACGGTGGAGGGGGGCAAGCGGGTCTACTGCGTGCGGGACAACGGCGTCGGGATCGCCCAGGAGAAGCTGAGCACATTGCTCACCCAGGATTCCGAGGGCATCGGCATCGCCAACGTGGCCAAGCGGATCGCGCTGATCTATGGCGGCGACGCGCAGTTGATGATTGAGTCGAAGCTGGGGGAGGGCACGGAAGTGCGCATCGTGCTGCCGTGAGCTGGCTGTGACTCATATCTTAAGATTATACCAAAATGTGAAATCTTTCTGCTTGTACAATATGGCATTTTCGGTACAATGGACTCATCGGAATTAACTTGAGGGGGTATTGTACATGTTCAAAAAGATGCTGTCCCTGCTGCTGTCGCTGCTGATGGTGATGGGACTCTTCGCCGGGCTCGCCATGGCGGAGGAGACTATCGAGCTGACCTACACCGGCTGGGGCGGACCCAACGAGCGCAAGACGACGCAAGCCGCCATTGACGGCTTCATGAAGGCGCATCCCAACGTCAAGGTCAAGTACATCCACATTCCCGAGGACTACGACACCAAGTTGATCACCATGATGGCCGCCGGCCAGGAGCCGGATGTGGCGCTGTTCCACGGCGATCTGGGCATGACCTGGGCCGCCGAGGGCAAGGTGTTCAACATCATGGAGTTTGTCAACGAGGACCCGGAGATGCGCCCGGAAGACATCCTGCCACAGGCCTATTTCTGGTGGGACGAGGGCAAGGCCATCGGCTTCAACGGCGCCATCGAGGCGTTCGGGCTGTTCTACAACAAGGCGATGTTCGACGAGTTGGGCGTGGCCTATCCGCCCACGAAGGCCGCCGAGGCGTGGACCTGGGACCAGTTCCTGGAGACCTGCCAGAAGCTGACCCTCGACAACCAGGGCCGAAACGCGCTGGACCCGGCGTTTGACTCTGCCAACATCAAGCAGTTCGGGCTGAACTTCGGCACCTGGGCGTACATGCAGTTCGTGTACATGAACGGCGGCAATTTCCTCACCGACGACGGCACCGAACTGGCCCTGACCGAGCCCAAGGCCCTGGAGGCCATTCAGCGGCTGGCGGACCTGATGAATGTTTACCATGTGATGCCGAACCCGGTGCAGCAGAAGAACATCCCCGGCGCGTCCACGGCGCTGATGAGCAAGAAGGTGGCCATGGTGTTTGATGGCCAATGGTGCTTGCAGGACATCGGGCTGACCAAGATGGACTTCGGCGTGGGCGTTGCCCCGAAAATGGCCGACGACATCACCGTGACCATGACCTGCGGCGATCCGCTGATCATCTTCGAGTCCTGCGAGCACAAGGAAGAGGCCTACGCGCTGTTGAAGTGGTTCTGGAACCCGGAGAACACCATGGACCTGCAGACCACCGGCCTGTGGATGCCGATCCTCAAGAAGTGGTACACGGATCCGGATCTGATCGCGAAGTGGGCCGTGGGCAACCCCGCCCATCCCGAGGGCTATGTAGACGCCATCATGAACGCAGCGTTGGAAAACGGCAAGGCGATGCCCATCTCGTTCGTGAAGAACCTGCCCAAGATCAACGCGATTCTGAATCCGGCGCTGGACAAGGTGTGGCTGGGCAAGGAATCGGCGGAGACCGCGCTCAACGGCATCAAGGACACGGTGAAGCCGGAAATCCAGGGCTTCTACACCAGGCCTGAATAGGCACACGACCGCATCAATCTGATCGCGCTGGCGGCGCGGGGCGTCGTGCCTCGCGTCGCCAATCTATGAGGAGGTCGTGTCCATGAATCTGAGCTTGCATGCCCGCAAGGCCCCGGAGCGGCTGACCACCCGGCGCAAGAAGGAAGCGCTGTACGGCTGGCTGTTCGCGGCGCCGGTGATGTTGGGGTTTTTTCTGTTCGTGTTTCTGCCCATCGTGGTCAGCTTCATCATGAGCCTGACGGACTACGCCATCGTGAACGAATGGGCGTTCACCGGATTTCAGAACTATGAAAAGTTGTTCTCCGGCACGGACCCGTTCTTTTATCAGTCGCTGAGCGTTACGTTCCGGTATGTGCTGCTGAGCGTGCCTCTGCAGATTCTGGTGGCGTTCCTGCTGGCGCTGGTGCTGAACACCCACATCCGCGGGCGCGCGGTATTCCGAACCATCTTCTATCTGCCCACCATCGTGCCGGTGGTGGCGTCGTCGCTGATCTGGCTGTGGCTGTTCGATCCGGACATGGGGATTTTGAACACCATCCTGCGCTCGCTGCACCTGCCCACCAGCATGTGGGTGTGGGACGAGGGGAGCGCCATTCCGTCGCTGGCGCTGATGAGCGTCTGGACCGTAGGGTCCACGATGGTCATTTTCCTGGCGGGGCTTCAGGACATCCCGCGCCAGCTGTACGAGTCCGTGGACGTGGACGGCGGCAAGGGATGGCACAAACTGCTGCACATCACGATCCCGATGCTGTCGCCCACCATCTTCTTTAACACTGTGATGGCGATCATCAACGGGTTCCAGGTGTTCAACCAGGCGTACATCATGACCGACGGCGGGCCCAACAACGCCACGCTGGTGTACGTGTTCTACATGTACCGGGAGGCGTTCCGGTTCTCCAATATGGGCTATGCCTGCGCCATCGGGTATGTGCTGTTCGTGATCATCATGATCGTGACGCTGCTGGTGTTCCGCTCCTCCGCCATGTGGGTATACTATGAAGGCGAGGTGAAATAGCATGGACATGACGAGCGTGAAGCAAAAAGAGCGGGTCCAGAAGGTTTTCATCTACGCGTTTTTGGTCTGCGGCTCGGTGGTCTGCCTGTTTCCGCTGTACTGGCTGGTGCGCAGTTCGCTGATGGACATGGCGTCCATCTTCGTGATGCCGCCCATCTGGATACCGGAGCCGGTCATGTGGGAAAACTATTACGACGCCATGACCTCCGTGCCGTTTCTGACGTTCTTCAAGAACACGCTGATCATCGTGTGCTCCGCGGTGCCGGGCGCGGTGCTGTCCAGTTCCATCTGCGCGTACAGTTTCGCCAGGCTGCGCTGGCCGGGCAAGAACCTGTGCTTTATGTTGGTGCTCTCCAGCATGATGATCCCGGGCTCCATTACCATGATTCCCACATTCATTGGCTGGAAGACCCTCGGCCAGACCAACTCGCTGATCCCGTTGACGCTGCCGATCTGGTTCGGGGGCGGCGCGTTCAATGTGTTCCTGCTGCGCCAGTTCTTCCAGGGGATTCCCAGGGAGCTGGACGAGGCCGCGTTCGTGGACGGCGCGTCCTACTTCAGGATCTACTGGCGGATCATTCTGCCGCTGTCCAAGTCGGCGCTGATTGTGGTGGGGCTGTTCGCGTTCCTGAACGCCTGGAACGACTTCATGGGTCCGCTGATCTACCTGAACGACGAGGAAAAGTACACCCTGTCGCTGGGCCTGCAGCTGTTCAAGGGCATGTACAACGCGCAGTGGCACCTGATGATGGCGGCGACGGCCATCGTGCTGCTGCCTGCGATGGTCGTGTTCTTCATCGGCCAAAACTATTTTATCGAGGGTATCGCCACCACGGGCATCAAGGGGTAACGGAGGAGGAGACTTATGGGCAATGGGACACTCAACAGGGCGGCGCACAGCCAGGTGCGCATTGACGGCGGGTTTTGGGGCGAGCGGCTGAATGTGATCCACAATGTCACGGTGTGGGACGTGCTGAACAAATTCGAGCACGACCACGGCGACGGGCTGATGAAGAACTATGAGTGGGTCGCGGAGGGGCAGTCAGGCAGGCACATCGGGCCGCCCTGGTATGACGGGCTGATCTGCGAGACGATACGCGGCATCTCGGACATCATCGCCCACACGTATGATGCGGAGCTGGACCGCAAGATCGACGAGTACGCGGCGAAGATCGCCGCCGCACAGGCCGTGGACCCCGACGGATACATCAACACCTACGGCGCGCTGATCTGCCCGGATAAGCGCTGGGGTGAGCGGGGCGGAAGCCTGATCTGGCAGCACGAGCTGTACAACATCGGCTGCCTGGTGGAGGCCGGCGTGCACCACCACCTGGCCACGGGCAAGACCAACCTGATCGCCTCATCGGTCAAGGCCGCCAACTGCCTGTGCGGCGTCATGGGCCCGGGGAAAAAGAACATCGTGCCCGCCCACTCCCTGCCGGAGGAGGCGCTGATCAAGCTGTATGGCCTGCTCCGGGACAATCCACAGCTGGCCCAGGAATTGGGCGCCGTGCCCGGTGATTATCTGGCGCTGGTCAAGTTTTGGATGGACCATCGCGGCGTACACGGGGACCGCGCCTCATTCCCCCACTACATGGGCGAGTACGCCCAGGACCATCGGCCCGTGCTGGAGCAGAGCGAGGCCGTGGGCCACGCTGTGCGCGCCGCGCTGATGTACACCGGCCTGGCGGCGCTGGGCATCGAGGACGATCCGGCGTACCTTGAGGCCGCGAGGCGCATCTGGGACAACATCGTGCAGACCAAGCTGCACATCAGCGGCGGCATCGGCGCGGTGCACAACGAGGAGCGGTTCGGCTACCAGTACGACCTGCCCAACAACGCGTACCTGGAGACCTGCGCGGCGGTGGCGCTGTGCTTCTTCGCCGGGGAGATGCATCGCGGCTACGGCGACGCCATGTACATGGACGTGTTTGAGCGCGCGCTGTACAACTGCGCCCTGCCCGGGCTTTCGCTGGACGGCACGAAGTACTTCTACCAAAACCCGCTGATCTCCGACGGCAGCATCGAGCGCTGGGACTGGCACGACTGCCCCTGCTGCCCACCCATGTTCCTGAAACTGATGGGCGCGCTGCCGGACTTCATCTATTCTACAGGCGCGGACGGGCTGTATGTCAACCTGTTCATGGGCAGCACATTCGAAGGCGATGTGTGTGGCGGCCGCGTGCGCCTGAGCCAGACGGATTGCCAAGTGCCCTGGACCGGCAGCACCAAGCTCACGCTGGGGCTGGACGCGCCAGCCCGGTTCTCGCTGTGCGTGCGCGTGCCCGAATGGGCCGGGGAGATGCGGTTGAGCATCGGCGGTCAGGCCGTGCAGGCGTCCGATAAAAAGGGATATCTGGTCATCGACAGGCTGTGGCAGGACGGCGACAGCGTGGACGTGCGGATGGACATGCCCGCCCTGCGCATCGAGGCCCATCCCTATGTGCAGGCCGACCGTGGCCGCGTGGCGCTGATGCGCGGCCCGTTGCTGTACTGCTTGGAGGCCCAGGATAACGATGGCGACGTGGACCCGATGCTGACGGAAGCGCCGCTGCAGGTCGCGGCATCCGATCTTTTCGGCGGCTGCCAACTGATCGAAGGCATGACCGAGGCAGGCCCGTTCCGGGCCATCCCCTATTGCTTCTGGGCGAACCGCGAGAAGGGGCAGATGGCCGTGTGGCTGTGCCAGAGCGGCCTCAACCGAGACGGGTTCAGCTCCACCTACAGCATGGCCGGCGTCTACGCCGCGCACGCCACCGTCGCCGCCGCGGATGCGGATGTGAGCGGCTGGCAGAACAAACTCTATCGGGTCTACGCCGCATCCGGCGATTGAAATCGCGCCCGGCGTCGCGCTGCATTTGGCATGTGCCTTCGCTCGCCGTCATCCTGAGCGCAGCGAAGGACCTTCCTCTGACTTGTATCTGTGCGTTGCGGAAGTGTTTTTCGTCCTTCTTGACAGGAATGTCAGGAAGGACTTTTTTTGTTCGGCATATCCAGGTTGCGCAATTCGGAGCGTAATTTGACCCACAATAAGCAAATTCTGGTGCGAAAGACACAATTTAGACTATAATTGCGGGAATGGCCCAGTATTCCGAGGAAAGAACTCTTGTATATAGAAGAAGAAAAGGGCGGTGACGTCATGAAGAGGATCGGGTTGGCGCTGGCGATCGTTTTGTTGGTCGTGATGTGTGCGGTGCAGGTCGCGAGGGCAGAGGTATTGAAAGATGTGGCGTACTGGGATCCGACCGCGAAAGGCGGCGCGGGGGCAACGTTTCTGGTGGACGCGGAACTCTTCACGAACCAAACCGTACTGGGGCGCGAAGGCGAAACCACTTGGTATGTGGTGAAGGGCGAGATGACCAATGATCAAGGCGTCGACGCCTACGACGCCAATGGCGGCAGCGGCGCTGTGCCGGTCGAAGCGCCTCGCCTGAGAGGTCAGGAGGCGACGGTGCTCGATCCCGGCGGGCTTTCCAGGCCCGGGTACAGCGGCAACGGATGGAACACCAGGGCCGATGGGTCGGGCACGCCGCATTAAGCGGGCGACACGATCGCGGACATCGCCGGACCGATCAGGCTGTACGCGGCTTGGACCGCCAATACTGTGCCCGCGCCCAACAGCTCCGACCCCGTCATCATCCCATCTGACCCCGACGCCCCCATTCCGGTGGGCGAGGCGGGCATCGACGGGACGATTGAACTGGTCAATGTGGTGGGGGACCGGATCATTGCGCATGCTGTTGTGAAGAACATGCAGGGGGAGACGGTACTGAAGCTGTTTGGCATCGCGCTGGACATCGCCTCTGCGCGAGCGGAGGTTTCAAAGGCCCAGGCGCGGTACTCGATCCCGATGGAGAAGCTCTCCGGGTTGGCGCTCGGGACGTATACGCTCTGGATCGGCAGCGACGGGGACGCGCAGAACAAGGCCATTGCGGACACGAAGGTCGGCGTTTTGACCATCGCGGAGGCGGAACCCGTGGTGTCCGGCAACAATCAGCTGGCCGTGCTGGTGGGCACGAAGTTTGAGTTGGCGGTGGCGGTGAACGTGGCTGGGCTCTCGGCGGGCAAGACGCTGGACCTGACGCTCTCTCTGGGGGATCAGACACAGACGGTCACAGCCACCGGGAATGGACCGCAGATCATCGACATCGGCGCGTGCTTCGCTGCGGCTGGAGAGCACAGGATCACCTGCGCCGCCGATGGGCAGCAGCCTGTGGACGTGGGCGCGGTGACGGTTGTGGACGCGGCGCGGTCTCTGGGCGGCGACCTGGCGAGCAAGCTGTCCGGCGACTATGCCATTGAAGAGGTCGCGCCGAATGTGCAGCTTAGGCGCAAGGACGACGGCGTCCACATCACGTTCGCGATGAACTACAGCGGCAAGGGTGCGCTGTCAGGGCGACTGCTCAGGGTGCGGAGCAATCCGTTCGCGGCGACGGGCAAGGGCGCTGAGATGCTATCGCGCATGGACTGTGTGAGGGCGAATGTGTCCTTGAACCGGGCGAAGAAGCTGGCCTACTTCAAATTCAGCCATCGGGACGGTGCGCGGCTGAATGACGGCGCCTATCTGTTTGTGGTGGAGAGCGCGAAGCATGGCGGAGATCCGGGATTCCCCGCGCTGACGCTGACGCGGATGGCGAACAAGCACCCGGCGATGTTCCTGCCGAAGGCGGTGAAGCTGACGGTGGGCATGAGCTATGACCTGCTGCGGGCTGCGGAGCTGGGCGAGGATGTGCCGGTGCTCAAGGCGGTCAAGAGCAGCAATACGAAGGTTGCGCAGGTGAGCTTGGACGGCATCGTGAGCGTAAAAAAGGCAGGCGTCGTGACCATTTCAATCACGGATCAGTGCGGCCATGTCGCGAAGTGCAAGGTCAACGCCGTCTCGAATGCGTGGGGCCGGTCAAAGCCGCTGTATGTTATGGGTGAAAAGGGCCTGTTCAGCAGCACGAAGCGGCTTTATTATCGTGACGGCGAGCTGAAGGTCGAAGTGTTCCTGTACAACCGCACCGGCGTGAAGCAGACCTATGGGGGCGACTGCGTGCTGGAGCTGTACGAAGGCGAAAAGCTGAGTTCATCGAGGCCGGTGGGCGCGGTGTCGATGAAAAAGGCGCTGAAGAACAAGCAATCCGCGGTGGTCAAGGTGAGTTTGCCGGACGCGGCGCTGCAGGGATTGGATCTGGGCAGCGGGCGGATCCAGGCCGTGATCCGCAGCAGCGCGGTCAAGCCGCTCGTCAGCGGCTCCATCGGCATCGTGCAGGCGAAAAGCGGCGAAGCCGCGCGCGCGGGCGAACTGCAGCTGACGCCTGTGGCGTAGCGCGACGATCACCCCAGCGAGTTCCACAGGTTCACGGTCGCATAACTGCGCCAGGGCCGCCACGCCTCAGCCCACTGCAGCATCTCCTTGGGCGACATGGGCTCCAGCGCCTTTTTCACGCCCGCGTCGGTCTCCAGGAACGCGTCGGGCCAGCCCATGGCGCGCATGGCGATGTACTGCGCGGTCCAGGGGCCGATGCCGCGCAGGGCCAGCAGCTTTTTCATCTCCTGTTCCGGTTGGGCGCACAGGCCGAAATCGATGTCGCCGGAGACGAAGGACTCGGCCAGCAGGCGGATGGTGTTCGCGCGCGCGGTGGTGACGCCCAGCGGACCGAGGTGGTTTTCCAGGGGGCCGCCCAGCGCCAGCAACGCCTCGGGCGAGGGGAAGGCATGGGTCAGGCCCTCGATGCCGGTCTCGATGGGGACGCCGAACGCGGCGACCGTGCGCGCGGCCAGCGTGCTCGCCGCCTTCACCGAGATCTGCTGCCCCAGCACCGCCCGCACCACCATCTCAAACGCGTCAAAGCAGCCCGGCAGGCGGGTGCCGCGCACGCACAGGCCGGGGCGGAGCTGGTTCATGGCTGACAGGGATTCATAGACCGTCTCGCTGTCGCAGTGCAGGTCGAACAGGTGGCGTACCCGGGCCAGGACTTGGGGCAGCACGGGCAGCAGCGCGTCGCTCAGCGTGACACTGAGGGCGCTCTTTTCGGGGAGATGGGCAACGCGGACCCAACCGACTGTGGGCTTTCCGTCTGGCGCAACCATGCGCACCGTGCGCGCATATTCGCCGTTTTCTACCCGCTCCACGCCGGTGATGGCGCGGCCTGCCAGAAAGCGGAGCATGTCGTCCCACAGATAGGGCGGGCGATAGCCCAGCGCCAGCGTGAGTTGGTCGCGCTTTTCCATGGGCGCGGACCGCCGCCTGAGCTGTGTGGGAGACAGCTGATAGTGGCGGGAAAACAGCTCGTTGAACCGGCGCAGGCTGCCGAATCCCGCGGCCATGCAGGCGTCCAGCACGGACAGGTCCGTGTCCGTGAGCAGGTGCTTGGCCAGCAGCAGCCGGCAGGTCTGCAGATACTGCACCGGCGAGACGCGGAACTCCTCCGCAAACACGCGGCGCAGGTGGCGGTCTGTGCAGCCCAGGCGCTGAGCCATCACTGGCAGGCTCAGCTCGGCCGCGCAGTGCTCTTCCAGGAGCCGCGCCGCACGCTGTGCCAGGCTCGCGCTGGCGTCCGTGCGGGACGTACCAGGCGCCTGTTCCGGCCTACACAACAGGCAAGGGCGGTACCCGGCCTGCTCTGCCTCCGCGGCCGTCTGATAGAACGTGCAGTTTTCTTTCTTGGGCTGCTTCGCGCGGCAGACCGGGCGGCAGTAGATGCCCGTGGAGGAGATGCCCACAAAGAACCGCCCGTCAAACCGCGCGTCCTTTGCGACGAACGCGGCGTAAAGGCCGCTGTCCCTATTCAGCATGCGATCACCTTCCCCTTCCTGATGGAGACATTATACCACACCACCGGAGCGAATCTGGCCGTTTTCGGACATGACATTTTTTCGCGGCAGTTCAGGGAAAGATGATGGGGTTTCGGCATGTAAAGATTCCCTGCCCCATTTAACGTCCCATCAACAGGAATGTTGTTGCATTGCGTGTCAAAATGCTATATAATGTCGTATCCATGATGGTATATTTCATTCGCAATGGAGGTTTTCTTACATGAAGAAACGCACCTACCGGACATTGGCACTGGCGCTGGCCCTGCTCTGCGCCATCGCCGCATTCCCGATGATGGCCTCGGCCACCAAGGAAGACGACACGTTTATCTATGCCATCACCGGCGACCCGGGCAACGACATCAACACGATCTCCACCTCCGGCCGGTTTGACCTGATGGCCGAGCGCATGCTGTACAGCCCGCTGTACAACTACTACGGCGACGACGACATGACGATGCTGCTGGCGGAGTCCATCGACGTGAACGAGGCGTGCAACGAGATGGTCGCCCATCTGCGCAAGGACGTGAAGTGGTCCGACGGCGAGCCGTTTACCGCTGACGACGTGGTGTTCACCTCCGAGAAGATCATGGAGTTCGACTATGCCAACGGCCACGACGGGCTGGTGTACGACGGCCAGAAAACCGTCGTTGAGAAGGTCGACGACTACACCGTCAAGTTCACCACGCCGTTCTCCGTGCCCGCCATCCGCGAGATGGTCGGCGGCGAAAAATTCATCATGCCCAAGCACATCTACGAGGGCGACGAGAAGCTGGACAACAACCCCAAGAACGCCACCCCCGTCGGGACCGGCCCCTACACCCTGAAGGAGTATTCGGCGGGCCAGTTCATGTCCTTCTCGGCGAACCCGAACTATTTCGGCGGCGCCCCGAAGATCGGCACCATCGTTTTCCAGGTCACCACCGACGCCAACACTGCCGGCATGGCGCTGAAAAAGGGCGAGATCAACGCGCTGGTCATCGCCAATGACGCGGCGGCCGACTTTGAAGGCGCGCCGGTGGAGCTGATCGCCTATCCCGAGGACCGCGTGGGCTATATGACGTTCAACATGGACAGCCCCGCCGTGCAGGATGTGAACTTCCGCAAGGCCGTGATGTACGCCATGAACCGCGACGAGCTGAACACCGCGGCGTACCTGAGCGATGAGTATTATGTGAACGCCGACTCGTTCCTGCCCTACGCGGCGAAGTACTACACCAAGGACATTGAGTCCTATCAGACCGACCTGGACAAGGCCAAGGAGTGCCTGGCCAAGGTCGAAAACCCGACCAAGACCCTCAGGATCATGTATTCCGTGGGCCAGGCTGTCCAGGAGATCCAGTGCATGGTTATGCAGCAGCAGCTCAAGCAGATCGGCATCGACGTGGAGATCCAGGCCATCGAGGGCCAGACCCTGCAGAACAAGCTGGAGACCCCCGGCGACACCAGCTATGACATGTACTGCAGCGGCTACATCATGGGCATCGACCCGTCCATCTACGCCTGCCTGTACACCACCGGCAACGCGTCCAACTACAGCCGCCTGTCCGATCCGGACCTGGACGAGCTGTTCCGCACCGGCGCGATTGAGACCGACCCGGTGAAGCGCGAGCAGATCTACGTGCAGGCCCAGCAGCGGCTGGCGGACCTGGCCGTTCAGTATTCCATCGTCACCAACAAGCGCATCCTGGGCGTCAGCGCGGATGTGGGCGGCGTGGAAGAGGCGAGGCTGGTGCCGATCTACACGTTCGAGAGTATGGACAAGCTGTATTTCAAGTAAGATAGTAGGAGTGGGCGTCGCCTCACGGCGGGGGCGGAACGGCACTGGGGCCGTTCCCTACAGCGTTTTCGCAGCACACTGCCGCGATTGCAGCCTGTAGGGAACGCCCTCTGTGG
>JAVBUD010000059.1:0-6863 GCA_031555755.1 Eubacteriales bacterium | reverse complement strand
GAAGAAGGTCCTTCGCTGCGCTCAGGATGACGGCGTGGGAAGGGATGACGGGGAAGGAAGGGAGACAGAGGAGGGATTCTTACATCGTCACTTCGTCCTGCCGATCTGTGTGTCGTCCTTCGTCCGGTCCGCCAGCGCGGCCACCGGGCAGGGCTTGGCCTCGTCCCGATAATCCAGCCCCTTCGCCTGTTTGTGGGCGCAGATCACCGCGTGGCTCGCCACGCTGTCCACATCGTTGCAGCCGACCTGCTCCTGATAGCGGAAGAACCCGTGATCCGGTGCGAGGTCGTGCACGCTGACCATCTTTTCTTTGTCGGCGGTCAGCTCCACCTGCTCTGCCAGCACTTTTCGCACATAGTCCCGCGTGTCGTGGAACTGCAGCAGCTTTGGGAACGTGCCCGGCACCAGCGCGCGCCAGTCCTTGCCCTCGTGGGCCTGCAGCAACTCGGCGGCCTTGTGCAGGTGAGCCAGCTCCTGCTGCAGGTGCAGCTCCCACACGCCCTTGATGCTTAGGTCCAGCTCATCCTCGTAGAACGAATAATACAGATAGCACTCCATGTACTCGTGCAGCAGCAGGCTCTCCAGCCAGGTCAGGTTCGGGTCGATCAGCGAGCCGTACTCGGAGACGTGCTGCTCCTCGATCATGGCGATCTCCTGGTACAGCTTGCGGCCCAGGTCACTTCCATATGTGTTGCCGATGTTCATGTAGAAGTTCATGGTCTGTTGCTCGCCCGCCGTGATGATCATGGTGTTCAACTTGGTCTGGATGTGGGCCTTCTTGAAGTCCACGGGCGTGCGCGGTGCGTCGGCGGGGTTGCGGTGCTCGGCGATGGTCGGGCGGCCGGGGGTGATGTCCACATAACTCTTGGTGAGCGTGTGGGACGGGATGTTGTAGTCCATGTCCAGCAGGTTTGCGTAGCGGTCCAGGTGGTCAAAGTCCTCCAGCAGCGCGAAGTCCAGCTGGGCCTTCACGCTTTGGTCCGGCTCGTTCTGGGCCATCCAGGCGGTGAGGTCCACGGCGATATGCTCGAAGCCGATGGTGGTCTCCAATTGGGTCTCATCCAGGGGTTTCAGCCAGTTGACGTGTTTTTGCTGTTGCTGCTCCATGCGGCGCATGAGGGCAAGCTCCCGGCGCAGATTGTTGTCCGGGCAATGGCGGTGGAACTGGTGGGAGAACATCGTGGCCTCCACCTCGATGCCGTTCATCAGGATGATGCGGATCTTGGTGTATGGGTCCGCGGTCATCTTGTCGTAGGGCGTGGGGTAGAGCGTGTTCCAGTTCATCAGCAGCTTTTCCATGGGCATGGGCTTCTGTTCGAAGGGATTCATCATGCGCGGCTCACTCCTTATGCGTGGATAGTGCGCATAGGATGCCCGAAAAAAGACACGATTATGAACCTGAAAAACACGATGCCGCACTTCCTACCGTCATCCTGAGCGCAGCGAAGGACCTTCCTCAAACTGGATTGGAAAAGAGTTTGAGGAAGGTCCGTCGCTGCGCTCAGGATGACGGTAGGGCTAGCGCCGCCGCTGGACTGTTTATTCCACGGTGAACGCCGGAATCACGCCGCCCTTGTAGTCTTCCTTTTCCAGGATGAAGTTCTTGACCTTCTCGGAGCACAGCACGCTCTGCAGGTCCTTGACCCACTGCGCGTCCGCGTCGCCGGGGCGCACGACCACGTAGTTGGTGTAGATCTTGCCGGACTCGCCGTCGGCGGCCTCCATGTAGATGCCGTCCTTGGCCGGGCTGAGCCCCGCGTCCAGCGCGAAGTTGCCGTTGATGACCGCGATGTCCACGTCCTCGAGCGTTGAGGGCAGCTGGCTGGCGTCGATCTCGCGGATGTCAAAATTGCGGGGGTTGGTGACGTCCATGGCGGTCAGGGACGAATCCACCGTGGCGCCCTCGGGCAGTGTGATCAGGCCGGCCTCCTGCAGCAGCAGCAGCGCGCGGGTCTCGTTGGAGGGGTCGTTGGTCACGGTGATGACCGCGCCGTCCTGCAGTTCTTCCAGGGACTTGGTCTTGCCGGGATAGATGGCGTAGGGCTCGTAGTGCACGCCGATGGCCGCCACCAGTTGCTTGTCCTCCGGCACCGTCACGTTGTAGGCGTTCAGGTAGGGGATGTGCTGGAAGTAGTTGGCGTCGATCTCGCCCGCGTCCAGCGCCGGGTTGGGCAGCGGATACTCGGTGAAGATCACGATATCGAGGTTATAGCCCAGCGCGGCCATGTCTTCCTTGATGAACTCCAGGATCTCCGCGTGGGGCGAGGGAGTCGCGCCGATCTTGATGGTCTGCGCTTCGGCACAGGCCGGGGCGGCAACCGCGAGGATCAGGGACAGGGCCAGGACCAGGGACAACAGCTTCTTCATGGGGTTTCCTCCTTTTATGGTGCCTGTGGCACGTGATATAAGGTCAGCGGCGCGCTTTGTGGCGGATGAAGCGTAGGCGCGGAGCTGAGACGGACGAAGGGGATGTGGGACAATGAACAATGAACAATTAATTGTCCGATGAGCTGCGCGTTCAATTGTTCATTGTAAATTGTTAATTGTTAATTGCCTATCATCTGCGCCTGTGATCCAGCGCCTTGGTGAGCCAGCTGCCGATCATCTGGATGACCTGCACCAGCACCACCAGCGCGATGGACGCGGCGTACATGACGCCGTATTCCCGGCGGTTCAGGCCGTAGGTGATGGCGATCTTGCCCAGGCCGTCGCCGCCCGCCGCGCCGGCCATGGCGGTGTAGGCGAGGATCGTGGTGACGCAGATCGCCGCGCCGTTCACCAGGGACGGCAGCGCCTCGGGGATCAGCACTTTCAGGATGATCTCCATCGTGGTGGAGCCCATGGACTGGGCGGCTTCAATGAGGCCCTGGTCCACCTCGTTGAGCGAGTTTTCCACCATCCGCGCCACATAGGGGAACGCGCTCACCACCAGTGGGAAGATGATGGACCGGGTGCCGATGGCGCTGCCCATGACGGCGCGGGTCACCGGGAACAGCATCACCAGCAGGATGATGAACGGGATGGACCTGAGAAAATTCACCGCCGAGCCCAGCACCGCGTTGAACGTGGGGCTGGACTTGATGTGGCCCTTCTGGGTGATGACCAGCAAAATGCCCAGCGGCAGCCCGAGGATGTAGGAAAACAGCGCCGAGGGGATGGTCATGTACAGCGTGTCGAGGGTGCCCTGCTGGACGAGCAGCCAGATCTTGTCCATCGTCACTTCAGATGCACCTCCTCCACCGTCAAGCCCATCTCGCGCAGGCCGGAGATCAGCCTGTCCCGGTCGGCGTGGGCATCGGGCATCTTCAGCACCATCTGGCCGTAGCGCTTGCCGCCGATGGAGTTCATGTCGGCGGAGAGGATGTTGACCTCGATGCCGCTCTTTAAGATGAACGTCGAGATCAGCGGCTCATTGCGCTCCTCGCCGTCGAACACGATACGGATGGCGTTGTCGATCTCGTCGCCCTGGCGCTCACCCACGATGCCGAACAGGCGGCGGCCCGCGGCGCTCTTGGTGTGGGTGAATACGTCGTCCACGGTGCCCTCCTCCACGATCTCGCCGTCGTCGATGATGGTGACGCGGTCGCAGATCTGGCGGATGACGGCCATCTCGTGGGTGATGATCACGATGGTGATGCCCATCGCCCTGTTGATTTTCTGGAGCAGCGCCAGGATCGACTGCGTGGTCATGGGGTCCAGCGCGCTCGTCGCCTCGTCGCACAGCAGCACTTCGGGGTTCGTCGCCAGCGCACGGGCAATGGCCACGCGCTGCTTCTGCCCGCCGCTGAGCTGGCTTGGATAGGCCTTCGCCTTCGCCTCCAGTCCCACGATGCCCAGCAACTCTTTGACCCGCGCGTCCGCCTTCGCGCCCTTGACGCCGCTGATCTCCAGCGGATAGCGCACGTTCTTGGAGACCGTCTTCTGCATCAGCAGGTTGAACTGCTGAAAGATCATGCTGACGCGCTTGCGCAGGGCGCGCAGCTCACGGCCTGTGAGGCCCAGCACGTCCTGACCGTCGATCAGGATGCGGCCTTCGGTGGGCGTGTCCAGCCGGTTCATGCAGCGGATCAGGGTGGATTTTCCGGCGCCAGACATGCCGATGATGCCATGGATCTCGCCCTTGTTGATGTTCAGATTGACCCCCGTCAGCGCGGTGACCGCGCCTTCGCCGGTGCCGTAGACCTTGGACAGATTTTCGATGCGGATCATCGGCTCGGCCATGCGCGTCTCCTCCCTTGCGGATCAGATACCGAATAGTATAACACACCCGACGCGCCCTGTGAACCGCGACCCGCAGGATGATCCACGGAAAACCGCAAATTTTACGTATAATGCGGCCTTGATATGACAATTTCCGGTGATTTGGGGAACCACGGTTGCATTATGGCCGTCATTTAGTTATACTGAACCATATACGAAAGTGGAGTGGATTCGATTTATGAGAGCTACCGGTGTGACACCCAATTTTCAGCCGCCCACCCGCCAGACGCCGTCCACGCGCATGTGGATCACCGTGGCGCTGTGCGTGCTGTTGCCGCCCGTGGGCCTGATCCTGCTTTGGACCACGGCGCGCAACCCGCTCAGGGGCAAGTTGATCATCTCGATCATCGCGCTGCTCAGCATGACGCTGATGCTGACGCTGTTTTTGCTCAGCCGCCAGCCGAAGCTGTACGGCGAGCAACAGAATGTGCCGGTGGACTATGCCGGCCTGCCGCAGATGAACCAGACGGTGGCGGCCACCCCCACGCCCGCGCCGACCGCACCCATCGAGGCGGACGATGTGCAGACGGATGAGGTATCTGACATCATTCCGGCGAACCCGGCAGGGTAGTGGAGCGGTTGGGGACTTGACGCCGCGCGCTCAATGTGTTACAATAGTGTGACAGAATTGTTTTACCTATTTTTGTGCCGGTCAACCGGTTGGGAGGAACGCACTTATGTTTTGCAGCAAATGTGGCAAGACGATCAAGCCCGACGATGTGAGCTGTCCGTCCTGCGGTGCGGTCGTGGGCGATAGCCGGTTCGAAGGGAACGGCTACACGGCGGCCCAGTCTCGGTTCGTGTCCGGCGAATCCGTGGAGGCGGCGCGCAACCAGGTGCCCTACACGCGCACCACATACACCACCGCCGAGGACGAGGGCGGCGAGGGCGCGGACGGCGGCGACGTCTATTCCCGCACCACCTACCGGCCCATCCTCACGGACGATGCCGAATCGGCCAAGCCCGACAATGCAGCGGGCGAGGAACCGGCAGCCCATGCCGCGCCCTCGGGCGAGCTGGACGTGGAGGCGCTCTACCAGCAGGATGAGCGTCAGATCGACGGGGAAGAGGGCGGCGAAAAGCCCATGACCCGCGCCGAGCGCGCAGGCCGTGAGAAGCGCAGCACCGAGCCGGTCATCCACAGGCGCGCCACGCTGCCCGTGCGCGAAGTCGATCCCGAGGAGGACCCCGACGACGACATCCAGATCGCGCCGCTGCGCCCGATCAAGAAGACCGGCATCAGCCCCGAAGTGCAGCAGTACATGGAGCGCATGACCACCGGCGGCGCCAAGCCCCAGAAGCGGAGCCTCAAGGGCCTGTTCGGCCAGGGTGAGCCCGCCGCCGAGGGTGGCGAATTGGTGGGCGCCGTGGCCGACGCAGCCGCCATCGACGCCGGGTCCGACCCGCTGGGCGTGATCAAAGAGGGCGGCGAAAACGACGCCGCACTGGCCATCAACCCCGACGGCACCATCGCGGTCCGGCGCGGCGTGCCGTCCTGGCTGAAGCCGCTGGCCATCGTGCTGTGCATCGCGATCATCCTGTGCGTGGCCGCCTGGGCGCTGCTGCAGACCTTCGCCCAGTCGTCGAAGCTGGAGGGCGTGAGCTACAACCTGTACCAGCAGGGCATCGAGCTGATCAAGGCCAAGGCCGACACGGCGTTCCGCAGTGAGCTGGTCAAGAGCCTGCAGGCCGATCCGACCACCGCGGACATGACCGCCAAGCTGACCGCAGCCCACGAGGACATCGCGAAGCTGCTGCCCGAAAAACCCATGACCAACGACAAGCTGTTCGTGGATTCGCTGGACAAGATCCAGACTGCCATCGACACCGCAGCCGGCTACGAGGGCATCGCCGTGCTGAACAGCAACAGCTCTACCGCCGAAAAGCTGAAGGCGGACGCCCAGGAAAAGTGGGATGAGGTCAACAACGCCATCGTCCGCATCCAGGAGGCCAAGACTGCCACGGAGCTGCAGGGCATCATCGCCGACGCCGAGGCCGCCGTGGCCACGCCTGAGCCCGTCGTGGAGCCCACCGCCGCGCCCAAGCCGAAGCTGCTCAAGCCAGGTACAAACAACAGCCCCAGCGTGAAGAAACTGCAGCAGCGGCTGAAAAAACTGGGCTGGTTTAACGGCACCATTGACTCCGACTTCGGACCGAACACCCAGCTGTGCGTCAAGCACTATCAGGAGGGCGCCGGCATGTCCCGCGTGGACGGCATCATCGACGATGAGACCTGGGACCACATCATGGGCGACGGCGCGCTGACCTACAAACAGTATCAGGCCGACAAAAAGGCCGCCAAGGAAGCCACCCAGACCCTGGTCCCCGGCGAGACCGAACCGCCCAAGGCGAGCGAGACCACAGCGGACCAGGCCGCGACCATCACCGAACCCGAAGACGACGAGGCGGTTGCCTCGTAGCGCACCGAGTAGAAATGGGGTTGACATCCGTCAGCCCCGTTTTGGTTTTGTTCCGACGTCCGCCCCCTCTCCGTTAACCTTACCCCCCGCCGCGGGCCGGAAAGCCCCAACACAAACAAAAAAAAAAAAAAACAGGGTGTTAGTAAAAAATAAAATAAGAGGAGCAAACACAAAAGCGGGGGG
>JAVBUD010000138.1:0-14388 GCA_031555755.1 Eubacteriales bacterium | reverse complement strand
GTCCTTCGCTGTGCTCAGGATGACGGCGGAGGGGGATGGGGGTAACGGGGATGCGGGGTGTCGGCATGGCTCGCGCATGAACGAAGTTGGCGGTGCGTACAGGCCTTCTACGCCGTCATCCTGAGCGGTAGCGAAGGACCTTCCTCAAACTTCAAACTGAAAAAGTTTGAGGAAGGTCCTTCGCTGCGCTCAGGATGACGGGGTTTGCTGCGGGCGCGACCGGGTTGTTTACGGCGACAGCGCGCCTGCGGTGAACTCGGCCCAGGAATAGTTGCTCATGTACTCGCCCGCGTAGCGGTTGAACGCGCCCGCGTCGCCCTTGAGCAGCTCATAATAGTCGCAGGCAAGCATCCGCGTGTCCACGGCGAGGCCGTTCCACTGCTTGACGAACACGCCGTCCAGGCCCGCGCCTCGGAACGTGGCCAGCATGCAGGAGATGACCTTTGTGATGTTGTTGCGCAGGGAGCGGGTGTAGGTTTGGTCCTCCCACAGCGCCGCGGCGATTTCGGCGGTGGTGACCGACGCGCCCTGCCGATCCACCAGAAACGCGAACAGCTCCTTGGCCTTCGAGCGCTCAAAATGGAGCGGCTTGCCCTCCACATAGACCTCAAAAAAACCAAAGCATTGCACGTAAAGTTTTGATTCGGACTTCGGGTCGACGGGATGGCGCAGGTTGGCAAGCTCTGTCATCGCCGCGTCCAGCGTGATCGGCTTCATCAGATAACCGCTGGCGCGCAGCGCGAACGCCTGGCCCGCATGCTCCGAATAGCCCGTCACAAAGATGATGTTGAGCTTGGGTTGAATCTCCTTGAGCGCCTTCGCCAGCGCCAGGCCGTTGGTCTTCGGCATCTCGATGTCTAAAAACGCGATGTCCACCCGCCGCTGCCTCGCGCAGTCCAGCGCCTGGTCCGGATCCGTGAAGCAGTACAGCGCCGCGTCGGGCACCGCCTTGACCAGTACGCGCTCCATGGCCCGCAGTGCGGGCCGCTCGTCATCGACCACGAGTATGTTCATGAAATCCGCCGCCTTCCGCCTCGGATGGGTCCATTATAGCCGCAAAGTTACGGCAAATGTACGGCAGATTCCGGCGTCGGGATCGTCATCAGCACCACCGTGCCGACGCCGGGCGCGCTGTCGATGCGAAGCGTGCCGCCGCACAGGGACTCCAGGCGGCTCCGGACGTTATCGATGCCGATGTGGGTACGGTCGTCCCGGTTGGGCTTTGAAAAATCCGCGCCGACCCCATCATCTGAGATCGTGATCAGTATAGCGCCGTCCGTGCGCTCCGTCCTGATCAGGATGGTGCCGCCTTCGGTTTTCTTGGTCACGCCGTGACGCACCGCGTTCTCCACGATCGGCTGCAGCGTCATGGCGGGCAAGCTGAACTCCGTTTCGTGAAGCTCGTACGCGACGTTCAGCCGCTCCTCGAACCGCTTCTTTTCCAGCGACAGATAGTTCTCCACATGCTGCAGTTCCTTCGAGAATGGAATCCGCTTCGTCTCCGATATGGAGTCCAGGTTGCCGCGCAGATACACCGCGAACTCGCCCACCGCCTCCGCCGCCAGCTCCGCGTCGGTATGGCACAGCTCCTGTATGGCGACCAGCGCGTTGTACAGAAAGTGCGGCTTGATCTGCGACATCATGATCGCCACGCGGCTCTGGTCCAGCTCCATTTCCAGCTTGTGCATCCGCTCCAGCCGATACAGCGTCTCATAGATGTAACAGATGCAGACGGCGATCATGACGCCCATCGTCACCGTCGAGATGCCCGGAATCAGGATCTGAAACACGCTGCCGAGCAGAGGCGCCAGCGGATAGATGATCATCAGCCGGATGTTTCGCCCGTCTACCGGGGACAGCTCGGGCCGCCTGACCGCGCGAACCGCCAGCACCGCCGCCCACGCCACGTAATAGAAAATGAACACATAGATCGAAATGTATCCGATGCCACGCTGATAATTCCATGCGGTGTCCTCGATAAAATACCAATGGGTCCAATGGTTCGTCAGACACAGCGCCGTGTTGACCGCCAAGGGCACGAAAAAGAACAGCTTGAGGCGCAGAGAGACCTGAAAGGACCCGCCCGTCCTTCGGTGCACATACAGCATCCACGTGAGCGCAGGCAGCGGGTCCGTGAGGAAGCCTACCAGGTCGATCACATATTTGAGCCCGTCCAATCCAGGGCGCGCGTTCCCCTCGATCAGCCACGATACGGCCTCCAAGACCACCGCCAGCATGATCGCCAATAGATGCAGGTTGTACAGCCTCAACTCCAGGCGATCCGGCACATATTTGGACTTGTTCGCATGAAGCAGAATCAGGATCAGCAGTATGATGAACATCAGGTCCATCTGAACGTTCGCAATCGGATGCATGGCGAAACCTCCCGACGTTTGGTGATAAGACACGAAAGATCCTTGAAATTCAAGGATCTTTCATTTCATTCTGGCTGGGGCAGCAGGGATCGAACCTGCGAATGCGGGAGTCAAAGTCCCGTGCCTTACCGCTTGGCTATGCCCCAACGTTGATATAAGAAAACGCGTGTATCAACCACGCGTTTGATGGCTTTGGGGTGAGTGATGGGATTTGAACCCACGATTTCCAGGGCCACAACCTGGCGCTCTAACCGCTGAACTACACCCACCACAACTGGCGCGCCCGAAGGGATTCGAACCCCTGACCCACGGCTTAGAAGGCCGTTGCTCTATCCGACTGAGCTACGGGCGCAGACCATGGGCAGTCGGGGTGAACACCCGCTGACAGAATGAAATTATACCAGAGTGCGCGGCGGTTGTCTAGGGGTTTACAGAAACTTTGTTCGGGAGGGGTGGTCGCGGGTGCGGGCGGGCGTGGAAGCCCGCACTCGCGCTCGGTGAGTCATCCGAACTCATAGCCCAATGCGCCGTCGTCCACGGACAACACGGCGAACCGGCCCTCGCGCAGCGCGCCCGGATTCAGCAGCAGCAGGCCCCCGTCCCACTCCGCCGCCTGCACGTGAGTGTGGCCGTACAGCGCGGCGCGGCACGCCAGCTCCTCCGCGCGGAGTTTCAGCCGGATCAAACCGTGCTTGACGGCCAGGCGATGCCCGTGGCAGAGCAGGATCTTCGCGCCTTCCACGGTGATCATCGATTCCTGGGCCACGTCTTGCACGCCGTCGCAGTTGCCAGCGACGATGGTCATGGGCAGGTCCAGCAGTGCCTGCAGCCGGTCCCAGTCTGCCAAGCCGTCGCCCAGGTGCACCACGCGGGACACCTTTCGCGCTTTGAGTTGGTCCGCCGCCCGCTGCAGCCAAGTCTCGGGCATCATGTGGCTGTCCGACACCACGCCGATGCGCGTCATAGAACCTCAGCCTCCAAAAGCAGTTTGAGCTTTGCGATGGCCCTGGCGCGGTGGGAGATCTGGGACTTTTCTTGAAGACTCGCCTCGCCGAAGGTCACGCCCAGGTCGTCCGACAGGAACAGCGGATCGTAGCCGAAGCCGCGCTCGCCCCGAAGCTCGCGGATGATCCGGCCCTCACAGGCGCCCCGGGTCACCAGGGGCGGTTTTCCGGGCCGCATCAGCGCCACGGCGCTCACAAAGCGCGCGGTCCTCGGGTCCGGGATGTCCGAAAGCTCCTTGAGCAGCAGCTCGTTGTTCGCCCGGTCGTCGCCGTGCACGCCGCAGTACCTGGCGGAGTACACGCCCGGCCTGCCGCCCAGCGCGTCCACCTCCAGGCCGCTGTCGTCGGCGATGGTGGCGGTGTGGGTCAGGTTCATCAGTGCCTCGGCCTTGATCAGCGCATTTTGCTCAAAGGTTTCGCCGGTCTCCTCCACGTCGATGTCGATGCCGAGATCTTTCATGGTTACCACGTCAAACTGGTCGCCCAGCAGTTGTTTCATCTCCTTGAGCTTGCCGAAGTTGCCGGTGGCGAGCACGAGCTTGGGCTTTCGGCAGATGACGCCCGCCGCGCCGTCCAGCGCCGCGCGCTGCGCGTCCATGAGCGTGGCGATGCCCGCCTCGCCCAGGTCGATCAGCCGGTTCAGCTCGTCCCTGGAGAATGTCGCGCCCTCGCCGGTGCCCTGCACCTCCACCAGGCGCATGCCTCCGTTGCGCCCGCGCACCATGACCAGATTCATGTCCACGTCGGCGCGGCTGTCCTCCACATAGTCCAGGTCCAGCAGCGGCAGCCCGTCCACCACGCCCACGGACACGGCGGCGAGCTGGCCGGTGACGGGGGAATCCAGCAGTTTTCCGTCTTGGATCAGCTTGTCCACCGCGAGACATAACGCGCAGAATGCGCCAGTGATCGCCGCTGTACGGGTGCCGCCGTCGGCCTGGATCACATCGCAGTCGAGGGTGACGGTGCGCTCGCCGAGTATGCCCAGGTCCACACAGGCCCGAGCGGCGCGGCCGATCAGGCGCTGAATCTCCACGGACCTGCCATCCTTTTTCACGCCGTCGCGGGCCTTGCGCTGGGGCGTCGCGCCGGGCAGCATGGCGTATTCCGCGGTGACCCAGCCCTTGCCCTTGCCGCGCAGGAAAGGGGGCACGGACTCGTCGACGGAGGCGGTGCAGATCACTCGCGTCTTGCCGCACTCGATCAGCACGGACCCGGCGGCCATCTCGGTGAAGTGTGGGGTGATGCAGACGGGGCGGAGTTCGGTGGGTTGACGGTCGCTCAGGCGCATAGGGGGGACACCTCCGGAAAGTGTAATTCACAATGCACAACGCACAATTGATTGTCTATGAGAAGGGACGGGTCAGCGCTGTGCGCCACCCGTCCCGAATACTATAGCATTGCGTGTGCTACCTGTCAATTGTGAATTGCTCAGTTCACCGCGTCGCCGGTGTCGATCAGCATGGCGGATTGGGTGCGGATGTATTCCTCGGCCATGGAGCTGGCGTCGTTGATGAAGGTGGGCACGGCCAGCGTGCTCGCGCCGGGGTCGTAGGGCTCGCCCTCGACCTGGATCTGGACGGAGTTCACGTCCTGGAACCGGGTGCAGGTCAGCACCAGCGCCTTTAGCGCGGCGCGGCCGCCGTCGGACTCCTCGGCGATCTGGATGAACTCGCGGGTAAAGTTGATGGTGGCGATGCCGTCCTTCACGGTCACGCCGATCAGGCCGCAGCCGGCGGGCAGCGCGCTGTCCAGCGGACTCTGGGCGCTGGGGCCCTTGGCCAACTCCAGCACGGCGGTGTGGATGTCGTCCGCGCCATAGACCGTGCGGGTCACGGGCACGATCAGGCTGGAGGACTCGCCGGGGAAGTAGAGCTGCACAGTCTTGGCCTCGCCCGGCGCCAGGGCGGTGTTGCCGGACTCCAGGTTCAGCGCGCCGCGCGAGAACTCACCGGAGATGTCGGTGCCGCTCGGCAGCTTGTCGCGCTCCTGGTGGTCGATCAGGAACCGCACGGTCTTCACCGACGGGAACTCCGTCAGCGTCTGCACCACGGCGCTGACCATCGCTCCTTCGGCCTCCGCGCCGTCCATTTTCAGCACTTCTTTGGACAGGTCGATCCGCGCCGCGCCCTCCGGCGTGATGTCCAGGTCCATGGTGGTGCCCTCGGGCAGCATTGTGCGCAGACCCAACCGGGCGGCCTCCATGTCGTTGTAGGCGCTGGAGACCATCAGCGCCAATGTGGCCTTGGCGATGCCCTGGGCCTCGGGCACGGAGCGCGAGACGGGCACGAGATAGCCGTAGTTGTCCTGGTAGTAGACGGTGGTTTTTACGGTCTTGGTGCTGGGCAGCACCGCGCTGCCGCTGGTCTCCGCCCCGCTGTCTGTGGAGGGGTCCGCAATGGGCGCCTCCGCGACCTCGGGCACTGGCGTTGCCGTCGCGCCGCCCTGAGTCTGCGACGCGGGCCTTTGCCACAGGCTGAACGCGCCGCACAGCGCGATGGCCACCACCAACAGCGCGGCTGTGAGCAAGAACAACCTGTTTTGTTTCCCGTCGAACTTCATTCACGAAACCCTCCTCACGCATGTTTCCATCAGCCCAGTGCAAGTCTATTCTGGGTTATGTGAGGGTATGACAGGCCGTCCACCTTGAACCTTCGAGGGGTACGGATGCATATCGCAACCACGCAAACGCCATCATCATTCATGGGCATGCTGTGGCCCTCTGAGCGTTCCCCCTTGCCCCAGCCGCCGCGCTGCGCTATAATAGAGGGACGGCAATCCACATCTGGAGGACAAACCGATGCCCATGGACGGACTGACGCTGGGATTCATCGCGCGGGAGCTCTCAGACGCGCTGCTGGGCGGACGCGTCGACAAAGTAAACCAGCCGGAGCGCGACGAGCTGATCCTCGCAATCCGCAACAACAACACCAACCATCAACTGCTGCTGTCGGCCAGCGCCAACCACGCGCGGGCGCATTTGACAGCCCATAAAAAGCCCAACCCGCTGGAGCCGCCCATGTTCTGCATGCTGCTGAGAAAACACCTCACCGGCGGACGGGTCACATCCGTGCGCCAAATCGGCGGCGACCGCATCCTGGAGATCGACATCGACGCCAAGGACGAGCTGGGCGACCGCACCACGCGCACGCTGGTGATCGAGCTGATGGGCAAGCACAGCAACATCATGCTGCTCCGGTCGGATGGCCGGATCATCGACAGCGCGCGGCACGTCACCGACGACATCTCGCGGGTGCGCGAGGTGCTGCCGGGGCTGCCCTACATGCGCCCGCCGGGCCAGGACAGGATTCCGTTCGACGCCGTGGACGAGTCCGAATTGTCCGCACGTCTGAGCGCGGCGTCCGGCCCGCTGCAGAAGGCGCTGGCGGGCTGCCTCACGGGCCTCAGCGCGCAGAGCGCGCGAGAGCTGGCCTGCCGCGCCGCCGGGGACGAGGACGCCCACATGGACGCCTGCGACCCGCGGGAGGTGGCCCGCGCCGTGGCGGCTGCGCTGAGGGCAATACAGGGGGAGGCGGAGGCGTCGATCCTGCTGGCGGACGACGGCAATCCGCTGGACTTCGCGGCATTCCCGTACCGCTGCAGAGCGGCGCTGCGCCGGGAGCGGTATCCGTCGCTGTCAGCTGCCATGGACGCATTCTATGAAACCCGCGATCGCACGGACCGGATCGCCCAGAAGTCGTCGTCGCTGCACCGGGTGCTGAAAAACAACATCGAGCGATGTGAAAAAAAGCGGGCGCTGCAGATTGACGCGCTGACAGACGCGGGCCGGATGGACGAATACCGCGTGCTGGGCGAGCTGATCACCGCCAGCCAGCACAAGATCCAGAAGGGCATGAAGCAGGTGTCGCTGCCGAATTATTACGCCGAGGACATGGCCGAGACCGCCGTGAAGCTGGACGAGAAGCTGAGCCCGCAGCAGAACGCGCAGCGCTACTTCAAGCTGTACCAAAAGGCGAGAAACGCCCAGCGCCTGGCGGCGGAGCAGAAGGAAAAGACGGAGGAAGAGCTGAGCTATCTGGAGGGCCAGCTGCACAACCTGGAAAAGTGCGCCCAGGAGTCGGAGCTGAACGAAATCCGGCTGGAGCTGGAAAAAGAGGGCTATGTCCGCGCCAACCACAACCGCCGCCAGTTGAAGGCACTGCCGCCCAGCCAGCCGCTGCACTTCGTGAGCGAATCGGGCCTGCACATCCTGGTGGGCAAGAACAACCTGCAGAACGACAGGCTGACCGGCGACGCCCAGGGGAACGAGACCTGGCTGCACGCCAAGGACATGCCCGGCTCCCATGTGATCATCGCCAGCGCGGACGTGGACGAAGCCACGCTGCTGCAGGCGGCCCGGATCGCGGCGCATTACAGTAAGGGCCGGGACGGTTCGCGGGTGCCGGTGGACTACACGTTGAAAAAGTACGTGAAGAAGCCCAGCGGCGCGAAGCCCGGGTACGTGATCTACACGCATCAGAAGACGCTGTTCGTGGAGCCGAGGCCAGAGTAAAGCAAAGCAAAGCGACGGCATCACCCCCAACACGGTCATCCTGAGCGCAGCGAAGGACCATACTCAAAAAAACAGCAGGAAAGTTTGTGGAAGGTACATCCCTGCGCTCCGGATGACCGTGTTGGAGGGATGCCGTTGCGCTACTTTACTTTTTTTACTCCCGCTCCGTCTCCCCGCAACTCGGGCAGCGCCAGTACATACAGGCGTCGACGATGTTCGCGTCCATGGCGGTGCCGCATTTCGGGCAGTGCCTACCCCAGTCGCCGCCGCCAGAGGCCTCACTCAGCTGGTCCAGGCTCAGCGCATCGCCGCTTTTGTGTTTCTTTGTGTCCATTTCAATTCTCCCGCTCGCAAGTCATCAGTCCGGGAGCATCTCCCACGCGATGGCCATGATGCCCTCGCCGCCATCGGGCTGCACCGGAGCGACCAGGCTATACTGGGCCTTTTCGGCCTCGCTGAAGTAGTGCACGGCCGCGAACTGCTCCTCCTCGTCGTAGCACAGGTGCACATCCTCACGCTCAGCCACTTCGTGCATCTCGGCGTAGATGCCGTCGATGGCGGTCTGGTCCTCTGCCGTGTCGCACTTGGCGGCGCGGTAGCAGTACTCAATGCCGTTCAACTTGAACTCGATCTGGGCGATGATGGGATCGGTGTTGATCCAGTTGTAGGTCACATCCGAGGCGCCCTCCGGCGCGTCATACAGCGTCAGGCCCGGCACAGCGGCCAGCAGCGTGCCCAGGTCGTCCATCTCGTTCATGGGACTGACGACGTCTTCACCGACCAACTGCTCTTCCTCGTCGGGCTTGGGCTCCTCGGTCACAGTCAGATACTGCTGCTTCATATAACCCACGCGGTTCGTCGCCGGGTCCATGACCTGGGCCCAGGACTTGCCCTCCATCAGCACGTGCAGCACATCGCCGTGCTTGTACACGCCCACGACGTCGCTGTCGGTGTTGGGCTGCCAGCGCATGTTCATCTCGGAGTCGACGCTTTTCAGCGTCACGGCGGCGAAATAGTCCACCTTCTTGAAGTCCTTCAGGCTCTCGGTGGGCTGGGGCTTGGCAGTGGGCACGGGTTTTTTGGTGGGCTTCACCGTCGGCTTCACAGTCGGCTTTGTGGTGGGCTTCGCCGTCGGCTTCGCGGTGGGCTTCGGCGTGGGCTTTGCGGTGGGCGTCGGCTTTTTCTTGGTCTCGGACAGGTTCTTCCATTGGATGTAGCCATAGTAGCCGTTCCAGCTCACGTTCGCCCATTTCGAGCCGAGCATGGAGTCGAGGTAGATGACCTTCTTGCCCTCAGGGATGGTCACCAGCGCATAGGAGTCCGTGCTCATGGCCTCGCGCAACTTGACCTTCTTCGTGGTGTAATACACCGTGTCGTCCGCCAGCGCCATCGGCGCAAAGCTCATCACCAACAGTACCGCAATCATCAACGAGGCCATCCATCTTCTCATTGTTCTCGTCCCTCCGTCCGTTTTGTGTGTTTGCCTTTGGTTACCCTCGCGCCGCACGGATTCGCATTCATTCGGCGTAGATATATACACACGCGACGAGGCCAATGCTACAACATTTTGGAAATTACATGCGGGATAGCCGCTGAGACGGAACATGTATCTTTTCTCGGCCATGAAGCAGACGCATATAGTCTTAGTGCGGTTACGCACGAAATAGTGATTGCAACCCATCATTGCATTCAACCTCAGAACATGCGAGCGATATAGGAATATCACGAGGCGATCCGGCATTTTGCATTCGATTCTCCTATTGGGTGTCGTAGGCACACGGAATCAGGCCAGGTGTTGTAACATTTCCAGTTGTTTGATGCTTAACACGGATAACGGGCCAATCTTAAAAAATGTTAACAAAACTTCTTTGGCTTTTGGACTGGGCGTAACTTTTCTGGTAACCTTTCCCAGGTAGAATAAGCATGTAAACAGCAAGCAACCGACACCGAACCGAAAGGATGAGCTGACTGATGAAGCGTACATGCAAACTGATCGCGATTCTGACCACCGCCATTCTGCTGCTGACATCAGCCGCCGCCTCTGCCGAGATGATCGTCATCATCGAAGATATCCAGATGGGCGCTCTGTATCAGCCGGCGGCCGACGATCACAGCCAAGATAATGATGAAGAGATCGACTCAATCGCGCCGGTGATGCCCGCAGACATGATCATCATCGAAGAAGACTCGGATGAAGACGGCGTCATCGACACCGTCGTCGCCCCGGTGGTGCCGGTCGCCGAGATCGACAGCCTCTTCGAAGAAGACGAAGAAGAGTGGATCGCCCCGCCGCAGATCGCGCCGGAGACGGACGAGAATATCGAAGACGAACTGCTCATCGAGGAAATGACTGAGCGCGAGACCACCACCGCCGAGGTCCGCTACGCCTTTGATGGCGACGCGATCCATCTGGGCGACACCGTGACCCTGATCGCCGATGTGGCCGACGGCGCGGACGTGCAGTGGCAGCAGCAGCGCCCCGGCGAGTCCTGGACCAACATCCCCGGCGCCAACGCCGCCCAGCATTATGTGGTCGTGACCAGCGACAATGCCGACAGCAACTGGCGCTGCCTGGTGACCGAATAACGCAAAGTGAGGGCGGAGGCCATGTCCTCCGCCCATTGACCCCCTTTTAATGGATACGAATCCGTGATATAATGTCCAAGATGTCGCACTGAATCTAGACGCAGCGCACCGCGCAGCACATCTCCAGGAGGGTGAGATTCATGATAAGGAAAACCAAAATGAGGACCATAGCCATCGTACTGACACTGATGATGCTGATCGGGATGATGCCGGCGCTGGCAGGAGATAACGTAGTTGCGTTCGTTGTCGATACTGAAGTCATCGCGACATTCTATAATTCAGATGGGGGCATACTGGAAACCCAACGTGTTCCCTTCGGCGGAAGCGCCGTTAGCCCATCGAATAAGATCACATGGGATAAAGACCTGGAAGGTCTTGAAGTTGACACTGATTTCTATCCCTGCGGGCATGCATATGTTGGCGTATTGTTAGATGGGGTGTATGTCACACTTGGCGTGTACAACCTCAAGGAGAACGTCAACAAGGATCCGTCGAAAAGCAAGACGATGATCAAGAACCTCAACATGAACCAATTGTCAAAAGAAAGCGCGAATATCGGCATCGACATCAATGCCAAGAACTCGCAGCAGTTTTGGCCTTACTCTACGGTTAGTTACGAAGAGGCGAGAAAAAATGCCAACAACGGCGACATGCAAATTAAGATTCATGGCGCGAACGATACAGAACTGACCGGAGAGAAAGGCAAGGTCACAGGGAGCAGCGCGGTTTATATCCTTGTGAACGGCGGCGTTGGATTTTGCACGGTCACTTATCAATATGACGACGGCAAAGTCATCCAAAAAAGCATCGTCTCGATTGGAGATGCGACGCCGGACGCACCGACTATGGAATCGGCGAATGGGAACAATTTCACAGGTTGGAGTCCGAAGCTGCAGGATATCGTAACGGGCACTGCGGTCTATACAGCGCAGTTCGAAAAAGTTCCAATCGCACCTGAGACGACGCCGACACCGACACCGACACCGACACCGACGCCGACGCCGACGCCGCCTCCGACACCGACGCCGACGCCGACTCCGACACCGACACCGACGCCGACGCCGACGCCGACACCGACGCCGACACCGACGCCGACACCGACGCCGACGCCGACGCCGACACCGACGCCGACACCGACGCCGACGCCGACGCCGACACCGACACCGACACCGACGCCGACACCGACACCGACACCGACGGCGACGCCGACACCGACGGCGACACCGGAACCGACGGCGACGCCGACACCGGAACCGACGGAACCGACAGAGACGACGACGCCGACACCGGAACCGACGGAACCGACAGAGACGACACCGCCGGAGACCACGACACCGCCGGAGACCACGACGCCGTCGGAGACCACGACGCCGCCGGAGACGACGACGCCGCCGGAGACCACGACTCCACCTGAGACCACGACGCCGCCGGAGACCACGACGCCGCCGGAGACGACGACGCCGCCGGAGACGACGACGCCGCCGGAGACCACGACACCGCCGGAGACGACGACGCCGCCGGAGACCACGACACCGCCGGAGACCACGACACCGCCGGAGACCACGACGCCGCCGGACACGACTGACGACATCGGTACAGTCACCCCCACCACCCCTGACACCACCCTACCCCAAGACATCGGCGACTCCGCGACTGAAGGCGGCGAAGGGGAGGCTGCGCAGTTGAGCACTTACAAGGTCGAGTACTACTATGACGGCGCGCACGACGCTTCGCTGGATGAAGTGATTGCGGGCGTGGCTGAGGGGACGAAAGTGACCAAGGTGCCTGGGAAGGCGATGGACGGGTATAAACTAGAGCGGTCGGCGGGGTTGCCGCTGACGGTGGGCTCGGGCGATGATGTGGTTCGGATGTACTATGTGCCGCAGCAGGTCTCCGCGAATGGCGGCTCGGCGGGTATGGAAGAACTGCTGACGATCCCCGGCGCGCGGGTTCCGCTCCAGGCTGGCGCGGGCAGCGTGAACGTGGGCGATTGCCTGGAATAATTGATGTTATGGCGGCGGGGGTAACACCCTCGCCGCTGTGCAATCCAATCGAGGAGGAGAATACCGATGCGAAGGGCACTTGCTATCCTGCTGGTGATGTTGCTCGTACTGCCTGGGCTTGCGCTGGGCGAGGCGCCGATTTCGGAGATCACGGATGAGGCGATGCCCGAGGTCGCGCTGACGGCGGGCGGCGACGCCGTACCGTCCGATTTGTCGGACATAGCGCTGCTGCGCGTGGGCACCACAACGCCGCTGATGGGCAATTTCTTTGTGGACGCGTTGGGCACGAACACGGCGGACATGGACGTGCGGGCGCTGATCCACGGGATGCGCACGGTGAACTGGACGGGCCAGGGCCAATGCAGGGTGAACCAGGCCGTGGTCCAAAGCTGCGAGATCTTGGAAAACGCGGACGGGAGCCACACCTACACGATAGTGCTCGTGGACGGGCTGAAATACACCGACGGCAGCGAGATCGCGGCATCGGATTTTGTGTTCTCGGCGCTGCTGCTGGCGTCGCCCGCGTTCGCGGCGATCGCGGGGCCGGACGGTGCGATGTCGCGGATGGCAGGGTATGAGGCGCATCAGGGCGGCGCGCCATTTTCCGGCGTGCGGCTGCTGGACGCGCGCACTTGGGCGCTGACCGTCGACGCGCGGTTCCTGCCGGACTATCATGAGCTGGCGCTGATGGACCTGGCGCCGTTCCCGATCGCGGAGATCGCACCGGGCTGCGCTGTGCGTGACGACGGCGAGGGCGCGTACATCGAGGGCGAGCTCACGGAGGCGCTGCTGAGGCAGACGGTGATGGACGAGGCGAGCGGCTACATCGCGCACCCGAAGGCTTCGGGCGGGCCATACAGGCTTGCGGCGTACGACCGCGAGGCGGGCACGGCGGCGTTTGAACTGAGCGAGCACAGCGCGGCTGTGCTGCCGAAGCGGATCGAGCTTTCGTTTGTGGCGCAGGCGGACGCGCTGAACGCGGTGCTACTGGGCCAGCTGGACATCACGAACAAGATCACGGACGGCTCAGTGATTGAGGCCGCGCAGGCGCTGGACGACGGCGCGCTGCGCACGGTCGTCTATCCGCGCAGCGGGCTGAACTTCCTGGGCTTTGCCTGCGAACTAGGCCCCACGCGGCGGCAGTCCGTGCGCCAGGCGGTGGCGATGTGTGTAGACACGCCGGCGCTGATCCAGACGTACCTGGGCGGGTATGGCGCGCCGGTCTACGCATATTATGGCTTGGGTCAGTGGATCGCGCAGCAGAACTTGGAGGCGCTGAACGCGCTGCCCAAGTACGAACTCGACCTGGACGCGGCGCGCGCGCTGCTGGAGGCGGACGGCTGGACGCTGGACGCGAGCGGCGCGAGCTATGTGTCGGGCACGCGGTACAGGCAGGGCGAGGACGGCCTGGAAAAGCTGGCGCTGCGCTGGGCGCTGTCCACGGAATCGGGGTTTTCGCAGGTGCTCAGGCCAATGCTGGCGCAGAATCTGACGGCGGCCGGATTTGAGGTGGAGGTTGTGGAGCTGCCGTTCACGGAGGCGCTGCGGCTGTTCTACGCGCCTGGCGCGCGAGACGTGCATCTGTTCAACCTGGCGACGAACTTTGGGCGCGTGTATGATCCGGCGGACGCGTTTGGGCTGGAGAGCGTCAGGAACGGGACGGGGATCCAAGATGTGCCGCTGAGCGAACTTGCGTGGGCTGTGCGAAGCACAAACGCCGGGGATTTGGATGAGTATGTGCGGAAGTGGCTCGCGTTTCAGGTGGGAGTGGCGGAGGTCGCGCCGGTGGTGGGGCTGTACTCGAATTTGTATTTTGATTTGGTGAGGGTCGGACTGGACGCGTACCACCCGGACCAGCACCAGAGCTGGGCCGACGCCATCATCGCCACCGCCCGCTAAACGCACGCGAA
>JAVBUD010000025.1:0-18002 GCA_031555755.1 Eubacteriales bacterium | reverse complement strand
TATAGAAAAACGGCGGGGCGATTTCTCCCCGCCGTCCGGCTGTCAAAAGACTGCGTCTTTTGACAGCGGCATGCAAGTCTGCCCGTGAATCTACGATTCACGGGCAGACTTGCATGCATCAAGGATCGTGGCCTGCGGGCGCGCAGGTCGCCCTTGGGCGGCTTTGATCCGGGGGCTTCGGCCCCCGAACCCCTCCTTGGGCTTGGCTGTTCTGCAAGCTCAACATTCCTTCCCCGCATCACATAGGCTTTTTAACGGACTGAGCCTCCCGGCTAACCGGGAGGCTCAGTCCGATGGCAAAAGGCCAGTTTGTCTAACGGGGGTGAAATCCACATCTGGCCGCCGATGCGTCTGTAGAAATCGAACCGGCTTATTTCTTGCGCAGCCGAACGACGGTGTCCCGGGCATCGGGCAGCGCGTAGGTGAAGTGGTTCACCGGGCCCATGGGCAGGAACATGTGGTTGGGGTAATTGTCGGTGGTCCAGCTGGCCTTGATCTCGAGCTCAGCGCCCGAGTGAAGCAGCTGCACCAGGCCGAAATCCTCGCGCTTGCATCCCTTGAGCGGGGCGGGGCCGATGGTCTGCTCCATCAGGTGCAGATAAATGCTGTCGTCGCTCTCGGTGACGTAGCCCCAGCTGGGCTTTTCCAGGCTCGAGATGCCGCAGCCATAGATGCTCTCGCCGTTGCGCGCCATCCACTCGCCCACCTCGGTCAGGATGTCGACGGACGCCTTCGGGATGATGCCGCGGGCGTCCGGCCCCACGTTCAGCAGCATGTTACCGCCCTTGGAGACGCACTCCACCAGCTTGCGGATCACCGTCGGCGCCGATTTCCAGTCGTGGTCGTGCTCCGCGTAGCCCCAGTTGTTGTTCAGCGTGATGCACGCCTCCCAGCACACCGGCTTGCCGTTCACGTCGACGATCCCCTCCGGCGGGATGATCTGCTCAGGCGACACGAAATCGCCGCTGTATTCCGTCGGGTCGCCGGAAAGCAGCGAGCCGAAACCCTCGCCCGACACCTCCAGACGGTTGTCGATCAGCACGTCAGGCCAGTACGAGCGGATCATCCTGACCAGCTCCGTCGCGCGCCATTTCTCGCCCGACATCTCGCCGTAGCTGAAGTCGAACCAGAACAGGTCGATCTGACCGTAGTTCGTGCACAGCTCCCTCACCTGGCCGTGCAGGTACTCGAGGTAGTTGTCAAAGTTGCGGCCCGACTCCCTGGCCTTTTCCGCCTCGCAGTCGCGCAGCGGATGGATGCGGTCGCCGTAGTGCGGATAGTCCGGATGGTGCCAGTCGATGATCGAATAGTATAGCCCGACCTTCAGCCCCTCCGCCCGGAACGCGTCGATATACTCGCGCACCAGGTCGCGGCCTGCCTTCGTGTTCGTCGCCTTGTAGTCCGTCAGCTTGCTGTCGAACAGGCAGAACCCGTCGTGGTGCTTGGCGGTTAGCACCGCGTACTTCATGCCCGCATTCTTCGCCAGCCGCGCCCACTCGCGCGGGTCGTAGTTCACGGGGTCGAAGTTGTCAAAGTACGGCTGATACTGGTCCACCGGGATCTGCTCCACGCTGCGCACCCACTCGCCCCGCGCCGGGATCGCGTAGATGCCCCAGTGAATGAACATGCCGAACCGCGCCTGCTGATACCATTCGATGCGCCTGTTGTACGCTTGCCAGTCCATGAACATACCCTCCATGCACAAATATCATCGCTTCGCCCTCCCCCCGCCGTCATCCTGAGCGCAGCGAAGGACCTTCCTCACGAACGAGATGGAGAAGGTCCTTCGCTGACGCTCAGGATTACACCGGGGTGTGGATGGCGCCCTGAGCTTTTCTATCGTCTACTTCTTAAACTGCGCGTCGTACGCCGCCTGATATTTTTCCAGCAACATCGGCAGGCCCGCAGCGTCCAGGTTGTCCAGGAAGCCCTGATAGTCGCTATCGATGGACATCGTGCCGGACATGAACGCCGGGATGCACTCCTTGATCAGGTTGCCCACTTCGACCTTCGGCACGCTCATCGCGTCGGTGTCCTCGGTGGTGAACTTCACAGGCGGCATCTTCTTCGTCGGGTCCGCATACTGTTCCATTTCCTTGGACACCTGGTACAGCAGCGTCTCCAAGCCGTCGCCGGAATAGAGCGGGGTCGCCTGGTCATAGGTCATGCCCAGCCGCCAATCGCCGTTGCGGTAGCTGACGCAGGCCTGCACCCAGTGATCGGATTGAGGCTCCACTTCCTGCCAAGGCTTCAGCTGGGTGTACAGCGCGGGCAGGCCGTTGATGCCCAGTTCGCCTTCCTCGGCGCGGCGCCATGCCTCGCCCTCGGGGCCGTAGTAGCCGTTGGTGGTGCCGTCAAAGCTGTACAGCAGGTCCATCCACTTGCAGACCAGCTCTTTATTGGGGCTGTCGGCGGAGATCGCCACGCCCGCCAGGCCCAGGTCATAGGGGTCCATGGGGATCTGCTGCAGGCCCGTCGGGCCCTTCAGCGGCATCAGCGCCACATAATCCTGATAGCGCTCGCCGTCCATGTTCAGGAAGCAGCCGCCGTAACCGCCCGCCGACAGGCCCACGAGCTCGGCGTCCGGGCTCTCCACCAGGTTGACCAGCGCTTGATCGTCCATGGTGAACACGCCGTCATACATCAGGCCCTCCTCGACGAGCTTGCGCATGAACTTCAGGCCTTCCAGGAATCCTTCGTCGCGGAACGGCGCCTTCACCGTGTCGCCGTCCAAGTACAGGCCCAGCGGGTACTTGTCCGCCAGATTGGACTGCAGAAAGCAATCGTAGTAGGTGAAGCTGTTCATCAGGAAGTATTCCGGCATGATGTTCCAGCCGTTGATGTACGCGCCCGCCAGCGGGATCTCATCCTTCTGGCCGTTGCCGTTGGGGTCGTTGTCGCGGAACGCGACCAGCACATTGTACAGCTCGTCGATGGTCGTGGGCATCTCAAGGCCCAGATTGGTCAGCCACTTCTGGTTGATCCACATCTTGGTGGCCAGCGTGCAGTGATAGCACTGGTTGATCGACGGCAGCGAATAGATGTTGCCGTCCAGCATCTTCATCATGCCCTCATAGCCCGGGTTCTCGTCGAACGCCTTGACCAGGTTCGGCATGTTCGCGTGGATCAGGTCGTTCAGCGGGGCCAGGCGCTGCTCGTTCACACCGTAGCGGTTCAGCACGTCTGCGGTCATGGTGTTGCCATAGGGCAGCATGAACGCGTCCGGATACTCGCCGCCCGCCAGCGTCATCTGGAACGCCTCGGCGCGGCCCTCCAGCGGGATGGTCAGCCATTCGACCTTCACGTTGGTCTGCTCTTCCATCCACTTGGTCATGGCATTCTCGTTCCAGTCGGCGATCGCCGGATGGGCGACCACCATGATCTTGAGCGTCACATCGCCCGGGTTCTCGCACAGGGGATAGGCGGTCTCGGCCATCGCAGGCGCGGACATCGCGATCACCAGCAGGACCGCCAGGCACAGGGACAGGAATTTACGCATAGAAACGTACCTCCTTTTGATGTATTGCAGGCGCCGGGGATGGCGCGAACAATTGTTGGAATGACCTCATCCCTTCACCGAGCCGATCATGATTCCCTTGACGAAGTGCTTCTGCACAAACGGGTACATGATCAGCAGCGGCGCGGACGCGATGACGATCAGCGAGTACTTCAGCAGGTTCTTCAGCGCCTGGCGCATCGCCATCTCCTTGGCGTCCACCAGCATGTCGGGCGTCACATTGTTCATGATCAGGATCGAGCGCAAGATGACCTGCAGCGGGTACAGCTTATCGTTTCTCAGATAGATAAACGCGTCAAAGTAGCTGGACCAGATGCCCACCGCACAGTACAGCGCGATGACCGCCATGATCGGCCCGGACAGCGGCACCACCATCTGCATCAGCAGCCGGAACGCGCCGCAGCCGTCTAGCTCCGCAGACTCCAGCAGCTCCTCGGGAATGGAGCCCTGGATGTACGTCCTGGCCAGGATCACGAACCAGACGCTCATCGCGCCCGGCAGGATCATGGCCCAGATCGTGTTGTAGATGCCCAGGTCCATCACCAGCAGGTATGTGGGGATCAGCCCGCCGGAAAAGAACATGGTGAAGATGAAGCACATGTTCAGAAACCCGCGCCCGAACAGCTTTTTCCGCGACAGCGGGAACGCGGCCAGCATCGCCATCACCAGGTTCAGCAGCGTGCCCAGCGCCGTGTAGATCAACGAGTTGCGGTAGCCCAGCATGATGTTCGGGTTCTTGAACGCCGCGGTGTAGGCCATCAGCGTCGGCTCCACAGGCAGCAGCCGCACCCGGCCGGACATCACCGCCGCGCCGGAGGAAAACGAGGCCGACACGATATAGATCAGCGGATACGCCACCAGCACAAAGCAGAACGTCAGCACAGCGAACACCAGGACATCAAACAGATGATCGTCCCAGGTCTGGCGCAGCCGGTTGCGGGGCTTTTTCCGGGAGCGGGTTTCGGATTTGGTCATGTGCACAGCCTCCATGCGATCGATGGGATACCGCGGTTATCCCGTAGGGAACGCCCTCCGTGGCGTTCCGCATTCCTGTTTTGTGTGGTAGCGACCGCTGCGGCAGTGGCGGAACGCCACGGAGGGCGTTCCCTACGGCACATCGAACGATGTGCCGCTACCAGAGCGACGTCTCCGACACCTTCTTTGAGAACGTGTTCGCGACGACGATCAGCGCGAAGCCGATCACCGAGTTGAAGAAACCGACGGCCGTGGAGAACGAGTAGTTGGTGGACGCGATGCCCATCTTGTACACATAGGTCGAGATGACCTCCGAGTACTTGGCGTTCATGCTGTTCTGCATCAGGTAGATCTTTTCAAAACCCACGTTGATCAGGTTGCCCATGTTCAGGATGAGCAGGATGATGATGGTGGGCGCGATGCACGGGATGTCGATGTGCAGAATGCGCCGCCACTTGTTCGCGCCATCCACCAGCGCTGCGTCGTACAGGTCCTGGCTCACCCCCGACAGCGCGGCGAGGTACACCACGGCGCTGTAGCCCATGGTCTGCCACACGCCGGTCCAGACGTAGATGTGCCGGAAATAATCGGGCACGCCCATGAACCCGACGGCCTTGAGGCCCATTTCCTTGAGCAGGATGTTCACGATGCCGATCTGTTGGTCGGTGAACTGGATCATCATGGAGACCAGCACCACGGTGGAGATGAAATAGGGCATGAACGTGGTCAGCTGCACGAGCTTGCCGTAGCGCTTGGACCGGCATTCGTTCAGGCAGATGGCCAGCAGAATCGGGATGGGAAAACTGGCGAGCAGCGAGTACAGCGACAGCACCAGCGTGTTGCTGAGGATCTTCCAAAATGAGGGGCTCTGGAAGAACTGGTCGAAATATTTCATGCCCACCCAGACCATGTCGGTCATGGCGGTGCGGCTTTTGAACTCACGGAATGCGATTTGAAGGCCCCACATGGGCATGTATTTGAACACGAACAGATAGACGAGCGGCAAAAGAAGCAGCAGATAATAGGGCAAACTCCACTTGATCCGCTTGCGCGTCTGTGCCCACAGCGCGCTCCGCCGCCTGTCGGCGCTCAACATCGTATCCGCCACCTCCGCAATGTGCGCTTAACACATCAATTATACCTTGACCCCAAGATTACAACAATGTTATAATCGGCCATAAGGATGTGATTTTTTGCACGGGGATGGTTTTACGCTGCGGATCGTGCGCGCGGTCTACTACGAAAATGACCACAACTGGAATTTTTTGGTGAACCTGTATCCGTTCAACACCGTGTACTTCATATTGGACGGCGACGGGTTTGTGAAAATTGGCGAGGAAATCACGCCACTTTTGCCGGGACATGCCTATTTGATTCCGGCGAACACAATATACAGCTGCTGGTGCACCAGCCGCATCGAGAAGCTGTATGTGGAGTTCACGCTGGAGGTGGTGCCGGGCACAGATGTGTTTTCCGGACAGGACGGCATCGCCGAGCGCCCGCTGCCCATGGAGAGCATCATGGCGCTGACCCGCGACCACAACAGCCCGTTCCTGACAGACCAGATGCGGTTCCAGGGCGCGCTGATGGGCGCGCTGTCGCGCTTTCCGGGCAACGTGGGCTCTGAGCAGGGCAAGGACAAGATGCGGTTCAAACAGATCCTGTGGGACGTCCAGAAAAACCTGTCCAGCGAGATCCGGCTGCCTGAGCTGGCGGTCAAGCACGGCTGGAACCCGAGCACGCTGTCCCACGCGTTCAAGCAGACCTTTGGGATTTCGCTGAAGCAATATGTGGAGCGGCTGCTGGTGAACGCGCTGAAGCAGGACCTGGTGCTGACCGACAAGAAGCTGTCGCAGTTGGCGGCGGACTACAGGTTCTGCGACGCGTACTATTTATCGGCGTTCTTCAAGCGGCACATGGGGCTGTCGCCGACGGACTACCGAAGGGCGTTCGCCGGGAAGCCGGACGGGCCCAGGTATCGAATAGAGTTGAGGGATCTGTGAAGGGGGAGCAGGACCGCGCGAGCGGTGGGAGGGGAGGACGGTAGGTGTCGCGCACCGCCCTCCCCCAGCTCTGTTCACATCACGCCTCGTCCCAGATCCGCCGCGCGTTCTTCATGGACACCGCGGTGGCGTACGGGCCATCCTCCAGGCCCTCGAACTCGATGGCGATGGGGCCGTCATACCCCGCGTGTTTCAGCGCGCCCAGCATGGCGGGCACGTCCAGGTCGCCCTGGGCCAGGATCGCGCCGCGCAGATACCGGCCCGCCAGCGACCGGAACCATGAGCCTGCGCAGTCGAACTGCGTGGCGTCGCCGGGGTCGCGCCTGCGGATGTAGAAGTCCTTCAGATGCACCATCTTCGCGCGGCCTGCCAGCTGCTTGGCGGCGACCTCCGGGTCCTCGTCCATGCAGGCGATGTTGCCGGTGTCCAGCAGCAGCCCGTAGTTTTCGTGGTTCACGCCATTCAGCACGCGCTGCACGCGGTCGCAGCCATTGACGAAGAAGCCGTGGTTTTCGATCAGTGTCATCACGCCCAGCCGCTTCGCGTACTCGGTGATCCGCATCGCGCCGTCGATCATGCGAGGCAGCAGCCGGTCGAAGTGTTCGATGCCGTTCTGGCCCAGCGGGCGGCGGTAGGCCGCGATGTCGTGGCGCATGCGCGGAATGCCCAGCGCCGCCACCACGTCTACCTCATGTTGGATCCGCGCGACTTCCTTTTCGAATGCGGCGTCGTCGTCGGTGCATAGGTCAGCCAGCACAGAGTAGTTGACCAGTGCGATCCCCGCGTCCCTGGCCCGGGCGATGGTCTGCTTGATGAACGCGTCGTCCAGGACGCCGGTCTCCTTGTCCATGAACCGGAACCCGAAAGGCACCAATTCCATGCACTCCGCGCCCTGCTTCGCGGCCCAGTCTATGGCGTCCATCAGCGTCATGCGGCCCGCCGCGATGTCGCGGTCCAGGGAGTAGCTGCTGATGCCAAGCATCATATAAAGCACATCCTCTCTGCGTGTGGGTGTATCCGGGGGCATTATAGCGCGTGCGGGCGGGCTGTGTCAACGGGGGGCGACGCTGTGCCAAGGGTTTGTGCGTGAACGAATACCTGCCCGCCGTCCACCATCAACCTCGTCGTCCATCGCTATGCTGCGGACCTTCTTCAAATTTCAAATACATAAAGTTTGAGGAAGGTCCGCAGCGCAGCGATGGATGACGGGGTATTGCGTTCTTGAATTGCTTATGCGTTCACCTTCGTCGCCGCGTACAGCCGGTAACCGCCGCTGAGGTTGTAGCAGTCGTACCCCTTCTGGCTCAGGATGCAGCAGGCCACGTAGCTGCGCATGCCGCTCTGGCAGTGCACGTACACCAGCCTGTCTTTTTCCAACTCTTCCAGCCGCAGCCGCAGTTGGTCCAGCGGGATGTTGATGAAGCCCTCGATCCGCCCGCGCGCGTACTCCGCCTCGCTGCGCACATCGATGCGCTGTGCGCCCTCGTCCCGGACAATGCCGTCCACATCATGCCAGTGGAACAGCCTGACCCGCCCATCCAGCACGTTTTCAATGGCGTAGCCCGCCATGTTCACGGGATCCTTGGCGCTGCCAAACGGCGGCGCGTAGCACAGCTCCAGCCGCGCCAAATCCCGCGCCGTCGCGCCCAGCCGGATGGCGGTGGCGAGCACGTCGCAGCGCTTGTCCACGCCGTCAAAACCTGCGATCTGCGCGCCCAGCAGCTTGCCGGTCCGCCGCTCGAACAGCAGCTTCACGCTCATGCTGCCCGCGCCGGGATAATAGTTGGCGTGGCTGGGCGAGAAGGTGAACGACTTTTCATAGTCGAGCCCCAGCGCCCTGCAGGTCTTCTCGTTGATGCCGGTCATGGCGACGGTCATGTCGAAAACCTTCACCACGGCGGAGCCCTGCGTGCCGTCGTAGCGGCTGTCCTTGCCCGCGATCTGGTCTGCGGCCACCCGCCCCTGCTTGTTGGCGGGACCGGCCAGCGGGATGCCCATCACCTGGCCGGACACGAACTGGCGCACCGCCACCGCGTCGCCCACGGCGTAGATGTGATCGCAGGATGTCCGCATGTGGTCGTCCACCAAGATCAGCCCGCGCGGGTCCAGATCCAGCCCCGCGTCCCGGGCCAGCCCGCTCTCGGGCCGCACGCCCACGGACAGCACCACCATATCCGCTGAGACCGCGCCGGCGGTGGTCTCCACCGTCAGCCTGCCGCCCAGTGTGCCTTCGATGCCGGTCAGCTGTGCGCCCAGCTTCAGCGTCACGCCCGCGCGGCGCAGATAGGGGACCAGCTCGCAGGCCACATCCCGGTCCAGCGGCGGCAGCAGCTGGTCCGCCATCTCCACGACGCACACCTCCAGCCCCGCCCGGACCAGGTTTTCCGCCATCTCCAGCCCGATGAACCCGCCGCCCACGACCACCGCGCGGCGCGGCTTTTCCTGCTGGACAAAGCGCTTGATCCGCGCGGCGTCGGGAATCGACCTGAGCGTGAACACGCCCGGCAGGTCCAGCCCCGGCACGTCCGGCCTGATGGGCTCCGCGCCGGGGGCCAGCACGAGGCTGTCGTAGGACTCATGATAGGTCTCGCCCGCATGCTGCACGGTGACGGTCTTGCCTGCGGGGTCGATGGCGAGGGCATTGGACAGCACGCGCACGTCCACATTGAACCGGGCGTGGAACGACTGCGGCGTCTGCAGCTTCAGCTGGGACTCGGCGACGATCTCGCCGCCGATATAGTAGGGCAGGCCGCAGTTCGCGAACGAGATGTGTTCGCCCCGTTCCAACAGGATGATCTCCGAGTCCTCCAACAGCCTGCGCAGCCGCGCCGCGCAGGACGCGCCGCCCGCGACGCCGCCGATGATGATGATCTTCATGGGGGGAATCCCTCCTTGTCTTGCATGGGAGTATTATACCACAGAATGGGTCGGGAAAAACGGAGGAAAATGACTGTCATTCCGCGGTGAAACCGTGTATAATATACCCATCACCCCACCAAAGGAGGAGATCCACCATGAACCCACACACGACGATGCGCAGCGCACTGCGGCACAGGACACTGATTCCCGCGTTCAACATTCCCTACCTGCCCATGGTCAGGCCCGTGATCTCGGCCATCGTGGACGAGCGCAGCGTGGGCATGGTGCATGTGGCGCGGCTGGAGTGGGAAAAGTTTGAGGCCAGATCGCCCGAGGCGGTGGCGGAGGAGTATTTCCGGTACAAGGACGACGCCCACACCATGCTGCACCTGGACCATGTGCCGGTGATCGACGAGGACGACCGGCGGGTGGATTTTCTGCCGATCCTGCGGCGGGCGCTTGCGTGCGGCTACCAGAGCGTGATGCTGGACGGCTCGCGGCTGCCGCTCCAGGAAAACATCGACTGCACCCGGCAGTCGGCGGAACTGGCCCACGCGGCCGGCGCGTGCGTGGAGGCGGAACTGGGCGCGGTGGCGGGCCACGAGGGCGGCGGGATCGGGCTGAGCTATGAGGAGCTGTTCGCGTCGAAGAAGGGGTTCACGGATGTCTCCGAGGCGAAGCGGTTCGCGGCGGAGTCCGGCTGCGACTGGCTGTCGGTGGCGGCGGGCAGCTTCCACGGCGCGATCGCAGGCGCGGCGCGGCGGGAAAAAAAGCCCGAGGCGCGGCTGGATGTGGCGCACATCGCGGCGCTTCACGAGGCGACGGGCGGCATGCCGCTGGTGCTGCACGGCGGGTCGGGCATCAAGCAGGAAAACGTGCTGGCCGCGATCGAGGCGGGCATCGCGAAGATCAACGTGGGCACGGAGATCCGCCAGGCGTACGAGAACGCGATGGACGAGCGAAACGGAGACGTGGAGTACGCGCGGGAGCAGGTGTATTTGAGGACGCGATGGGTGATCGGCGAGTTTTTGCGGTGTACGGGCAACGCGGAACGGCTTGACGATTAGTAATTAGCAATTAACAATTAACGATTAACAGTGAAACGTGATTTGCGGAGACATTCTTTGCGAAGCGATGCTCACGAAAACCCGTCATCCTGAGCGCAGCGAAGGACCTTCTTCAAACTGAGCCAGGTTGAGTTACAGGAAGGTCCTTCGCTGCGCTCAGGATGACGGCGTTGGGTGGGAGGCCCCAATTGCTCATTGTGCATTGCTCATTACTCACTGTTCATTGTTCAATGTTCATTATTCATTCCAAAAAGGAGGTATTCCCCCATGAAAACCACCACATTCGCGCTGTGCTTTGGCAACCGGGGTTTTATGCCCGGCGAGCTGATTCTCTCCGCACGGGCCGATATGATCAAGGCCGTGACCGACGCAGGTCTTGACTACATCATCATGGACGAATCCGCCACCCGCTACGGCGCGGTGGAGACCCGCGACGAGGGCCGGCTGTATCACGACTGGCTGAAAGCCCACGAGGGCGAGTACGACGGCGTGATCTTCTGCATGCCCATTTTCGTGGACGAAAACGGCGCGTTCGCGGCGCTGCGGGACGCGGGCGTGCCGATCCTGATGCAGGCCTATCCGGACGAGCTGGGCAAGCTCGGCTTCGCCACCCGCCGCGACGCCTACTGCGGCAAGTTCTCCGTCACCGACGTGTTCACCCAGTGCAAACTGCCGTTCACCGTCATGAAGCCTCATGTGGTGCACCCGCTCAGCGAGGCGTTCGCGGGCAACCTGCGCGACTTCGCCGCCGTGTGCCGGGTGGTCGGCGGCATGAAGCGGTTCACCCTGGGCGCGATTGGCGCCAGGACCACCGCGTTCAAGACCGTGCGGTTCGACGAGGTGGCGCTGGAGAAATACGGCATCACCGTGGAGTCCTTTGACCTGTCGGAGCTGGTGCACAAGGTTGGCCAGATGCCGGACGACGCCGAGCCAGTGCGGGCGAAGGTCGAACGGCTGCGCGGCTACACCGACTGCAGCGGCGTGCCAGAAAAAAACATGCTGACCCTGGGCAAGATCAGCTGCGTCATCGACGAATACATCGAAGCCTACCACCTGGACGCCATCACGCTGCGCTGCTGGAACGAGATGGAAACGATCCTGCGCGTGTGCCCGTGCGTGCTGCTGTCAGAGCTGAACGACCGGGGCATCGTGGCCAGCTGCGAGATCGACCTGTGCAGCGCCATCACCATGCGGGCCATGAACCTGGCCTCCGGGCGACCCACAGCGGTGCTGGACTGGAACAACAACTACGGCGAGGACGAGGACAAGGTGATCCTGGTCCACTGCGGCCCGGTGGCGCAGTCGCTCATGGCCGGCGTGGGCACCGTGACCGAGCACAAAATGTTCGCCAAGGGCGATCCCGGCAGCGGCTGGGGCAGCAACGAGGGCCGCATCGCCGCGTTCCCGATGACGTTTTCGAACTGCCTGACGGTGGACGGAAAACTGGTGGTGTACGCAAGCGAAGGCCAGATGACGGCGGACCCCATCGAGGACGGATTCTTCGGCTGTGGCGGCGTGGCGCAGATTCCCCAGCTCCAGGACAAGCTGATCAAGCTGGCGCGGGGCGGGTTCAAGCACCACACCGCCATCGGCGTCGGCCACATGAAGGCCGTGCTGACGGAGGCGTTCGTGACGTATTTGGGGTACGATGTGGTGGAGATTGGATAGAATTTACAGTTAACAATGAACAATGATCATTTTGAGCCGTCAGAAACCAAACTGATCATTGTTCATTGTTCACTCGCAAAGGAGGCGCTCACCCATGCCCATTTCCGGCCTCGACATCGGCAGCACGGGTGCGAAAATCACTGTGCTCACGGAATCCGGCGCGCTACTGCACACCGGCTATCGCGCCTATCCCACGTCCGGCCATGAGGTGGACGCGCGGCACATCTGGGACGCGGTCAAGTCGCTGCTAACGGACGCCGCCCAGGCCGTGCCCAGTCTCAGTGCCGTGGGCGTGACCTCCTTCGGGGAGAGCTTCGTGCTGCTGGACGGCGCGGGCGACGTGCTCTGCCCCACGATGATGTACACCGACCGCCGCGGCGAGGTGGAGGCGGCGGCGCTTTTCGCGCAGCTGGGCGAGCGCATCGCCGAGATCTCAGGCACCGCGCCTCACGCCATGTACTCGCTGCCGAAGCTGATGTGGATCAAGGCGCACCGGCCCGAGACATTCGCGAGGGTGCGGCGGGTGTGCCTGATCGCGGACTACATCAGCTACAAGCTCACCGGCAACCACCTCATCGACCACTCGCTGGCGGCGCGGACGATGGGGTTTGACATCCGCAAAATGGACTGGAGCGATGCGCTTTTCCGGGCGGCGGACCTCGATCCGGCGCTGTTCGGCGTGCCCGTGCCCACGGGCACCGACGCCGGTCCCGTGCAGCCTCAGCTGGCCGCTGAGCTGGGCCTGCCCGAGGGCCTGCGCGTGGTGCTGTGCTGCCACGACCAGGTGGCGGCTGCCGTGGGCGCGGGCGTGCTGTATCCCGGCATGGCCACCGACGGCGCGGGCACGGTGCAGTGCGTCACGCCGGTGTTTTCGCCCATCCCGGACGGCGGCGGACTGCAGGCGCACAACTACTCCATCGTGCCGTTCCTGCGCCCGGAGACCTACTGTTGCTACGCGTTTTCCTTCACCGGCGGCTCGCTGGTGAAGTGGTTCGTGGACAACCTGGCGCAGAGGCAGCCCGGCGCGTCCGTCTACGACCAGCTTGAATCCGGCATGACCGACGCGCCCACGGGCATATTGGTGCTGCCCCACTTCGCGGGCGCGGCCACGCCGTACATGGACACCGGCTCAAGAGGCGCGTTCGTGGGGCTGACGCTGGCCCACACCCAGTCGGACCTGTACCGCGCGGTGCTGGAGGGGATCGCCTACGAGATGCGGCTAAACCTGGAGACGCTGAGCGCATCGGGCCTGGGCGTGGACGGCCTGTTCGCCACGGGCGGCGGCGCGAAGTCCGCGCTGTGGCTGCAGATGAAGGCGGACATTTTGGGCGTCCCCGTCACCCGCATGAGCGTGGACGAGGCGGGCACCGTGGGCGGCATCATGCTGACGGGCGTGGCGACAGGCGTGTACAGTGGCCTCGATGAGGCGAAAAGTGAGCTGGTCAGGCCGGTCCACATCTACGAGCCGAGGCCGGGCATGCACGACCAGTACCAGGCGCACTACCGGCGATACCGCAGACTATATCAGGCCGTGCGGCCATTGATGGAGGACGACAGATGAAGGCGATCATGTACGGCGCGGGCAACATCGGGCGCGGGTTCGTGGGCGCGCTGCTGAGCCAGGCGGGGTATGACGTGGCATTCGTTGATGTGGCAGAGCCGGTGGTGCGCGCGCTGAACGAACGGCGCAGCTATCCGGTGCGCATCGTGGACACAGACGGACATGAGGACATCCTGATCCAAAATGTCGGCGCCGTGGACGGCCGTGACGCGGACGCCGTGGCGGAGGCCATCGCAGGCGCGGACATCATGGCCACGGCGGTGGGCGTGAACGTGCTGAAGTTCATCGCACCGAACATCGCCGAGGGCCTGCGGCGGCGTTTTCACAGGAGCGATGCGCCGCTGGACATCCTCATCTGCGAAAACCTGATGGACGCCAGCCGGGTTCTGGCGGGCCTGATCAAGGCGCATTTGACGGATGAGGAGTCGGCGGTCTTCGACGCGCGGGTGGGCTTGGTGGAGGCGTCCATCGGGCGCATGGTGCCGGTGCAGACGCCCGCCATGCAGGACGGCGACATGCTGCGCGTGTGCGTGGAGCGATACGGCTTGCTGCCCGTGGACGCGGACGCGTTCAAGGGGCCACTGCCGAAGATCGGCGCGCTGGTGCCTTACAGCCCGTTCGGGTACTACCTGATGCGCAAGCTGTACATCCACAACATGGGCCACGCACTGTGCGCATACCTGGGCGCATATGAAACGTTGACCTACATCTGGGAAGCGGTCGCTAACGCCGACATCGCGCTCATCGCCCGCTGCGCGATGGAAGAGAGTTTGCGCGGGCTGTGCGCGGAATATGGCACGGACCCGCTGCCGCTGCTGGACCACATCGACGATCTGCTTTTCCGGTTCACCAACCGCGCCCTGGGCGACACCTGCGCGCGCGTGGGCGGCGACGTGCCGAGAAAGCTGTCGCCGGGCGACCGGCTCATCGGCGCGGCGCGTCTGTGCGCCAAGCACGGCGTCGCCCCCGCCCACATCGCCATCGGCGCGGCGGCGGCGGTGCACCAGTACTTGGCCGAGCAGGGCATGGACCAAACCGAGGCGAACGCGGCGCGGACGCTGGCCGACTTGGCCCAGTTGCACGAAGGCAGCGGTCTGATGCGGCTGATCCTGGCGCCGTACACGCTGCTGGCCCGGGGAGCATCCCTGTCGGCGCTGAGAGAACTCGCCCTGCGCCGCATGGGTGTTTGAGCGGATGACGGACGGGCAGGAGATTGCGACGACCGACACCATTTGATTCAATTTACATGCCACTGTCCATATATTTCACATTTTTTCATAATTCATGGCGTAATAATGTCGTTCATGCTATCATCGCACCGCAACCCATGGTATAATCGGGGCATACGAACGATGTAGAAACTGGAGCGTGTGCCGCATGAATCCCGCAAGCACGAACCATCCGTTCCTCATTGGCCTGTTGTTGATCCTGACCAGCGAATACTATTTCGTGGTCGGCTTCTCGACCCTCAAGGCCGACCGCCAATCGAAGATGCGCCGGATGTACCTGGCCTCGTGCGTAACGCTGGCGATTTGGAGTTCCATGTTCGGCATGATGACCGTGTCACAGACGGAGGCGGAGGCGCGGGTCTTCTGGGCGCTCGGTTTCTTCGGCAGCGCGATGTTCGTCCCCACATGGCTGCATTTTCTGCTGCATCTGGCGAACTATGAAGGCCCGCACACGAACCGCTGGCTGTGGGGCTTTTATCTGGGCACCGCGGCCCTGGCCGCGGCATGCATCGGGTTCGGTGGCGTGGAGATGATCTGGACGGACCTGGGCTGGCAGTTTGCCTACGGACACCCGCTGTACCACGGCATCCTGCTGTGGTTCGTGCTGCTGCTGGTGATCATCATGCTGCTGCAGGTGCGTTGGCAGCAGATGGCGCGTCTGAAGAGGCAGCGGCGCGAGGCGCTGGTGTTCATCATCATGACGGCCATCGTGATCCCGCCGGGGCTGGCGTTTGACTTCATTCTCCCGATCCTGCTGGGCCGGCACATCGTGCCGCTGGGCACGGTGATGGTGCTGTTCGCGTCGATGCAGTTGTACGTGACGATGCGCGCGAACCGCGGCCTGAGCATCACCGTGGAAAATGCGGTGGACACGATCTTCACATCGATCCAGACGCCGCTGCTGCTGCTGGACGTGGACAACAAAGTGGTGATCGCCAACGACGCCGCGCATCGGTACTATGACGCGCAGCCGGGCGAGCTGACGGGCAAGGTGCTGGGCGAGCTGGTGCTGCTGTCGGGCGAGCGCCCGCCGGACGCGCTGTTTGCGGACAGCTTCACCGACGCGCACGCCACCGTACCCGGCGAATTTGGCGAGCGCGAGTGCGAACTGCAGCTGACGGTGAGCCGCGATCGGTACGGCGATGTGATCAACAAGGTGGCGGCGCTCCGTGACATCACGGAGATCCGGCGCGCGCTGGCCCAAGCCCAGGGCGCGAGCCGCGCCAAGTCCGACTTTTTGAGCCGCATGAGTCATGAGATCCGCACACCCATGAACGCGATCATCGGCATGACGCGGATCGGGCTCGCCAGCAAGGATATGGAGCGCGTGCAGTACTGCCTGGGCAGGGTGGACGACGCGTCAAACCACTTGCTGCGGCTGATCAACGACATCTTAGACATGTCGAAGATTGAGGCGGACAAGCTGGAGCTGTCCCAGGAGCCGTTCCACCTGGAGCGGGCGGTGGAGAGCGTGTGCTCGGTGATTTCGGTGAAGGCCGAAGAAAAGAAAATCAACCTGCTGATCGAGGTCGACCCGCGCACGCCCGCGCATGTGGTGGGCGACGAACTGCGGCTGTCGCAGGTGATCACGAACCTGCTTGGCAACGCGGTGAAGTTCACGCCCGAGGGCGGCACGATCCACCTGTTCGTGCGCCCGGAATCGGAGCACAAGGGCCGCGACTGCAAAATCCGGTTCGAGGTGATCGACAACGGGATCGGGATCACAGAGGCGCAGGTCGGCCGGCTTTTCAGCTCATTTGAGCAGGCAGACGGCGGCATCGCGCGCCGGTTCGGCGGCACGGGGCTGGGCCTGGCGATCAGCAAGCGCATCGTGGAGATGATGGGCGGTCAGATCAGCGTGACCAGCGAGCCGGGCGAGGGCAGCAAATTCAGCTTCACGGTGAAGCTGCTGCTGGACACGGAGCAAGCGCCGGCGAAGCGATACGACAGCGCGATTTATCAGGACCTTCGGGTGCTGGTGATCGACGACGCACAGGACGTGCTGCATTATTTCGAGCGGTTCCTGAGCCGGATCGGCGCGCAGTTCGACCTGGCGTTCGACGGCGAGACGGCCATCGAGCTGGCGCAGGCGTCGAAGGAGGCGGGCGCACCCTACGACATCATCTTCGTGGACTACCTGATGGAGACGCTGGACGGCATCGAAACCGCGCGCGCGATCAAGCAGATACTGGGCGAAAGCGTGCCGATCATCATGGTGTCGATGACGGAATGGCAGCAGATCGAGGCGCGCGCGCAGGGCGTGGGGATCACGCGGTTCCTGCAGAAGCCGCTGTTCAACTCGATGATCTTTGACACGATCGCGGAGCTGGTGACGGGCAAAGGAGTCATCGAGCAGGCCGCGACCGCCGAAGCGCCCGCGGACGGTGTGCCGGACCTCGTGGGCACGACCATTTTGGTGGCTGAGGACATCGAGATCAACCGCGAAATTGTGGCTGCGCTGCTGGAGGGGACGGGGGTTGCGCTGGAGTTTGCGGAGGATGGGCAGCGGGCGGTGGAGATGATGGCGGCGGGGGCGGCGCGTTATGGGTTGGTGTTGATGGATGTGCAGATGCCCGTGATGGACGGGCTGGAGGCGACGAGGCGGATACGGGCGGCTGGGGTCGGGGTGCCGATTGTGGCGATGACGGCGAACGCGTTTCATGAGGATGTTCGGGCGTGCTTGGATGCGGGGATGGACGATCATGTGGGCAAGCCGGTGGACCTGTCGGAGCTGTACGCGAAACTGAGGCGCTACCTAACGCCCCGCTAAAGGCGCGCGAAGCGCCCAGGGAGTCCAGAGGGACTTAGTCCCTTTGGCGGGGGATCCAAGGGGACAGCGTCCCCTGGCCCCCGGAGGGCGTGCTCCCGTAACCCCGTTCTTCCCTTTCCCGTCGAGGGAAAGATCGGACCCCGCCCCCCTCCTGGCCCGCGGGGCCGGCGGGGGGCGGGGTCCGATGCGTCTCACGACGCGAGAGGAGGCCGGGGTTGCGGGGGTACGCCCTTCGGGGGGGGGGGGGGGGGGGGGGGGGGGGGGGGGGGGGGGGGGGGGGGGGGGGGGGGGGGGGGGGGGGGGGGGGGGGGGGGGGCGGGGGGGGGGGGGGGGGGGGGGGGGGGGGGGGGGGG
>JAVBUD010000143.1:0-5532 GCA_031555755.1 Eubacteriales bacterium | reverse complement strand
CCGGGCCTGCCGCCGCCGCCCCGACTTCCTGAGCCCTGGCTCGGACAAGCTTCTCCCTTTACTTTATTGATTTTTCCATCTGTGACTTGGCGCCCCCCAGGAGGACGGGGGGGCGGTGACGGCGGAGGCAGGTGACGGTTGACGAGCACGGTGCAACGGGTCTATAATGGGCTTGTCAACACACCACAAGGAGGGATTTTACACCATGAAACTGAGCGTATTCGCGGTGCTGCTCCAGGACAAGTCCTTTGACGAGGCGTGCAAATTCCTGGCCGAGGCGGGCGTGCAGGCGGTGGAGATCGGCTGCGGCGGGTTTCCGGGCAAGGCGCACTGCGACCCCGAGCAGATGCTGAAGCACCCGGAGCAGATCGACGAGATGCTGGCCACGCTGAACAAATACGGGCTGTCCATCGCCGCGCTGTCCACCCATGGCAACGCCGTGCACCCGGACAGGGCCGTCGCGGCGCAGTTCCACGCCGACTTCGAAAACGCGGTGCTGCTGGCCGAAAAGATGGGCGTGGACACCGTCGTGACGTTCTCCGGCTGCCCCGGCGGCTCGCCCTCTGACAAGACCCCGAACTGGGTCACCTGCCCTTGGCCGGACGATTTTTCGGAGATCCTCAAGTACCAGTGGGACGAGGTGCTGATCCCCTACTGGAAAAAGGAGATCGAGTTCGTGCGCGCCCACGGCGTGAAGAAGATCGCGCTGGAGATGCACCCGGGCTTCTGCGTGTACAACCCCGAGACCCTGATGCGCCTGCGCAACGCCGTGGGCCCGGAGATCGGCGCGAACTTCGACCCCAGCCACCTGTTCTGGCAGGGCATCGACCCCGTGGCCGCCATCCGGTACCTGGGCGAGGCGATCTACTATTTCCACGCCAAGGACACCAAGATCGACGAGCTGAACACCGGAATCAACGGCGTGCTGGACACCAAGCACTATGGCGACGAGCTGAATCGAAGCTGGATCTTTCGCTCCGTCGGCTACGGCCACGCGCACCAGGTCTGGAAGGACATCCTGAGCAACCTGCGGATGGTCGGGTATGACGGAGCGATCAGCATCGAGCACGAGGACAGCCTGATGAGCGTGAACGAGGGCCTGATGAAGGCCATCGCGATGCTGAAGGACGTGATGCTGTTCGACGGGCTGGGTGGGATGTGGTGGGCGTAGGGGGGATGGATGAGGGGAGGACGGTTCCCACAGCGCCGTCATCCTGAGCGCAAGCATGGCCGCGTTGGGCGACCTCCTGCGCCGTCATCCTGAGCGCAAGCGAAGGACCTTCTTCAAACTTTACGGGATTGAAGTTTGAGGAAGGTCCTTCGCTGCGCTCAGGATGACGGGGGCGGTGGTGCGGGGTGCGCTCCTCTCCCCTACCCCACCTGCGCGCTCATGTGGGCGGCTGCCTGGTTGAACTCTTCGACGCATTCGGGGCGGAGCATTGCGGTCATTTTGGGCATGAGCTGGGTCATGTAGGGCATGTCGAACGTGCCCTCGTCCTGTTTTTGGAAGCTCTCCTTGAGGATGGCCTCGGCGGCCTCTTTTTGGTCTTCTTTGACGCGCTCGATGAAGAAATCGTGGAACATTTGCTGGCCGGGATTCATGGCGGTGGTCCTCCTCTGTGTTTTTTGCTGGGCATGAGAACATTCGACGCGGTCGGCGGGTTTTCCTGCACGGCGATTGCGGAATTTTCGGTGATGTGGTAGGATTTATATGGCATTCCACAACCACATGGCATTGGAGGGACACCGCCCATGAAATTCGTGCACCTGGCGGACCTGCACATCGGCAAGCGGCTTCGGGAGCGGAGCCTGATGGAGGACCAGCGGTTCGCGCTGGACTTCATCCTTGAGCGGGTGCGGCAGATCGGGCCGGACGTGGCGCTGATCGCGGGGGACGTGTACGACCGCGCGGTGCCGACGGGGGACGCGGTGCTGATGTTGGACGGGTTTTTGACGGCGCTGACGGCGCTGTGCCGGGTGATCATCGTGGGCGGCAACCATGACAGCCAGGACCGGCTGGCGTTCGGGCGGGCGCTGCTCCAGGGGAGCGGGCTGTTCATCTCGGACGCGTACCGGGGCGAGATGCGGCGCGTGGCGGTGCCGGACGAGTTCGGCGAGGTGGACGTGTGGCTGCTGCCGCACATCGTGCCCGCCGAGGTGGCGCGGTATTTTGAGGGCGAGATACAGGGCGTGGACGGCGCGGTGCGGGCGGCCATCGGGCGGGCGGGGATCGACTTTTCCCGGCGGAATGTGCTGCTGACGCACCAGTTCGTCACCGCCAGGGGCGAGACGCCCGAGCTGTCGGACAGCGAGATTCACCCGGTGGGCGGGCTGGACGCGGTGGACGCGGGCGCGTTCGATGGGTTTTGCTATGTGGCGCTGGGGCATCTGCACGGCGCGCAGCGGGTGGGGCGGGACAGCGTGCGCTATGCGGGCTCGCCGGTGCGGTACTCGTTCAGCGAGGCACGCCAGCGCAAGCGCTTCGTGTCGGGGGAGATCGGCGCGGACGGGGGCGTGTCGATTGAGCTGATTGAGATCCCCCAGCTGCACGGCATGCGGGAGATGGAGGGTCCGCTGGAGATGCTGGTGGCCCCTGAAAATGTGGCACAGGGGGACGCCCAGGACTACATCCGCGCGGTGCTGACGGACGTGCCGCCGCCCATCGCGGCCATGGACCGGCTGCGGGCGGTGTTCCCGAACGTGCTGAGCCTGGGGTTTTCGGGCAGTGGCGGGGCCGTGGACGCGGATTTGGACGCGGCGGGCATGGACGAGTCGGACCCGCTGGACCTGTTCGGGGCGTTTTATCTGCAGGTGACGGGGCGGGCGCTGGGCAGTGACGGGGCGGCTGAGGTGGCCGAGGCGCTGAACGCGCTGCGAAGCGAGCAGAGAGAGGAGGTCCGCTCATGAAACCGACGCTGCTCACCATGACCGCCTTCGGGTCCTATCGCGGGACCGTCACGCTGGACATGGCCCGCCTCGGCAAGAGCGGGCTGTACCTGATCACCGGCGACACCGGCGCGGGCAAGACCACGATCTTCGACGCGATCTGCTTCGCGCTGTTCGGCAGGGCGTCCGGCGCAGACCGGGGCGACGGCGGGGTGCTGAGGAGTGAGACGGCCTCGCCGGAGGAGGAGACGCGGGTTTCGCTGACGTTTGAGCACCGGGGCCAGCTGTACACCGTGGCCCGGACCATGGCCTTTTCCCGCCCGAAAAAGCGCAACAGGGGCGGCGAGGGCACCACGATGCAGCTGGAGCAGGCCCAGCTCACCTTGCCGGACGGGCAGGTGATCGGCGTCAAGGCCCGGGTGGACGAGGCCATCGAGGCGCTGCTGGGGCTGGGCCACGCGCACTTCACGAGGGTGTGCATGATCGCCCAGGGCGACTTTGCGCGGCTGTTGATGGCGGACACACGGGACCGCGAGGGGATCATGCGCCAGATTTTCGGCACGGAGATCTTTGTGCGGCTGCAGGACGCGCTGAAGGCCCGCGCAAAGGCCGCCGAGGACGCCTGCCTGCAGGCGAAGGCGCGGATGGAGGCGGAGCAGCGGGCGTTTTCGGGCGGCGAGGACTGCCCGCCCATTTCTGCCGACCGCGCGGACGCTTGGGCGGACTATGCCCGGCGGGTGATCCGCGAGGGCGAGGACGCGCTTTCGCAGATGGCGGCGGAGCGGACGGCGCTGTCCGCCGCCCAGCAGCGGAATCTGGAGGCGCTGGCGGCGGCCCAGGGCACGAACGCGCTGCTGGACGAGCTGGATCAAGTGCGGGCGGAGGCCCTGGCGCTGACCCGGCGCGAGCCGGAGATGGCGGACTGCCGCGCCCGGGTGATCCGCGCGGAGCGGGCGCAGCTGGTGGCGCTGCCGGAGCGGGCATGGCAGGCGGCCCGCGCCGCCCTGGACGCGCGACGGCTGGAGCAAGGGGCCGCGCGGGACGACATCGAGGCCCACAGGGCGGCGGCCCAGCGGCTGGCGGGGCAGCACTTTGCGTCGCGGCTGATGGGCATCCGGCGGGACGAGGCGGCGCTGGGCGATGCGCGGCGGGACGCCGAGGCCAAGGTCGAGCAGTTGCGGCAGGCCGTCGATGAGGCGGCGGAGGCCGAGGACGCGCTGCTGCGGGCCCAGGCGGGCATCATGGCCGCGCGGCTGGCGCCCGGCGAGCCCTGCCCGGTGTGCGGCGCACTGGAGCATCCCCAGCCCGCGGGCATGGCGACCTCCGCGCCCAGCGAGGCCGGCGTGAAGGCCCTAAAGGCGCGTCGGGACCGGGCCAGCGACGGGGCCGCGAACGCCGCCAGCCGCGCGGGCGCACTGGACGCCGCCCTGGCGGAAAAGCGCCGCCAGTTTGAGTCGGACCTCAGCGCGTCCGGGCTGCTGCAAGAGGACCTGCCGGACGCGCCGCATGCGGACGTCAGCCTCGCCCATGTCCAGGCGGAAAAGGACAAGTTGGCCGCCGCCCAGGGCAGGCTGGCGCAGCTCGGGCAGCTGCTGCGGGAGCTGGAGGCGGACGCGGAGGAAAAGCGCCTGGCGCTGGACCGCGCCCTGGCGGATGAGGGGTTTGAGGGTCTGGACGCACTGCGCGGGGCCGCCCTGGACATGCCCCAGCTGGCCGCGCTGCGCAAAGCGCTGCAGGACCACGCGCTGAGCCTGCGCAGCGCAAGCGACCGGCTGGCCGAGCTGACGCGCAAGGCGGAGGGCCTGTCGCGGCTGGACACGGCGCAGTTGCTGGCCGAAAAACAGCGGCTGCTGGACGCGGACCAGGCGCAAGCCGCCCGCCAGTCACATCTCAGCTACCGAGTCGCCGCCAACCGCGACTGCCTGGGCCGGATGTTGGGCGACATCGAGGCGTTTCGCGGGGCGCTGGACCGGGCCTCGCTGCTGCGGGACCTGTCCGGGACGGCAAGCGGCAGGCTGACGTTTGAAAATTATGTGCTGGCTGACCGCCTGGGCCGGGTGCTGGTCCAGGCGAACCAGCGGTTTTTGCGCATGTCCGGCGGTCAATATGAGCTGGTCCGGGCCGAGGCGGCGGAGGACGGGCGGCGGCGGTTCGGGCTGGAGCTGAACGTGCTGAACCACTACTCCGGCCAGGCGCGCAGCGTGAAGTCGCTGTCCGGCGGCGAGTCGTTCATGGCGTCGCTGTCGCTGGCGCTGGGGTTCGCGGACGTGATCCGGCACCGGTCCGGCGGCCTCGAGATGGACAGCCTGTTCGTGGACGAGGGCTTCGGCGCGCTGGACGACCAGGCGCTGGCCCAGGTGGTGGACGCGCTGACCCAGCTCACCGGCGGCGACAAGCTGGTGGGCATCATCTCCCACGTCGCGGAGCTGAAGCAGCGGATCCTAAGGCAGATCGTGGTGACCAAGGGCGCGGCGGGCAGCGCGGCGCGGGTGGTGGGGTGACGGGGTTGGAGTGAGGTCACAGAAACCCCCCGTCATCCTGAGCGCGAGCGAAGGACCTTCTTCAAACTTTACTGGATGGAAGTTTGAGGAAGGTCCTGCGCTGCGCTCTGGATGACGGGGCTTGGAGGGCGGTCGCAGATCCCCC
>JAVBUD010000024.1:0-14433 GCA_031555755.1 Eubacteriales bacterium | reverse complement strand
GGACAGGGGAGGGTGAGCGGCCCGGTAGCATCGCTTTACTCTCAACGTCACGCGCGATTGACAAATCGTCCTCCGCAAAGTACAATCAAGCAAGTTGACCATGCGCGAGAGGGGGGCTACACTGTGCGATGGGGTTATCGTCTGGCCGTGCTGCTGCTTCTGCTTTTCGCGCTTTGCCCTTGGGCGGCGGCGGGTTCGCCCGTGCTGTACTACATCTATGCGCCGGCCTGCTCCAGTTGTGCCAAGATGAAGGCGGTGCTCGGCGAGCTGGATGCGCCAGAACTGCGCGTCGTCGAGGTTGATCTGTATGGCGAACCGGAGCGGGCCTCCGCACTGTTTGAGCGGTACGGCGTGGCGGAGGCGGAGCGGATGGCGCCGGCGGTGTTCGTCGGGGATAAGGTGATTGTGGACCCGGCGGAGGCGGCCGCGTCTCTGCAAGGGTATCTCGACGCGGGCGAGGCGCTGCTGACGCCCGAGGAGGGTACGGGAAAACTAGCTCCCGCTTCGGCGCTGAGCGTATGGGGTGCGCTGGCGGCGGGACTGGTGGCGGGGTTCAATCCCTGTGCGCTGTCGATGCTGCTGTTTTTCCTGGCGCTGCTGCTGCCGCTGGGGCGCGGGGCGACGGGGGCGGCGGCGGCGTTTTTGGGGGCGAAGGGGTGCGCGTATCTGCTGATCGGCGGGGCGCTGATCGGCGTGTTTCGGGCCTGGAATCCAGCTTGGCTGTCTGTGGCGGCGAAGTGGCTGCTGACGGTGTTGGGCGCGGCGTTGGCGGCGCTGAATCTGCTGGACGCGTGGCGGGCCTGGCGGGCGGAATACGGTGATATCAAGAATCAATTGCCGCGCGGAATGCGCGGGTTTTTGCACCGAACTATGAAACGCGCACTGGCGGATCCGGGCGGAAAACTGCTGGCGGTGGCCGCAGGGCTTGGGTTGGTCGTGGCGTCGACGGAGTTTTTGTGCGCGGGACAGCTGTACTTGGCGGCGCTGACAGCGGCGATTTCGCGCGGCGAGCGGGTGGCTGAGCTGCTGTTACAGTTGGTGGCGTTCTCCGCGGCGTTTTTACTGCCTTCTGCACTGGCAGCGGCGCTGGTACTGCGCGGCAAGCAGGCCATGGCGCTGAGCGGATGGATGCTCGGAAAACTGCCGCTGATCAAGCTGGTGACCGCGCTGGCGATGATCGCAGCCATCGTCGCAGCTTGGGCGATCTAACGGAGGCGACCTATGTTTGGACGAAAAAAGCAGACCCAACGCATACTGCGGCTGTGGGATGGAGCCGGTCAGCCGCTCTATGACGGCCCACTGCAGGTCTTTGCGCTGCCTGAGGATGTTGTGCTGCGGCTCAGCACGGAGTTCTTCGCGGACCCGGAGCCCTGCCACATCCACCGCGCGGCCGTGCATAGCCGGGTGTGCCTGGGGCTCTGCGGCGCACTGGAGGGGCATGGCCAGGCCTCAGTCCTCGCGCTGCCCGGCGAGTTGGACGGATGTTTCGGGGCGTATCCGGGCGCGTCGGCGGTGGAGCTGATCACATCGTGACCCTCTACAAACAATTTGCGCAACTTCATATTGATTTCACATCCGTTTGCTATACTATACATTCAAAGTCGGCGATCATCGAGGTGTGTGGTTCATCATGCAGCAGATTCGGATTGGGCTGGACGTCGGTTCCACGACGCTGAAATGCGTCGCGCTGGACGCGCGGGGCGAGATCGTCCACGAGGCGTATGAGCGGCATTATGCCCAGATCCGCGAGAAATCAGCGGGCATGCTGCGCGCTGTGCGGGCGGCGTTTCCCGAGGCGGGCAAGCCGCATCTGTGCGTGTCCGGTTCGGCAGGGATGGGGCTTGCTGAGTCGCTGAACCTGCCGTTTGAGCAGGAGGTCTACGCCACGCGCACCGCCGTGAAGCGCACGATGCCCAGCGCGGACTGCGTGATCGAGCTGGGCGGCGAGGACGCCAAGATCCTGTTCACGTCGGGCATGGCCGAGGTGCGCATGAACGGCAGCTGCGCGGGCGGCACTGGCGCGTTCATCGACCAGATGGCGTCGCTGCTGGGCGTCACGCCGCTGGAATTGAACGAGCTGGCGCGCCGAGCGGAGCGCACGTACGCCATCGCGTCGCGCTGCGGCGTGTTCGCCAAGTCGGACATCCAGCCGCTGCTGAACCAAGGTGCGCGGCGGGAGGACGTTGCGGCGTCGATCTTCCAAGCGGTGGTGCAGCAGACCATTGCGGGGCTGTCTCAGGGCAGGCGCATGGAGGGCAACGTGGTGTACCTCGGCGGGCCGCTGAGCTACTTTCCGGTGTTGCGTAAGGGGTTTGACGACGCGCTGGGCGTGCGCGGGATTCATCCGCCCCACGCGCTATTTTTCGTGGCTGTGGGCGCGGCGCTGTCGAATCTGGCGCGACCCGTGGACCTGGATGCGCTGCTGGTGCAGCTGGATTTTGGCAGCTCGATGAGCGACTATAAGCACTGTTTGCCGCTGTTTGAGACAGAGGCAGACTACAAGTCCTTTGTGGACCGTCACGCCCGGACCGGAGCGCTGTCGCCCACGGCAGCACAGGACACCGCGTCCGCCTACCTGGGCGTCGACGCCGGGTCTACCACTGTCAAGGCCGTGGCCATCGACGCGAACGGTGCGATTCTGATGCAGCGCTACCTGCCCAACACCGGCAATCCGGTGCCGGTGGTGCAAAAGTTCCTGCTCGATTTTTATGCAGATCATTCAGATCGAGTGGTGCGCGGCTGCGCGGCCACCGGCTATGGCGAGGACTTGATCCGCGCCGCATTCCACATGGATACTGGTTTGGTAGAGACCATGGCGCACTTCATCGCCGCGCGGGCGTTTGAACCCAAAGTAGACTTCATTCTGGACATCGGCGGCCAGGACATCAAGTGCTTCAAGATCCGAAATGGGGCCATTGATAATATTTTCCTAAACGAGGCCTGCTCGTCCGGCTGCGGCTCGTTCCTGCAGACGTTCGCTGGGGCGCTGAGCATGGGCATCGAGGATTTCGCGCAGAAAGGGCTGTTCGCTGACAGGCCGGTGGACCTCGGCTCTCGCTGCACGGTGTTCATGAACTCGTCGGTGAAGCAGGCCCAGAAGGACGGCGCGTCCATCGAAAACATCTCGGCGGGGCTGTCGATCAGCGTGGTGAAAAACGCGCTGTACAAGGTCATCCGCATCGCCGACGCCGACCAGTTGGGCCGGCACATCGTGGTCCAGGGCGGCACATTCCTAAACGACGCCGTGCTGCGCGCGTTCGAGCAGGAGACGGCGCGGGACGTGGTGCGCCCTGCCATTGCGGGGCTGATGGGCGCGTACGGCGCGGCGCTGTTCGCCAAGTCCAAGGCGAAGCCGGACGCCGTCAGCGCACTGATACCGGCTGAAGCGCTCCGCAATTTCAAGCATGATGTCCAAACTGCCACCTGCAAACAGTGCGAAAATCGCTGCCAGTTGACCATCAACGGCTTCGGCGGCGGTCAAAAATACATCAGCGGCAACCGTTGCGAGCGTGCGCTGGGCCAGCAGCAGGTGCGCCGTGAATACAATCTGCTCAGCGAAAAGCGCGAGTTCCTCAGGGCCTATACCCCCGCGCCCGGCCCGTCCGGGCGGATCGGCATCCCGCTGGGGCTGAACCTGCTGGAGATGCTGCCGTTCTGGCACGCGTTCTTTTCCAGGCTCGGTTTTGAGGTCATTACCTCCCCCGAATCCACCCGCGAGCTGTACCAACTCGGCCAGCACACGATCCCGTCGGACACGGTGTGCTACCCCGCGAAGCTGATGCACGGTCACGTCGAGGCGCTGCTGAACGCGTCGGTGGACGCGATTTTCTACCCCTGCATGAGCTACAACTTCGACGAGGGCCTGGGCGACAACCACTACAATTGCCCCGTCGTGGCCTACTATCCAGAGGTCATCCAGGCGAACATGCCGGAGCTTGCCCGTGTGCCGTTCATCGCCGATTATGTGGGCGTACACCGCCGCAAGTTCTTCCCCAAAAAGATGCATGCGCTGCTGGCCCGGCACGGATTCCAGTTCGGTCTGCGGACCGTAGAGATGGCCGCCGACGCCGCCTTCGCGGAGCAGAAGTCGTTCAGGGATAAAATAGAGCAAATCGGCAACAGCTTCATGGCCCACGCCAAGGAAAACGGGCTGCCGGTCGTCATCCTGTGTGGACGGCCTTACCATTTGGACGCGGAGATCAACCATGGCATCGACCAGCTGATTACCGGTTTTGGCGCGGTGCTGCTCACCGAGGACGCAATCAGCCCCGGCCGAAAGAAGCTGCCCACCACGGTGCTAAACCAATGGACCTACCACGCGAGGTTGTACGCGGCGGCAGAGGCCGTGGCCGCCGCGCGCGATCCCAAGCTGAACCTAGTGCAGTTGGTCTCCTTTGGCTGCGGCGTCGACGCCATCACTACCGACGAGGTCCGCACCATCCTCGAGCGTGCGGGCCGCATCTACACACAGATCAAAATCGACGAGATCTCAAACCTCGGCGCCGCGAGAATACGCCTGCGCAGTCTGTTCACGGCGGTAGAAATGGAAGGAGGCCTGCCACATGGAGCGAACGGTTGAGCGGGTGGAGTTCACCCAGCAAATGAAGCAGGATTACACCATCCTGATCCCGCAGATGGCGCCAATCCACTTTGAGCTGGTCAAGCGCGCATTCACGGCCCACGGCTACAAGATGGAGCTTTTGACCACGCACACGCCACGCATCGCGGACCTGGGCCTGAAATATGTACACAACGACACCTGCTACCCCGCACTGTGCGTCATCGGCCAGTTTTTGCTGGCACTTCAAAGCGGCAAATACGACCTGGACAAGACCGCGCTGATGATCACCCAGACCGGCGGCGGCTGCCGAGCATCTAATTATATCCACTTGTTGAGGAAAGCGCTGCAGCGCGCAGGCTACGGCCACATCCCAGTGATCTCGCTGAATCTGTCGGGCCTGGAGGAAAACAGCGGCTTCAAATTCACGTTCCCCATGATCCGCAAGGCGCTGGCCGGGCTGGTCTACGGCGACCTGCTCATGCTGCTAAAAAACCAGGTCAAGCCCTACGAGGTCCAGCTCGGCGAGGCCGACGCGCTGGTCGAGACCTGGATCACGCGCCTGGAATCCGCATTTTCCCGGGGCGAAGACTACAAGGCCTCCGCCATGAAGCAGCGGTTTTCCGAGATCGTGGACAGCTTCCGCGCCATCAAAATCACCGGTCAACTCAAGCCGAAAGTGGGTGTCGTGGGTGAGATTTACGTCAAGTATTCCCCGCTGGCCAACAACGACTTGGAGCAGTTTTTGTTCGATCAGGGCTGCGAAACCATGGTACCCGGCATGATGGCGTTCATGCAGTTCAAGGTCGACAACCGTCTGGAAGACATCAAACTGTACGGCGGCAGCGGCCTAAAGAAATCTGCTTTCGAGCTGGCCATGCGCTACCTGGGCCAGATGGAAACCGCCCTCATCGACGCCGTCAAGCGCAGTGGCCGGTTCATCGCCCCCTCCCCGTATCAGAAACTGAAATCGCTGGTGGACGGCGTGATCGGCTACGGCTGCAAGATGGGCGAGGGATGGCTGCTCACCGCCGAGATGCTGGAGCTGACCGAACTGGGCTACCCAAACATCGTCTGCGCCCAGCCCTTCGGCTGCCTCCCCAACCACATCGTCGGCAAGGGCATGATTCGAAAAATCCGCACCCTCCATGAACAAGCCAACATCGTCGCCGTCGATTACGACCCCGGCGCCACAAGAGTGAACCAAGAAAATAGAATTAAACTGATGCTATCCGTAGCAAAAGAGAACCTAACCGGCCGAGTCGGCCAGCTCGCCGAGGAAGTCACCGAGCAAATCACCGACAGCGAGCTCGCCCTCGGGATGTAGCGACCCAGCGGCAACAGCGCCAGGAACTCCCACCACCCACCGTCATCCTGTGCGATAGCGAAGGACCTTCTTCATGCATTACTCCAGTTCAGTATGAAGAAGGTCCTTCGCTGCGCTCAGGATGACGGTGGGTGGGAGAGCACGAAGGTGGGATGACGGGGGGGCGCTCACTGGGACGTCGCCTCACGGCGCGGAGAGTCGGTCCGCCATCAAGAAATGGACCACGTCGCCGTAGGTTTTGCCTTGGCCGCCGCCGCCGAACGCGGCCATTGCGGCGTCGCGCCAGGGCAGCGCCGGGGTGTCGGGCACGGTGCGCAGGCCATTGAGCCGGTAATAATCCCGGCGCACGGTCTGGTTCATGTCCTCGCGGGCGGCATTCCACAGCGATTCGTCGCGATCGTGGAGCGCCTCCATACAATAGTAGAGCGCGTACATCTCACCGGCGTAGCGGCTGCGCGCACCGCCCGCGCGGCAGGTCTGATAGGCGATGTAGTTCGCCTCGTCCTCCCGGGCGTAGCCCTGGGCGTGGGCTGACTCGTGGGCGGCGATGAACGGCAGCGACAGGTTGGGCTCCAGCTCGGAGATGATGGTCTCACCGGTCCACGGCACGTAAACGCCGCCCATACCCAGCGACCGCATCAGCTCCGGATAGCGCGCGAATTTCACATTATCCGGCGGGATGTCCATGTCTGGCTCGGCCAGTGCCAGCGCGTTGGCACTCTGGATCAGCTCGCGGCAATAGTCGGACAGTTCAGCGGCGGTATATGTTGAGGTTGCCCGGGCGGTAAGTAGAGGCGCGTAGAGTTGGGCCGACCACAGCAGGGTGTAACTGAGCAGCAGCGCGGACACGGCCAGCGCGGCGCGCTCACAAAACACGTCCAGCCTGCGCCGGACCAGCGCCCAGATCAGCGCCGCACAAAAAAGCGCGACGCCCGCGATCAGCAGCAGCTCCGCCAGGGGGACCGCCACCCGTCCCGACATCCGCGCCAGCGCCGCCGCCGCAGGCCGCGACATGGTATCCGCCATGTGCCGCGCAAATTCGCCGCTGAGCCGGAAGCCCAAGCCCAGCGCCACGCTGCAAGCCAGCATCGCCGCCGCCCATATCAGCCGCCTGCGCACGAGAATCACGCCCTTCCACAACATCCTATGCGCATTTTCGCACATTGGACCGGTGAAAAGCAAATGAAAAGCATGGATAGATTGCAGTATAATTAACAATCCTGGGGTATAATGTCTGCGTATGAGGGCACAATAGCGCCATTTGAAGGAGTTAACAGAGATGAGCAACGCGATTCGGTTGGACGTCAACCACATGATGAAGGATTATCTGGGCGAGCGGGGCATCGACCGCGCGGAGATCGACGCGCTGGACGGGCGGCTGCGGGCCGCGCATGCCGCCGTCGAGGCCGGCAGGGGCAAGGGGATGCAGGGCTGGATGACCTCGCCGTACGACCAGGGCGAGATTGTGGCCCGGATCAACGCCACCGCCAAGGACGTGGCGGCCAAGTTCGACGCGTTCGTGGTGCTGGGTATTGGCGGATCGGCGCTGGGCCCGGCTGCGGTGCAGCAGGCGCTCAACCACCTTCACTATAATGAACTGCCCGACGGCGTCCGCCGCGGCCCGAGGCTGTACATCGAGGACAACATCGATCCGGAGCGCATGGCCGCGCTGCTGGACGTGATCGACGTGAAACACACCTGTTTCAACGTCATCTCCAAGTCCGGCGGCACCGCCGAGACCATGAGCCAGTACATGATCGTGTTGGAGCTGCTGAAGCAGGCCGTGGGCGATGACTACAAGCAGCACATCATTGTCACCACGTCGGAGACGAAGGGCTTCCTGATCAACATCGCCAGGGGCGAGGGCTATCCGGTGTTCTACATCCCCGACGGCGTGGGCGGCAGGTTTTCTGAGCTGTGCCCGGTGGGCCTACTGGCCGCCGCCGTGTGTGGCATCGACATCGCGAGGATGCTGGACGGCGCGCGGGAGATGGACGAGCGCTGCAAGGTGGCCGACGTGTGGAAAAACCCGGCGCTGCTGGACGCCGCGCTGATGCTCATCGCCATGGAAAAGGGCCACAATGTGTCCGTGATGATGCCCTATGCGGATAGTTTGAAGCTCATGAGCGACTGGTACGCCCAGCTGTGGGCCGAGAGCCTGGGCAAGAACGTGACCCTGGACGGCAAGCCGTGCAACGTCGGCCAGACGCCCGCCAAGGCACTGGGCGTCACCGACCAGCACAGCCAGCTGCAGTTGTTCTCCGAGGGACCCTATGACAAGGTCATCACGTTCCTGAAAGTGGAACAGTTCCGCAATCAGATGCCCATTCCGCACGGAGTGGAAGAAGTGCCCACCATCGCGTTCCTCGGCGGCAAGAGCCACAACCAGCTCATCGAGGCCGAGCGCGCGGGGACGGAGTACGCGCTGTACAAGAGCGGGCGCTTGAACCAGACCATCACACTGCCGGTCGTAAACGAGGAGACCGTGGGCCAGCTGCTGTATTTCTTCCAATTGGTCACCGCGTACACCGGCGCGCTGCTGAACATCGACACGTTCAACCAGCCGGGCGTGGAGGAGAGCAAGCTGGCGGCGTACGCGGTGATGGGGTATGACAGCGAGCAGCACACGGCGAAGCGGGAAGAGATGAAGCAGAGGCCGGAGCGGAGGGCGGGCTATTTGGTGTAGGATGAGCGGTGAGTGCCTGACGGCAGCGGGCTGGTGCTGAGCGCAGGCGCAGGCGCATCCCGGCACACTTGTCGGCCTCGTCAACCGCGGCGTCATCTTGAGCGGTGCGAAGGACCTTCTTCAAAATATTGAGGACGGTCCTTCGCTTGCGCTCAGGATGACGGGGTAGGGGAGTGACGGGTGTGGGAGGGCGATGTCCCAGGGAACCCCGTCCTCCCCGCCTCACAAAAAAGACTTCAGTCGGTCATACATCCCTCACGCCTGCCCGAATCAGCCCGTAAACCGAACACAATGTAAAATTGCTCTATTGCCGATTAAACTCTACAGATTGGGTTGACAACCATTCTGTGCCACTATATAATGTACTTCGCACCGGAGTAGGGCACGGTTTCACAAGTGTTTCGAACCATGATTTTCCTCCGAAGTTATTGCAATCATTCGGACATATCTTCGGCCAAAACCACACAAAAACATCACACATTCGCGACAGGGGGACAACACAAATGATCGACAGCATCACCAAGCGGGACGGGCGCACCGCCGCATTTCAGCCGGAGAAGATCACCGAGGCCATCATGAAGGCATTTGGAGCATCGGGTAGCGCCATGCCGGAGAAGACCGCCGTGGCGCTGACGCACAAGGCCATCGAGCAGCTCGAACAGAGCAAGATGGACCGCGCGCCCAGCGTGGAGGACATCCAGGACGCGGTGGAGCGGGTGCTGATCGAGAATGGGTTTGTGCGCACGGCGAAGGCCTACATTCTCTATCGCGCCGAGCGCAGCCGCGTGCGCGAGATGAACACGCGCCTGATGCAGATCTACGAGGACATCACGTTCTCCAAGGCCGCCGACAGCGACATCAAGCGCGAGAACGCCAACATCAACGGCGACAGCGCCATGGGCGCGATGCTAAAATACGGTGTGGAAGGCGCGAAGCAGTTCAACGCCATGTTCGTGCTGAAGCCCGAGCACGCCGCCGCACACCAGGCGGGCGACTTTCACATTCACGACATGGACTTCCTCACCTTGACCACCACCTGCTGCCAGATCGACCTGATCAAGCTGTTCGACGGCGGCTTCTCCACAGGCCACGGCGTGCTGCGCGAGCCTTCCGACATCGCCAGCTATTCCGCGCTGGCCTGCATCGCTATCCAGGCCAACCAGAACGACCAGCACGGCGGGCAGTCCATCGTCAGCTTCGATTATGCCATGGCGCTGGGCGTCCGCAAGACGTTCCAGAAGCGCTATCGCGACAACCTGATCCGCTCGCTGGAACTGACAAGCGACGTCAAGCAGCCCGAGGAGGCCGTGCGGGCGTACCTGGGCGAGCTGAAGGCGCGCGATTTGGTGCCATCTCTGGTGCCGACGCAGGACTTCATCGAAGCAGAGGCCGAGGCGCTGGAAAAGCTGGGCCTTGATGGAGACGCCGCCAAAAGATGCCAAGCGTTCGCACAGGAAAAGGCCGAGCGGGAGACCGACCGCGCCACGTTCCAGGCCATGGAGGCGCTGGTACACAACCTCAACACCATGAACAGCCGCGCCGGCGCGCAGGTGCCGTTTTCGTCCATCAACTACGGCATGGATGTGTCACCCGAGGGCCGTATGGTCATGAAGAACCTGCTGCTGACCACGGAGCAGGGCCTCGGCTCCGGTGAGACGCCCATCTTCCCGATCCAGATTTTCCGCGTGAAAGAGGGCATCAACTACAACCCCGGCGAGCCGAACTACGACCTGTTCAAGCTGGCGATGCGCGTCAGCGCCAAGCGGCTGTTCCCGAACTTCTCGTTCCAGGACGCGCCGTTCAACCTCAAGTACTACAAGCCCGGCCACCCGGAGACCGAGATCGCGTACATGGGCTGCCGCACGCGCGTCATCGGCAATGTGCACGACCCGGAAAAGGAGATCTGCAACGGGCGCGGCAACCTGAGCTTTTCCTCCATCAACCTGCCGCGCATCGCCATCATGGCCAACCGCAATGTGGAGCAGTTCTTCTACGAGCTGGACAGAAAGCTGGACCTGGTCATCGACCAGCTCAACGAGCGGTTTGAGATCCAGGCCAGAAAGCGCGTGTACAACTATCCCTTCCTGATGGGCCAGGGCGTGTGGCTGGACAGCGAGAAGCTGGACTGGGACGACGAGGTGCGCGAAGTGCTCAAGCACGGCACGCTCAGCGTCGGGTTCATCGGCCTGGCGGAGGCGCTGGTGGCGCTCACCGGCCATCACCACGGCGAATCGGAGCAGGCGCAGAACCTGGGGCTGGAGATCATCGCCCACATGCGCACCCGCCTCGATGAGTTGAGCCAGAAAACGCGCATGAACTACACCCTCATCGCCACCCCCGCCGAGGGCCTGTCGGGCCGGTTCGTGCGCCTGGACAAGGAGCGCTATGGCGAGATCGAGCGCGTCACCGACCGCGACTACTACACCAACGGCTTCCACGTGCCAGTGTATTTCCCCATCACCGCTGCCAAGAAAATCCAGATCGAGGCCCCCTACCACGCGCTGACCAACGCCGGCCACATCACCTATGTGGAGCTGGACGGCGACACCACGCAAAACTTGGAAGCCTTCGAAAAGCTGATCCGGCTCATGAAGGAATCGGGTATCGGATACGGCTCCATCAACCACCCGGTGGACCGCGACCCCGTGTGCGGCTATAACGGCGTCATCGGCGACACCTGCCCGAGCTGCGGCAGAAGGGAAGAGGAAGGCGAGCACTTCGACCGCATCAGAAGGATCACCGGGTACCTGGTGGGCACGCTGGACCGGTTCAACAACGCCAAGCGGAAAGAGGAGCACGACCGCATAAAGCACGGAATGTGAGGGAATTAACAATTAACAATTGGGGACGGGGCGCATCGGACAACAATTGCTCATTGTTCATTGTTCATTGTTCATTACAACCCCTTGAAGGGACTTGATCACATTGCTCATCCGCATCGCCGGCACCGCCAACGACTCCATCGTGGACGGGCCCGGCTTCCGATATACCGTGTTCACCCAGGGCTGCACTTTGAACTGCCCCGGCTGCCACAATCCGGAGACCCACGACCCGCTGGGCGGCAAACAGATTGACACCGACCGCATCATCCAGGACCTGGAGGACAACCCGCTGCTGGACGGCTTGACGCTGTCCGGCGGCGACCCGTTTCTGCAGCCGGAGGCCTGCACCGTGCTCGCCCGCGCCGCGAAGGAACTGGGGCTGTCGGTTTGGGCGTACAGCGGCTGGACGTTTGAGCAACTGCTGGAGCGCAGCGACCCGCGCGTGTACGCGCTGGTCAGCGCCTGCGACGTGATCGTAGACGGCATGTTCCTCATCGGGCAGCGGACGCTTGAACTGCGGTTCCGGGGTTCGAAGAACCAGCGGCTTGTGGACGTGCAGGCGTCGCTGAAAGCAAAGCAGGTCATGGAGGTTCACATGTAAGGGGCGCGTGACCGACGTTCCCCCGCACGTCTCGATCAATCACCCCACGGAGGTCCCCGCATGAACCTACCGCAATACCTCGCCACCCTCAAATCGTCCCCATCCTTCATGGAAAACGTGACCTGCTGGCGGGAACTACCCGGCAGGCCGGCTCGTTATGCGGATTTTCCCGAGTCCCTGGACCCGCGCCTGAGCGCTGTCCTCAACCGGCGCGGCATTCACCAGCTCTACAGCCACCAGCGCCAAGCCATCGACGCCATCGCGCGGGGCGAGGACGTGGTCGTCGTCACGCCCACCGCGTCCGGCAAGACGCTGTGCTACAACCTGCCCGTGCTCGACGCGATCCTCAAAAACGACGACGCCCGCGCGCTGTATCTGTTCCCGACCAAGGCGCTCAGCGCCGACCAGGTGGCGGAATTGTACGGCACGGTCGAGGCGCTGGGCGCGGAGATCAAGGCCTACACCTACGACGGCGACACCCCGGCCCCGGCGCGCACGCTGATCCGGCAGGCGGGCCACGTGGTGGTCACCAACCCCGACATGCTGCACGCGGGCATCTTGCCGCACCACACCAAGTGGGTGAAGCTGTTTGAAAACCTGCGGTTCGTGGTCATCGACGAGATCCACGCCTATCGCGGCGTTTTCGGCTCAAACCTCGCCAATGTCGTCAAGCGCCTGAAGCGCATCTGCGCGTTCTACGGCTCAAACCCGCAGTTCATCTGCTGCAGCGCCACCATCAAAAACCCGCAGGAACTGGCCCAGGTCATGATCGGCAAGCCCGTCGCGCTGATCGACGACAACGGCGCGCCATCGGGCAAAAAGCACGTCATTCTATACAATCCGCCCGTGGTGAACCGCCAGCTGGGCATCCGCCAGGACGTGCTGTCCACCACCGAGCGCATCGCGGCGGGCTTTCTCAGGAACAAAATCCAGTCGATCATCTTCGCCCGTTCGCGGCTGCACGTGGAGGTCATGGTGCGCCAATTGAAGGACATGGTGCGCGATCCGCTGGGCAACGCGGGCGCCGTGCGCGGCTATCGCGGCGGTTATCTACCGACATTGCGCCGCGAGATTGAGCGCGAGTTGCGCGCGGGCCACATCCAGGCCGTGGTGTCCACCAACGCGCTGGAACTGGGCATCGACATCGGCCAGTTGGAGGTCTGCATCCTGTGCGGCTATCCGGGCACCATCGCCAGCACCTGGCAGCAGGCGGGCCGCGCGGGCAGGCGCAACACGGATTCGCTGCTGCTGATGGTCGCCTCGTCCAGCCCACTGGACCAGTTTATCATCAAGAACCCGGGCTATTTCTTCGGTCAGTCGCCCGAAATGGCGCTGATCAACCCCGACAACCTCTACATCCAGCTCAACCACTTCAAGTGCGCCGCCTACGAGCTGCCGTTCCAAAAGGGCGACAGCTTCAGCGATCCGGCGTCCACCCAGGAGATGCTGGATTACCTCAGCGAGGAACGCATCGTGCGCGAGGTGGGGGACCGCTACTACTGGATGGCCGAGGAGTTCCCGCAGGCGGGCATCAACCTCAGGACTGGCGCGGACCAGAATTTTCTCATCATCGACATCACCGTGCCCGGCAAGCGCCGCGTCATCGGCGAGATGGACCGGTTCACCGTGCCCATGCTGCTGCATCAGCATGCGATCTACATGCACGAGGGCAAGCAATACCAGGTCGAGGAGCTTGACTTCGACGACAAAAAGGGCTATGTGCGCGCTGTGGACGTGGACTACTACACCGACGCCGACCTGACCGTCAGCTTAAAGGTGCTGGACGATTTCGACGAGCGCCCGCTGGGCCGCATGGTCCGCCACCGCGGCGAGGTGCTGATCAGCCAGATTGTCACCATCTTCAAGAAAATGAAGCTGGACACCCATGAAAACCTGGGCTGGGGCCATGTCAAGCTGCCGGAGCTCGAGATGCACACCACCGCCACCTGGTGGGTCATGCCCGAAGGCCTGGAGGCCCAATACAGCAAGGACCTGCTCCAGGGCACCATGGTCGCCCTGGCGCACCTGATCCGCTCCATCGCACCCCTGTACCTCATGTGCGCGCCCCAGGACATCCGCGTGACGTACCACGTCCGCGACCCGTTCACGCAAGCGCCCACACTGTACCTGTCAGAGACCACGCCAGGTGGCCTGGGCCTCAGCGACCGCGTGTACGAAATGGACATGGAGCTGTTCGCACAGGCCAAGTCCACACTCCACCACTGTGGCTGCGAAAATGGCTGCCCCGCGTGCATCGGCGCAGGGCTGGGCAGGGATGTCAAGCGCGCGCTGCAGAGCATCCTCGCGGAGCTGGGCGCGTAGGGCATGTGCCATACGCCCCACCCCGTCATCCGGTGGGCCAGCGAAGGACCGTCCGAAGACATTTGTGGGATGAAGTATGTAGAAGGTTCATCGCGTGCCCACAGGATGTCGGCGGGG
>JAVBUD010000055.1:0-13772 GCA_031555755.1 Eubacteriales bacterium | reverse complement strand
CTCACGTACCTGAAAGCCCGAGAGTTGAAGGTCGGCTTTTCGGTATCATCCAAAGTCGGCGGCGCGGTCGTGCGCAACCGCGTGCGGCGCATGCTGCAGGACGATTTCAGGCACCTGCGGCCAGAGCTGCTGCCGGGCCGCTATGTGATCTCGGTCCGAGCCGTGGCCGCGCAAGCGTCCCACGCTCAGCTGACGAAGGAACTGCGCTACCTGTTTGACAAGGCGGGCCGCGTGAAGGGCGGGACGGACTCGTGAAGAGCATCCTCAAACTGCCCGCGCTGGGCGCGATGGCGCTGATCCGGTTTTATCAACGCCAGATCAGCCCCGGACTCGGCCCCAGATGCAAGTACGACCCGAGCTGCTCCAGCTACGCGCTGACCGCCATTGAGCGTTACGGCCTGGCGCGCGGCTCGATCCTGGCCGTGTGGCGCATCCTGCGCTGCAATCCCTTCTCGAAGGGCGGCTACGACCCGGTTCCATAGGAAACTGACGACCCATTCGGCGAGTGCAATGTATCGGAGGATCAAAGGTCCATGGCGAATTTCAACATCATCAGCCAGACCCTGAAAAACATCCTGGACTTCATCGTGTCCATCGTGGGCAACTACGGCTGGTCCGTGGTCATCTTCACGCTGCTGGTTCGCGTGGTCGTGCTGCCGCTGGACATCAGCAGCAAAAAGGCCATGAAGAAGCAGCAGGGGCTTCAGCCCAAGCTGGACGCGCTGAACAAAAAGTACGCCAAGGACCGCGAAAAGCTGGCCCAGAAGCAGCAGGAACTGTACAAAAAAGAGGGCATCAACCCGTTGGCGAGCTGCCTGCCGATGCTGATCTCCATGCCGATCCTGTTCTGCATGTTCACCGCCATGCGCGTCACATCCAACGAGCACATGGTGCAGTTGCTGCTGAACATGAAGGACGGCATCGAGCCCGTGTTCCAGGGCTGGCTTTGGATTAAGAACGTGTTCCAGCCGGACTCGTTCATGGCCACCATTTTGCCCGCCGTGGGCGACCCGCTGGCCCAGCTGGTGGGCGTGAACGGCTCCGCGCTGCTGACCGCCGAGAACGTGGCCAATGTGCGCGAGTTCGTCAAGTCCGCGGAGTACGCGGCCATGATCGCCAACTACGGCGTCGCGCCGGTCTATTCCGCGCCGATTCTGATGTGGACGATCTCGATCCCGCAGCAGTTCAACGGCCTGTTCATCCTGCCGATCCTGGCCGCCGCCAGCCAGTTCCTGCAGACCAAGCTGATGTCCGCCCAGCAGCCGAAACCGACCGGCGACAACCCCCAGGCGAACCAGATGCAGATGATGAACTGGATGATGCCCATCATCTCGCTGTTCTTCTGCGCCACGTCCAACGCCGCGTTCTCCATCTACTGGGTGGCCGTCAACATCATCATGATCGTTCAGCAGTACTTGCTCAATGTGTATTTTGACCGCAAAGACGCGGCCAAGCCTGAGGAGGTAACAGAACCATGAAATCCATCGAAACCAGTGGCAAGACCGTAGAAGATGCAGTCAAAGTCGGCCTCAAGGAGCTGAATTGTGACCTCGCCGACGTGCAGATTGACGTGATCGATGCAGGTAGCCCCGGGCTGTTCGGCATGTTCGGGCGCCTGGCCAAGGTGCGCATGACCGTCAAGGAGGACGAGGCGCTGGACCTGATGATGCCCAAGTTCTCCCTGGACGCCCAGGAAGAGCCCAAGAAAAAGCAGCCGAAGCCCGAGGTGAAAAAGCCCGAGCCCAAGCCGGAAGTCAAGAAGCCGGAGTCCAAGCCCGAGATGAAAAAGCCCGAGCTGAAGCCCGCTGCTGCGGAGCCCGCGCAGTCCCCCGTCCAGGTGGACGCCGCGCCCGCACCCAAGGCGGACCGCCCGCCGCGCCCGGAGCGCGAACCCCGTCAGGACCGCGAGCCGCGCCGAGACCCGCGCCCGCCGCGCGGCCCCAAGCCTCCCAAGGCTCAGAAGCCCATCGATCCCACGCCCATCAGCATCGAGGCGCGGGACCTGCCGCCGCTGGACCTTTCCGCGCTGTCCGACGTGGGCAAGAGCGCCCATGAGTTCCTGTACAAGATGACCACGCTGATGAATGTGCCGGTGGAGATCCGCATGGAGGAGACCCCGGAGCACCTGGAAGTGCAGATGATCGGCGACGAGCTGGGCGTACTGATTGGCCGTAGGGGCGACACGCTGGACGCGCTGCAGTACCTCACCAGCCTGCAGGTCAACAAGGATCAGTCGAAGTACGTGCGCGTCACGCTGGATACAGAGCACTATCGCGCCAAGCGCGCCGATGCGCTGACCAAGCTGGCGGGCCGCATGGCCGCCCGCGTCGCCAAGACCGGCCACCGCGTGGCCTTGGAGCCCATGAACCCCTACGAGCGCCGCATCCTACACAGCGCGCTCCAGGGCCACCCGAATGTGACGACGCACTCCGAGGGCGAAGAGCCGTACCGGCGCGTGGTCATCACGATGAAATAACGATGACCGTGTTGTCATCCACCTAAGGCGGTCATCCATCGCTACGCTACGGACCTTCCTCAAACTTAATTGTTGAATATTTGAGGAAGGTCCTTCGCTGCGCTCAGGATGACGGCGCGGGATTGGATGATGCACTCGCAGGGCGGGGCTTGCCCCCGCCGCCCTCGCTGTGCTATAATGTCCTTATACTCCCCCATGAATAGAAGCGGAGATGTGCGTATGGCGGATCAAAAGCCGAACCCGAAGCCCGATTATGATGACGACATCTTTACCCTGAAGGAGGACGAGGCGGGCAAGCGCCGCGCCCATGTGCTTCAATATGTGCTGATCTCCACGTTCGCGGTGCTGGTGCTGGCGGTGGCGCTGTACATGGCGTTCTATTTGACGAACGACCGGCTGGCGTATCAGAGCAAGATTGTGACTGACACAAGGGCGCAGAATGCCGATCAGCCCGGCGCCACGGAGGCACCGGCGCGAGATCCGAACTACTGGCCCGAGGAGCAGTTCCCCGAGCTGCCCAAGCTCGACGCGACCGCCTACGACACCCGTGTGGACGAGGGCCGGGAGGGCAAAGTAGAGATCAACGTGCCCATGTCGGCGGCATCGAAGTTCGGCGAGTACGCGGACCGGCTGGCCGACGACGGCGGCAAGGTCTACATACAGACAGCGCGGCTGACCGTGCTGGAATATCAGGGCATGGAGCTGCACCTGCTGTACGGCGGTGGCAAAAACGCCATGGTGGTGTGCAAGGAGCCCCGCGTGGACTTCAACGAGGCGAACTACAACCAGTTCCCGCGCCCTAAGGTGGGCACGCTGGTGGAGGTCTCCGAGGGTACCGGCGAGTCCAGCCGCGTGCTGACCTATCGCCTCGCGTCGTCCGCGGACGCCATCGCGTACTGCACGGAGCTGATGGCATCCGGCTGGACCATGAACGGCTCGCTGGAGCCCCAGGACGGCATCTTCGCCTGCTCGTTCCGCAAGGAGGCCGCGGAGGGCGAGGCGGGGCTGCAGATCTCGGTGGACTACTTCAGCGGCGGGGATAACTACCGGGTCCGGTTCGACTTCCTGCAGGCGCCGACGCCCGCGCCGGCGCAGTAGAGGAGAGAAAAATGGGCCGGGACGATCGTGGTGGCTCCGGTTCATCTCGGGTTAACCCCGGTCATCCGTCCCCCCAACGCGGTCATCCTGAGCGCTAGCGAAGGACCTTCCTCAAGCCAAACCCCCGTCGTGTCATCCTGAGCGAAGTCGAAGGATCTCCCCGCCGTGAGGCGACGTTTCCCTTTTAGAGGGAATGTCCGCTCGCGAGGAGGAGATCCTTCGCTATGCTCAGGATGACCACGTTGGGGTTTGGCTTGAGGAAGGTCCTTCGCTGGCGCTCAGGATGACCGGGTAATGATGGGGGTGGATGAACGGGGGCCCTTTTCCACTGCCCCTTTCATTTTTGCCACATTCCCCGCCTCACCGCCCCAAAAACGGCGTAAATCCGCGCTTTTTCACAATCCTTAACCATTAAAGTCTGGTAAATTCCGGTGATCTGGACTATACTGGTGGGTGCATAAATCACACTAAGGGGGAGCATCATGGCGCACAAGTATGTCTACCTGTTCAAAGAGGGCAATGCCGGCATGAAGAATCTGCTGGGCGGCAAGGGCGCGAACCTGGCCGAGATGTCGACGCTGGGCTTGCCGGTCCCGCAGGGCTTCACAGTCTCGACCGAGGCCTGCACCGCGTACTATGACGACGGCAAGGTCATCAACGATGAGATCCAGGCGCAGATCATCGCCGCCCTGGAAGAGACAGAGAAGGTTTGCGGCAAGAAGTTTGGCGATCCGGACGATCCGTTCCTGGTCTCCGTGCGCTCCGGCGCGCGTGCGTCCATGCCCGGCATGATGGATACGGTGCTGAACCTGGGTCTGAACGACGTGGCCGTGGAGGGCCTGGCGAAGCTCACCCAGAACGAGTGGTTTGCGTATGACTCCTATCGCCGGTTCATCATGATGTTCGCGGACGTGGTCATGGAAATCAGCAAGTCCGAGTTCGAGAAGCTGATGACCGCCATGAAGGACAAAAAGGGCGTGAAGCTCGACATCGAGCTCGCGGCCGACGACCTGAAGGAGCTGGTGGTCCAGTTCAAGGCCCTGTACAAGTCCGCCAAGGGCGAAGACTTCCCCCAGGAGCCGGTCGTGCAGCTGATGGAGGCCATCAAGGCCGTGTTCCGCAGCTGGGACAACCCCCGCGCCATCTACTATCGCCGCATGAACGACATCCCCTCCAACTGGGGCACCGCCGTCAACGTGCAGTCGATGGTGTTCGGCAACATGGGCAACACATCCGGTTCCGGCGTGGCGTTCACCCGCAACCCGTCCACAGGCGAGAAAAAGCTGTACGGCGAGTACTTGATCAACGCCCAGGGCGAGGACGTCGTGGCCGGCGTGCGCACCCCGTCGCAGATCGCTAAGCTCGCGGAGGACATGCCCGAAGTGTACAGCCAGTTCGTGGACATCGCGAACAAGCTGGAGAGCCACTATCGCGACATGCAGGACATGGAATACACCATCGAGCGCGGCAAGCTGTACATGCTGCAGACCCGCAACGGCAAGCGCACCGCCGCCGCCGCGCTGAAAATCGCGGTGGACCTGGTGGCCGAGGGCATGCTGACCCAGGAAGAGGCCGTCATGAAGGTGGAGCCGCGCCAGCTGGACGCGCTGCTGCATCCGCAGTTTGACGCCGCCGCGCTGAAGGCCGCCGTGGCCATCACCAAGGGCCTGCCCGCCTCCCCCGGCGCGGCCTGCGGCCAAGTTTACTTCCACGCAGCCGACGCCGTGGCCGCCTCCAAGGCCGGTCAGAAGGTCGTGCTGGTGCGCATGGAGACCAGCCCCGAGGACATCGAGGGCATGAACCACTCCCAGGGCATCCTGACCGGGCGCGGCGGCATGACCAGCCACGCGGCGGTCGTGGCCCGCGGCATGGGCACCTGCTGCGTGGCGGGCTGCTCCGATGCGCGGATCGATGAGGAGAAAAAGACCCTGGAGATCAATGGCAGCCAGTTCAAAGAGGGCGACTACATCTCCCTGGACGGCTCCACCGGCGCCGTGTACGCGGGCGAGATCAAGACCGTCGAAGCCGACGTCAGCGGCGACTTCGCCACGCTGATGAGCTGGGCGGACGAGTCCCGCGTGCTGAAGGTGCGCACCAATGCCGACACCCCGCATGACGCCGCCGCGGCCATCAAGTTCGGCGCGGAAGGCATCGGCCTGACCCGCACCGAGCACATGTTCTTCGCCGCCGACCGCATTGCAGCCGTGCGCGAGATGATCCTGGCCGACACAGAGGCCCAGCGCCGCATCGCCCTGGCCAAGATCCTGCCGATGCAGAAGGCCGACTTCAAGGGCATCTACGAGGCCATGGGCGAGCGCCCGGTCACCATCCGCTACCTCGACCCGCCGCTGCATGAGTTCCTGCCCACCGCGAACATGACCGCCGAGATCGCGCAGATCGCCACGGAGCTCGGGACCACCAGCGGTGCGGTGCTGGCCAAGATCGACGCGCTGCACGAGCTGAACCCCATGCTGGGCCACCGCGGCGTGCGCCTGTCCATCACCTATCCGGAGATTGCCGAGATGCAGACCCGCGCTGTGATTGAGGCCGCCATCGAAGTGTCTGCCGAGATGAACCTTAACATCGTGCCCGAGATCATGATCCCGCTGGTGGGCGACGTGCGCGAGCTGGCGTTCGTGCGCAAGGTGGTCGTGGAGACCGCAGACAAGGTCATGGCCGAAAAGGGCAAGACCATCAAGTACATGGTCGGCACCATGATCGAGATCCCGCGCGCCGCAGTCACCGCCGATCAGATCGCCACCGAGGCCGAGTTCTTCTCCTTCGGCACCAACGACTTGACCCAGATGACCTACGGGTTCAGCCGCGACGACGCGGGCAAGTTCCTGGACAGCTATTACGACAAGAAAATCTTCGAGTCCGACCCATTCGCGCGCCTGGACCAGAACGGCGTGGGCAAGCTGATGGAGCTGGCCGTGAAGTTGGGCCGGCAGACCCGCCCCGACATCAAGCTGGGCATCTGCGGCGAGCACGGCGGCGACCAGTCGTCCGTCATGTTCTGCCACAAGTTGGGCCTGGCCTACGTCAGCTGCAGCCCGTTCCGCGTGCCGATCGCCAGGCTGGCGGCGGCCCACGCGGCGATCCTGGACAAGAAGGGCGAGCTGTAAGGGTATAATGAGCAAGACGGCGGCGTAATCCTCCATCATCCGCCCCACCAACGGCGTCATCCTGAGCACAGCGAAGGACCTACCTCAATATACTTGCAACAGTTTGAGGAAGGTCCTTCGCTGCGCAGGATGACGCCGTTGGTGGATGCCAGAGTATGCTTTCCCACCCTAGACCACCACATATGTCAATTCCATGACTCATCCATGACAATACCTGGCAATTTGTTGACGGTCCGTTTCGCTGGGAGGTATAATATATGAACCTGATAGGCAATTAAACCCTGCCTTCCCAGAAATGAGGTGACGAACCGCAATGAAAAAAATGCTGATCATGGCGCTGTGTTCGCTGCTGATCTTGGCGCTCGCGCCCTGCACGGCCCTGGCGGGCCTGCTGGAGGCTGAGCCAACGCAGATCACCCAGCCGTCCGAGATCCCCGCCATCGTGCCTGAGCCCACCGTCGTGCCCACCACCTGGTCCATGCCGAAGACATTTCGCGCGACGAAGGGCGGCACCTACCAGTTGGTGGAGGTCCACCCCGACGACCACACGCTGCCGACCATCTATGCCCTGTCGTCCAAGCCCGACATCGTGTCCGTGAACGACCGCGGCGAGATCACCGCCAAGGACATCGGCAAGGTCACCATCACCGTCAAGGCACAAAGCGGCAAGCTGATCAAGTGCGGCGTGGAGGTCGTGCGCAACCAGGTCTCCCGCAAAAAGGCCGCCAAGGGCGAGCCCGGCGAGGTCGCGACCAGCACAAAATCGCTGGCCTATGACGGCGGCAAGCTCAAGATCGAGGTCTATGTGCTCAACCGCACCGGCAGGACGATCAAGAATGCAAAAGGCTTGAAACTGCAGCTGAAGCAGGGCGAGTCGGTGCTGTTCGAGAAAGCGCTGCCCACCTGGAAGATCAAGAAGGGCCTGAAGAGCGGTGCTCAGAAGGTCTACAAGCTGTCGCTCAGCAAGAAGGAGCTGGCCGAGTTCACGGGCGACGTGCTGGACCTGGGCAGCGGCGAGTACGAGGCCATCATCATGGGCTGGGACGGCGAAGCCGCCGTCAGCGCCGCGTCCAGCGCCTCCGCTGCATCCGCGGCCGTGCCGGCTGAAGGTCCAGAATTGGCCGAAGTTGAACCGGTGAACGCGGACTGATCACACAAAACGTGAGCGCTCTCCCTGTGCGGAGGGCGCTTTTGCTTGCTTATCGCGGCAGTTGTGGTATAATGATGGCAACACAATAAAGGAGTTCGAACACAAATGATGAAACGCCTATGCAGCCTGCTGCTGTGCGCCGCGATGCTGGCCGCGCCGCTGAGCGCCCTCGCCCACAGCGGCCGCACCGACGCCAACGGCGGCCACTACAACCGCAAGACCGGCGAGTACCACTATCACAACGGTGGCACGAACCAGCAGTCCAGTTCTTCTTCATCAGGCGCGAAAGGTGCCGCGACCGAAGCGCCTGCGCCAAAGCCCACCACAGACCCAGAGGACATCGACGACGTGCTGCTGGAGTCCGACTTCCCCATCACCATGGACAGTCCCAAGCAGCACATCAGGACAGTACAGTCTGTGTTGATCCAGTTGGGCGACCTGACCGGCGCAGCAGACGGCAGCTTCGGCAAGAAAACCGCCGCCGCCCTCACAGCAGCCGCCGAGCGGCACGGCGAGGTCGCTGTGGACGCGTGCAGCTACGCGCTGTTCATCAAGCTGCTGGACGAGGCGGGGGACTTGGAAGACGCGGCCTGATGGATGGTCAAAGAGCCGCTGTAGCAGGGGCTGTACGGCACGGAGGCCGTTCCCTGCGCCGCGTTGCGAGACGTTACATGACGAACGAGAGGTTGATGACGACACCATGCGCGACCTGAAGATCAGCGAGTTGATTGCCATGCAGGACGAACTACAGGCCAGAATGAAGGGCAAGTGGACGCCCATCGTCCCGGAGAACGGCCATTTTTCGCTGCTGTGGATGTACGAGGAGCTGGGCGAGGTCGTCGCCATCATCAAAAAGCGCGGCCATGAGGCGATCATGACCGACACCGCCGTCCGCGCCGCCTTCGTCGAGGAGCTGACCGACGTGCTGATGTACTACACCGACCTGATGACCTGTTTCGGCGTGCCGGCAGGCGAGCTGTCTCAGGCCTTCATCGCCAAGCACGAAAGGAACATGCGCCGCGATTTTGTCTCGGAGCATCAGAAATACTTGAGCGGGGATCACGATTAGCCGGAGAAGCAGAGTCAGACGAGCAAAGTCAGACGAGCAATGTCACTAGTAAAGTCAGACGAGCAAAGTCGGCCTAGCATTATCGCCGTCATCCTGAGCGCCAGCGAAGGACCTTCTTCAAACGTAATCCCCCGTCGTGTCATCCTGAGTGAAGTCGAAGGATCTCCTCCGTGTGAGCGGACGGCCCCAACCAAGAGGGACGTCGCCTCACGGCGGTGAGATCCTTCGACTTCGCTCAGGATGACACGACCGGGGGTTGGGTTTGAGGAAGGTCCTTCGCTGGCGCTCAGGATGACGCGACCGGGGGTTGGGTTTGAGGAAGGTCCTTCGCTGGCGCTCAGGATGACGCGACGGAGGTCCAGTTTGAAGAAGGTCCTTCGCTGCGCTCCGGATGACGGTTTGCGCTTGTGGGAAGTGCGCTACATCTGCTCAGGCAGGTCCAGCCCGATGATCTCCATCATCAGATTCAGCATGCGCCGGGTGAGCTGGCACAGCGACAGCCACGACGCGCGCTGAGCCGGGTCCGGGTGGGTCAGGATGCGGTTTTCCATGTAGAACCGGCTGAACAACCCTGCAATCTCAAACACCGATTCGCACAGCACGCTGGGCGCTTTCTCCTCATAGGCGCGGATCAGCGCCTCCGGCACGGCGGTCAGCGTCAGCATCAGCGCGCGCTCCGTGTCTGACGCGGGCGCGATGATCTCGCCGAAGGGTTCGCCCGCCGCCTGCGCCTTTTTGAGCAGCGAGTTGATGCGCACGGACGCATACTGCAGGTATGGGCCGGTCTTGCCCTCGGTGGCCAGGAAGCGGTCCATGTCGAAGATGTAGTCCTTGGCGCGGTGGTTCAGCATGTCCCCGATCTTCATCGCGGCCACGCCCGTCTGCCGCGCCACGGTCATGCGCAGTGAATCGTCCATGTCCGCCATGGACTCGGCGTTCTTTTCGTAGGCGGTCGTGGTCACCGTGTCGATGAGGTCAGACAGCCGCATCACGCCGCCCTCGCGTGTCTTGTAGGGCTTGCCGTCCTTGCCGTTCATCGTGCCGAAGCCCACGTGCTCGCACCGCGTGTCGCCCAAGAACCCCGCCAACGCCGCGCAGCGGAACACCTGCTTGAAGTGCAGCGCCTGCCGGTTGTCCACCACATACCAAATCTCGTCCGGTTCGAAGTCCCGCTTGCGCTGGATCAGCGTGCCCAGGTCTGTGGTGCCGTAGATGTCCGCGCCGTTGGACTTCACGATCAGCATCGGCGGCATCGGCTCCTTGTCCTCCGGCGACTTGACGTCCACCACCAGCGCGCCCTCCGACTCACGCAGCAGGTGTCTGTCGCGCAGCGCCTGCATGACGGCCGGGATGTACGCGTCGGCGTCGCTCTCCCCGTACCACTTGTCGAAGTGCACGCCCAATAGATCATAGTTGCGCCTCAGGTCGGCCACCGAGACGGCCCAGATCCGCTGCCACAGCGCGTAATAGCCGGGCCGCTTTTCCTGCAGCTCAGCAGTCGCCCGGGCCGCCGCCGCCGCGAAATCGGGGTCCGCCTTGCTGCGCGCCGATGCCGCCGGATAGATCTCGTTCAGCTCGTCGGCGGTGACGGGCGCTCGATCCGGATAGTCACCCTGATGATCCGGGTCGAAGAAGCACAGCTCCGGCATCCGGCGCTGCAGCTCTGCGATCACCATGCCCATCTGCAGGCCCCAGTCGCCCAGATGCACGTCGCCGATGACCCTGTGCCCAAGGAAGCGCAGCAACCGGCACAGCGACTCGCCGATGATCGCCGAGCGCAGGTGCCCCACGTGCAGCGGCTTGGCGATGTTCGGCCCGCCGTAGTCCACCACGATGGTCATGGGCGCGAGCTGAGGCAGCAGCAGCCGCTCATCCGCCTGCATGCCGTTCATCAGGCCCACCAGATAACTGTCGTTGAGCGCGATGTTGATGAACCCGGGCATGGCGAGCTCCACCTTTTGAAACAGGTCTGCGCGCTGGCTCAGGATCTCGATCACGGCGTTCGCAATCGCCATGGGCGGCTTTTTGTGTGCCTTCGCCGCCGTCATCGCACCGTTGCACTGGAACTGGCACAGGTCAGGCCGGTTGGACACCGTCACCTTTCCGTATTCCGCCAGGTATCCCGCCTGCTCAAACGCCTCCGACACGACGACGGTCAATGTGTTCAATATATTCATCGGGCACCAACCTCCACAATGATTGCGCGGCGCAACGGTCCGCGCCGCATGTACTTCCAAGTATATCAAACCATCGCGCTCAGCGCAACAGGTAACCATGGCTGTGCACACCCGGCATCGCAAAACATAACATTCCCTCATCTTGCAATCCCACCACCCATGTGCTATAATGTCCCTTGCAGTGTCGATACAAGTCCTCAATTCGTTGGGGGCGATTACCGGAATGAGGTGAGAACATGAAGGAAAAGATCCACCCAAACTATGGGAAGTGCACCGTGCGTTGCGTGTGCGGCGAGACGTTTGAAACTGGATCGGTTAAAAAGGAGCTGCGCGTTGACATTTGCTCAAAGTGCCACCCCTTCTTCACCGGTAAGCAAAAACTTGTCGACGCTGGCGGACGCGTGGATCGCTTCAAGAAGCGTTACGGCATGTAGCCAGTCGGCGGGACGATATCCGCCGGATTTTGCAGACCGAGTTCATCAAGCGAAAATGCAGATCGGGCGTGAGAGCGCCGGGTCTGTTTTTCTGATGGCGCGAGGGTGGCGTTTCTGTAAATATGCGTCGCGTGACCTCGCCGTCATCCTGAGCGCAGCGAAGGACCTTCTTCAAGATGATGTACGGAAAGAATGAGGAAGGTCCTTCGGCTGAAGCCTCAGGATGACGTCGGTGAGGCGTGGGCGGTTCAAAAGGCCGGTTTCGGTTGATATCCTACACAAGGAGGTGCGACATGTCGAACTTCGCAAAGGGCTTCAAGGATTGGTTCTTCGGCAGGCTGCCAGAGGGCAAGATCTCCGTGGGTGGCCAGGCGGTCATGGAGGGTGTGATGATGCAGGGCCCGCACAGTACCGCCATCGCCGTGCGCAAATCAAACGGCAAGATCGTCTACAAAACGAAAAAGACCGTTCGGCTCAAGGACAAGTACCCGGTGCTGGGCTGGCCGATCATTCGCGGCGTGGCATCGTTCATCATGTCCCTGTACGGCGGCATGAAGACGCTGACCGAGTCCGCCGAGATGGCGGGGCTCGACTATGAGGAGCCCAGCAAATTCGAGAAAAAGGTGGCCGAATGGCTGCACATGAAGCCGGACGATGTGATGATGATCCTGGCGGTCATCCTGGCCATCGTGCTGTCGGTGGGCCTGTTCTTCGCGATTCCGGTGGCCATCGAGTCGTTCGTGAAGCGGTTCATCACCAACCGGCTGGCCGTGAATCTGATCGGCGGCGCGATCCGCATTGCCATGTTCCTGCTGTACGTGTTCCTATGTTCAAAGCTCAAGGAGATCCGGCGCGTGTTCCAGTACCACGGCGCGGAGCACAAGTCCATCTTCTGCTTTGAGTCCGGCGAGGAACTGACTGTCGAGAACGCCAAGAAGTTCTCGCGGCTGCATCCGCGCTGCGGCACCAGCTTCCTGGTGATCGTGATGCTGATCTCCATCTTCATCTTCCTGCTGATGGGCAATGATTCCAGCAATGTTTTCCTCCGGCTCGCCAGCCGGCTGTCGCTGCTGCCGCTGGTGGCGGGCGTGTCGTACGAGATCCTGCAGGGCCTGGGCCGTGCCGAGGACAACCCCATCGTGCGCGCGCTGAAGTGGCCCGGCCTGATGGTGCAAAAGATCACCACCGCAGAGCCGGACGACAAGATGCTGGAGGTGGCGCTGGTGTCGCTGAAGGCCAGCCTAGGCTACGATGCCAAGGACATTCTGCCACCCGAAGAGGAGCCCGCTCCCGAGGAAGAGACGCGGTTCGAGGAGGCCGTCGACCTGGACCATGTGGAAGATGACTTCACGTGATTGGCTGAGCCGGGCTGTGGCGCGGCTGACGGCTGCGGGCGCGCCGGACGCGCGTCTGGACGCGGAATGGATGCTGTGCGACGCGCTGGGCGTCGGGCGGGCCGCGCTGCGGTTCGCGCTGGATGAGGCCATGCCGGACGAGGCGCGGACGCAGGCCGACGCATGGCTTTCCGCCAGGGTGTCGGGCGTGCCGCTGCAGTACGCGCAGCGCCGCGCCTATTTCATGGGCCACGGGTTTTATGTGGACGAGCGGGTGCTGATCCCGCGCCAGGACACGGAGGCGCTGTGCGAGCGGGCGATCGCGCTGGTCCGGGAAAAGGGCTATCGCAGCGTCTTGGACCTGTGCACCGGCAGCGGCGCGATTGCCGCGTCAGTGGCACTGGCGTGCCCTGAGGCCCATGTGTGCGCATCGGACATCAGCACGGACGCGCTGTCCGTGGCGCGGCAGAACGCAGATGCGCTGGGCGCGAAGGTCGAGTATTTCCAGGGGGACCTGTTTTCGGCAGTGGCGGCGCGGCGGTTTGATTTGATCTGCTGCAACCCGCCGTACATCTCGGACGCGGACATGGAAAACCTGCAGCCGGAGGTCAGGCGCGAACCGGCGCTGGCGCTGCGCGGCGGGGCCGACGGGCTGGCGTTTTATCATAGGATCGCGGCTTCGTTCAGGGACCACCTGAACCCCGGCGGCGCGATCGTGCTGGAAGTCGGCTACGACCAAGCGCGGGCGGTGGCGGGGATGCTCGGCGCGGGGGCGTTCGTGGAGAAGGACCTGTGCGGGGTGGAGCGGGTGGTTGGGGTTGTGACGTGATGGGGCCAGAGACGTGGGGGGCGCGGCGGCGGGGGGGGGGGCGCCCCGCCGGCGGGGGGGCCGGCGCCCGCCCGCCCCGG
>JAVBUD010000118.1:0-35298 GCA_031555755.1 Eubacteriales bacterium | reverse complement strand
TTCCTCAAACTTAAGCTCCGTTTATCTTGAGGAAGGTCCTTCGCTGCGCTCAGGATGACGGCGTGGGGGGATCATCGGCGCGATCATCCTTCTCCTTCTGCGCCTCCATATCCTTAGCCCAGTCGCTGCCCGGCTTCAGCCAATGAAAATGCTGCCCGCAATAGGGGCAAAACTTCGTGTTCGCCATCGTGAACGTGCGCCCGCATCCGTCGCATTCGTATTCCATCTCGCCGACCTCCCCGATCTTTCGAACATGCTCCGAGTGTATCACGCGCCAATCCGCTTGTCAAACCCCATCTTTCCCCCTACCATACCGCGCTGAACTGTGGTATAATCATTGAATCACATCCATCTGGAGGAGGGTATCTTCATGACCCAGCAGCCGACGCCCACCAAACGTGCCAAGGGAAAAGTCGCCGCCATCATCCTCATCGCCGCCGTCGTCATCGCCGGCGCGGCCTACTACTTCACCGCCGACATGCGCACCTACTCGAAGGCCACCGCGTTCCAGGCGTCCGGGGAATACACGGCGGCCATCGCGGCCTTCGAATCGATCCCGGACTACCAGGACGCGGCAGCGCGCCTGATGGACTGCAAGTATCAGAATGCGCTGGCGCTGGCGTCTTCGATGGACGCCAAGGACGCGCTCGCCGCCTTCACCGAGCTGGGCGATCACGAGGACAGCGCCGCCCGCGCGGCGGCCATCCAGGCGGCGATGGACGAACACCGCGCCGAGCTGGCCAGGCTCGACGAGCAGACTGCGGCGCTGGACGCAGCGCTGGCGACCGCGGACGGGCTGATCACCGGCGAAAAACAGCCGCTGGACCCGCAGACCAAGGATGCCCTTCAGGTCGCCGTGGATGCCGCCGCTGCGAAAGCCGAGCTGCCCGCAGCGCCCATCACGCTGGCCGATTATCAGGCGGCGACTGAGGCCCTGAAGGCGATCGACCGCACGGCGGCCACGGACAGCGTGCTCGCCGCCACCACCGCCATGGCTTCCAGCATCGCCCAGCGCGACCTGATCACGAACCCCACCGAGGACTACGTCATCGACCGGCTGTCGCGCGTGCCCGACATCGCTTATCTGGCCGCCGCCACCGAGGACAACGACCCCAACGGCCAGCTGGGCAAGGCCGGCGGCTACACCGCGCAGGTTTTCTTTTCCAGCACCTTGGTCAGCTCCGCCTACGCGAAGATGCCCGACTTGGACGTCGTCAAGGCAGGCACCGAGGCCGGCGGCAGTGTCGAGGTGTATCAGACCGAGGGCGACGCCGAGCGCCGCAGTGACTACCTCGCGGACTATGACGGCACCGCGCTGGCCTCCGGTTCCCGGAAAGTCGTGGGCACCGTGCTGGTGCGCACATCCAACGCGCTGAAGGCGTCCGATCAGCAACTGCTCCAGGCGGAGATCATCGCCGCGCTGACCGCGCACACGCCCGGACCCGTCGTCGAGCGCCTCGAGGCCGCCGCCGCAGAACCGTTGGTCAGCGTCAATGAGATCGGGTTCAGCGTGCATGAAGGCTTGCTGTATTATGCGGCCGTCATCAAAAATGAGCTCGCGGACACCGCTATTCAGTTCCCCGAGTTCCGTGTCACTGCCCGCGACGCCAGCGGCAACCCACTACGCGTCGACACCCATTCGTTGACCGCACTGTACCCAGATCAGGCCGCCGCCTGGGCCTCCTACGGCACCCCCGTCAGCGAGGTCCCCGCCACAGTCGAAGTGGAGCTCGTGGACCCTGCACTCTACAACCTGATCAAACCCATCAAGCTGAGCCACCCCGTCTACCTCTCAATGGAGGTCCAGGGCGCGAAATTGATAAAGGACGAGTATACCGCCGCCATCGTCGGCGAACTCCACAACCCCAACGACTACGACATCGAAAACGCCAAGCTCACCGCCCTGTTCAGGGACAGCGAAGGCGCCCTCGTCTACGGCGCCGAGGGCTTCTGCCAGAGCATCAAGGCGGGCGGAAAAGTCGCGTTTGAGATCAGCGCGATCGGCGCACTCGCGACAGATACTTACGAGGTCTTTGCGATGCCCTGGTAACCAGGAGGCGCTGCCTCCTGGACCTCCGCCAGGAGGGATTGAATCCCTCCTGGACCTCCCTTGTTCGCTTCGCGGTTCACTTGCATGATTTAGATGTGCACGCGGCGCTTGATTTCGTCCAGCACTGTGCGGCCTTCGAAGGCCATCAGGAAGGCCAGGAAGATCAGCGAGCTGGCGAAGCACAGCGCGGACGGCACGACCACGTGCACCGTGCCCGTCAGGATCAGCACCAGCGAACTGAGACCAAGCAGGCAGTCCAGGCCCAGATACAGCACATAGTCCTGCGCGTGCAGCTTCATGATCTTCGCGATCACCACCATTGCCACCATCGCGCACATGCACAGCACCGGCAGCACATAGTCCAGCGCCCACCCATGGTTCCCCGTGAACCGGTCCCACACATACGCGAACAGCGACACCACCGCCACCTGCCAAAGGATGCTCTTTGGCAGGTTTTTCCATTTCTTCAGCATGATCCCGATATCGATCCAAAGGCTCGCGATCCCCGCCACCACGAACAGCGACCAGCCGCCACCCACCGGATAGCTCAGGTTGATGGCGATGCACACCGCAGCCATGCACACCGTCCCGAACGCGATCCGGCTCAGCAGTTTTTGGCGCACCACACCGCTGGACGCAGGCAGCTCGGGAAAGGCGCTACCGGAGCCGTCCGGCTCGCCGGTCAGCGCGCCTTGGCACAGCGGACAGGCCGAAACATTGCCCGGCAGCTCAACTTTACAGCGTTCACACCGGAGCATGCGATCCCCCCTCACCCGTCAACTGCGCCAGATTCGACACGATCTCCACCTCGATCCCGTGCTGCGTCAGCCGCCTGAATAGCCGCCGCTGCACGCCCGTGTCCACCAGCGGCGACGACACGCTCACTGAAAGCCGGTCCCCAAAGCTGCTCATGCACACCTGGGGCCGTTTCGTGCTGAAAAACACGTCGAACAGCCGCACATACTTTGTCGCCGACTCCGGCATCACGATCCGCCCCACATTCGACAGCCCCGCCGTGTCGCCCCGGTCCGACCACAGCCCGGCCAGCCGCAGCACCGGGATCTTCACCTGTAGCGGGATCACCTTCACGAACGGCTGATTTTCGATCGAGGAATACCGGCCGATGATCCCGTGCATGTTTTCCTTGTTCAGCTGCCTGGAAAACGACTCGTGCACGCACTCGATCACGCGCTCGAACGGGGTCTCCGGGTCCTTCGCGTCAAAAACCACGCGCATTACCCCGAAGAAGTTTCGCGCCGAATCGTTCGGGAAGAACCGGCGCAGGTCCACCGGCACTGAGATCACTACGGGGTGCTGCCGCTCCCGGACCGCCATGCCTTCCGTGATCGAGCAGATCAGGTGCGCCACCAAAAACTCGGTCAGCGTCGCCCCGTGTGCGTGGGCCTGCGCGAGCACCGCCTTCGCGGACATGAACCCCTCTGTCACCGACACCCCCTGCGGATACCAGTCGCCCCGGATGCGGTATGCGCGGCTCCGGTCCATCTTGGGGATCGCGCCCGCCTTGTCATAGTATTGGTAGAACGCGTCTAGCCCTACCTCGTCGAACGCAGGCTCCTCGCCATCCGTGCTCAGCTCCAGCCCGTGCGCAATCTGCAGGTAACGCTGCACCATCGCCCGCAAAAAGCGCAGCGCGCCCGTGCCATCCGCCAGCGCGTGGAACACCTCCAGGTTGATCCGCGCGCCATGGTAGCTCACCCGGAACAGCAGCCCGTGGCTGTCCACATTGTACAGCGGGCTGCACACCGGCAGTTGCTCCTCTGCGACCTCCGGTACGATGTCGCTCTGCTCCAGATAATACCAAAACAGGCCCTTCTTCAGCACGCACCGGTACAGCGGGAACGCGTCCACGGTCGAGTCCACCGCCCGCTGCAGCGCCGCCCGGTCCACCTGCTCCGTCAGCTCGCAAACCAGGCGAAACACCTTCGCGTTTCGCCGCGTGCTGTTCGGCGGAAAGATCTTCGCCGCATTGTCCAACCGGCTCCATGCCTTGCTCTGGCCCATCTCAGTTCCCTCGCCTATCATTTGAATCCCCGCCTGTCGGGGGACGGAACGCCACGGAGGGCGTTCCCTCCGGGAAAAGTGCGAGCGAGATCGTAGGGAACGCCCTCTGTGGCGTTCCGCCCCCGCCGCAGCGGCAGCCCTCACTCGCTCTCCAAAAACCCCCGGATCACCCCATAAGCCTCCCTCACCTGCGGAAAACTCTCCGGCAGCATCATAAACGAATGCAGCGCATCCGCCACCCGATGCACCTGGGCCTCATTCCCCGCCGCCCTGAGCATCGCCCCGTACGCCTCGCCCTCGTCCCGCAGCGGGCAGTACTCCGCCGTGATCACCAGCGTGCGCGGCTGGCCTGTCAGGTCCTGCGCCAGCATGGGCGCGAAATACGGATTCTTCCGGTCCTCGTCCGTGCGCTGGTACAGCTCAATAAAGTCCTCAATCCGCTTCGACGTCAACAGGAAATCCGTGCCGTTTTCGCGGATGGACGGAAACGGCGATGCCTCGCTGTGGTCCCAGTACGCGGACGGGTAGACCAGGACCTGCTGCCTCGGCATGAACTCGCCCCGGTCCTTGGCCATCAGCGACACCACGGCAGCCAGATTTCCGCCCGCGCTGTCACCGATCAGTGTGATCCCGTCCGGGTCCACACCGTCCACCTTGCCACTGTAGAATTCCCGCGCCACCTGATAGCAATCCTCAGGCGCGGCCGGGAATTTGTGCTCCGGCGCCAACCTGTAATCCACTGAGGCCACCGGCTGTCCAGTCGCCTTCGCCAGGTCCACACACAACCCCGTATAGTTTTCGATTCCGCCCGTGACCCAGCCGCCCCCGTGAAAAAATAGCAGCAGCTTGCCCGGTTTCGGCTTTTGCGGCGCGAACATGCGCACCGGAATCTCCCGATTCCCCAGATCCACCGGTCTATCCCACATCGCATAGTCCCCGGGCAGGCCGCGCAGCCGAGTCGTCAACTGCTCAATCCGGCGCTCCACCTTGTAGGTTCGCTTCACATCCGGCTCCAGCGCCGTGATCCCCCTGAGCGCCGCCCGCATCAACCGACTGATCGCCATTCGTCTCCTCCTGTCACCCATTCGCCCTTCCATCACCCACCATTATAATTTATCCACGCCAATAACTCAACACATCCACCAAATTTGCCACAATGTTGTCAACAGCCTGTTTTCCGAAAACCTGTCCCACACTGCGCATGATGAATATCAGGCAGTCCAGAGGGAGGCGGTACCATGCCAAGTGCATCGGTCTTGTCCCAGATCGCGGAATCGGCCATGGAAAAATTCTACGAGCAGACGCTGCCCGGCGTGATCATCTGCTACATCATCCTGGGCGCGGCCGCGCTGTACCTGCTGTGGAGCTGCGCAGTGCTGGGCTTCTATGGGCGGATCAGCCGGGACATCAAGCGGTTTTCCGCCCGTGGCCAGAACGAAATAAACCTGGACAATCTGCTGAAGACCCGGTACATGCGGCGCGTCAACGAGTGGTACACGGCGAATTTCAAGGTCGGGATCTGGGAGTCCGGCAACCTGGCCGACACGGCGATGCCGGGACACATCCGCACCTTGGAAAACCTGCTGACGTATTTCCCCACGCTCTCGGTGAGCCTGGGCATGGGCGGGACATTCGTGGGGCTGATCTCTGCACTGGCGCAGATCAAGCTCTCGACCTCTATCGAAAGCATCAACGAGATCTCGCTGGCGCTTGCCTCGCCGATGTCCGACATGTCCACCGCGTTCGTCACGTCGCTGTGCGGGCTGTTGGCCTCGCTGATCATGAACCTGCTGGAGCGGACATGTAGGACGCACCTGCGACGCGGAGAGGTGCTGGCGAATGTGGAAGACTTTCTGCGCAAGCGGTGCATTGATTTGCGCCTGAAAAACCCGGCACAGATGGAGTTGTCCGATCCCACCGTCCAGACGCTGAAGCATTCCGTGGACAGTTTTGTGGTCCACGCTGGCAAGCTGGACGGCCAGCTCGGCAGCCTATCCACGAAACTTGAGGCGCAGGCACTCCTACAGGAGCGGCTCGTCGCCGCGATCGACAGCCTGCGCGCCGGGTATCAGCTAGAGGCCGACAGCATTCAACAAATCGACCTGGCCATGCTCCGCTTCGTCGAGAGCCACAGCCGCATGATCGAGTTGAACAACGATGCGCTGCATGAACAGATTCAGGAGGGCAATCGCGCCTTCGCGAGGATGGACGACACCTATGCGCTGCTTCAGCAGCAGAACGCGCACCTGACGCTGCTGCTCGACCAGCTGCTCAATCATTGACCGAGCGACATAAGGCGCCGCGAGGAGGGACCGATCATGACCGTGAAGCGGATCTATGCGCCGCCAGAGGATACCACGAACAGCTCCATGACGGACCTGTTCAGCAACCTGATCGTGGTGCTGGTGCTGTTCGTGCTGGTGTTTTCTTCGGTGGCGGCCTACTATGCGCATCAGGCCACAGACCTTTATCAGGAGCTGTCCGAGGCCAAGGACCGGTTCAGCGCGAGCCAGGAAAAGCTGGTGAACATGTCCGAGAAGCGGATGCGCATGAACCGGGAGATCTACGCCATGCTCGCCCCAAAACTGCGCGACAAGGTGACGCTGGACCCGGAGACCTTCGCCATCTCAATCTCGTCGGAACTGCTGTTTGAGACCAACTCGTCGGCCATAGACACGGAGCAGTTCAGCTTTGTCGACGCGCTGGCGGAGGCGATCTATGCCATCGTGCTGAAGTACGGCGGAGACACCGATGTGGGCGACGTACGGTTTTCCCACATTGAAATCTGCGGCCACTGCGACCCCAGGGCCGACTCGGTGTTCAACCGGCGGTTGGGCGCGGACCGCGCATGCGCGCTGATCGCGCTGATGCTGCCGCCGGGTTCGGTGCGTGAGCGGGTGATGGGACCTTACGTCAAGGCCTGTTCCATGTCCTACTTTTCCCCCGCCGCCAATGTGGACATGACCGGCGCGGAGTCGGATCAGCAGCGGCTGGAGCGCCAGTACAAGGCAGACCGGCGCGTCACCATCGAGCTGGTCATGGACACCAAGGACATTGAAAACACCATCGCGCAGATGGCGAGGGATCTACAACTGCGTCAGGAGTGAGGAGGTCGCGTATGAGCTATGTCACCGCCACAGAGCTTGCCTATCAGATCCACGAAAAGCTGTGCGGGCAGGCGCAAGCCCTGGAACCGTATCGCGACGAGATCGTCGCTGACCTCCGGAGGCTGGGCATGAGCGTGCTGGCCGAGGCGCTGGACAATGCCGATCCGGATGAGCTGACACAAGTCGTCCGAGAGATGGAGAAGGCGTTCGGCCTGGGCGACGTGCGCCCGCTGCGGATCAGCGAATGGACCCTCGGCGGCGGAAACCACGACTGCGTGCGGCTCGCGCCATCGCGGGAACCCGTCCGCTGGCCGCTTTCTTTCCGGCTGGACATGGCCGACCGCCAACCGTTCAGCCTGCCGCCCAGCGCGTTCCGGCTGCTGAACGCGCCCGACTGTGCGTCACTGCGGATTCAAGAGATCGCACAGGACGGGCGCGGGCTGGCGGTGATGGGCGAACTGATCCAGGCGGGCGGCTGGTCTGGGATCGAGTGCAGCGCTGTGTTCCCGGCACGGCTGCGCGTCGAGCGGGCGGGCGCGGTATTGGCCGAACGCGCACTCAACTTCTCCGCATCGGCGGGAATGCGCTCGCCTTTGGTACAGGAGCCCGTCATCACGCCCAGTGCCGTGCAGCGCCCAGCGCTCGCCACGGCCGCCGCGCTGGCCGACCTCCGGATCACAGAGCACGAGTCGAGGCGGTCCCGCCTGGTCATCACGGCTACACTCGAGCTGAATGCGGCGGTTCCATCCCACAGCGGCTTCACAGCGAAAACCGGCGGGCAGGCTGTGCGGCTGCAGTACCGCCCCATCAAGGCCTTCCGCATCTGGCGAAGACTTCGCCGGGAGGGCATCCGCCATTCGCGCGGTGCGCTGAAGTCCGCCTCGGTGCTGATCACAGGCGCTGGCGGACTGATCGAGCAGCACGCGCTGTGCAGGCAGGGCAAGCCCAGCCCACCCAGCGCGTTTTCCGCCTTCGACCGCGCCAACCAGGCATTTTGGCGCGCGCTGATCAAGGATGAAAGCAGCCTCTCCATGCTGTCCGCCATCCGGCGCGACATGACGGAGGCCTTCCTGCTCATGCCGGGCGGCCTTGATGGGCAAGGACCCGGCAAGGGCGCCGCACTCTCGGCGCTGATCGCGCTGTGCCTGATGATGGGCGACGACCTGGCCTCGCTGTTGCCGCTGGCGAAGCCCGACGCAGTGCAAGTGATGCCTGAGTATCGGCTGCTCTGTGCGCTGTTGAGGCCGTCCGGCATCTTGATAGACACTCAGGTGCAGGGCGCGCTGAGCGCCGTGGGCTATGTGCTGATGCGGCACATGCCCGCCCATTTCCGGCTGACCGGCCTGCCCGGTGAGTCCTCAACGGAGCAGGTGGAGCGCTATTTTTACCAGGCGGCGCTGGCCTTCGGGGACGAGCGTTTGCTGGGTCGGCACTTGAAGGGCAGACGTCTGTCCGAGAAGACGCTCCGAGCCATCGCTCCGCAGTTGGTGCAGCGCAGCGCGTCCCCAATCACCGCCGCCCTCTTCGCGAGCGCCAATCAGCAGCATCGCGAGCTGCTTCACGCCTACACACTGAGCAGCACGGCGTGCTATGAGCAGTATTACGCCCGCTACGAGGCCAGCCTGCCCCGGGAATCGCCGTCGAGCCTGCGCATGGAGACGCTGTTGCAAAAGCCCTGCTACACCCAGCGGGAGGCCAAGGCGATCTATGATTTTGGCGCGGAGCACGGCAGCGACGACATCGCGTTTTTCGCCGGGCATCTAGCGCGGATGGAGACGCCGCTGTGGCCGGAAACCATGACTGTCCGCGCCCTGCTCCCGGGCGGCAAAGGGCGCGAAGCTTTCCTGGACTGCGCCAGCTTTCCTGATTCAGAAGCGCGGTATCACTTCCTCCAGGAGCCGCCCTCGTCGCTGGTTGCGGCGCACAGCCGCGCGGAGCTGCCGCTGGATCTGCTGTCGTTCCCCTACCCCATCCCGCCGCCGCCGAAGGCCTCCGCACGGCTGCGCGACATCCTGGGCGAGGCGCGGTTCGAGGCGTACCTGCAGGCCTACTGCGGTGCGCTGATGCAAGGGCCCATTCCGGCGGGCTTTTTCCGGGACAATCCACTGGGCGAGGCGCTGTTCGGCAGGCTCTCCCGTCAGCCCGATCCAGAGGCTGCACTGGACGCGCTGCTCCCCCACGCCGCGGATCTGTCACCAGGCGCGTTGAACCGGCTGTGCCTGGACGTGTGCGCGATCCGGCCCAAGCGGGATCACCTGCTGCAGCTGCTGTCCGCCATCAAAGGCCCCGCGCCGTGCATGACGGCGCTGGTGGACGCGCTGCTTCAGGTGGATGAGGACGGCATCGCCGAGGACGACCCGCTGTTCGAGCGCCACGCCACCGCCTTGGCAACCGCGTTGACCGGGTCCAACGGCAGCGTGATCGCACTGGAACCGCTGGCGGAAGCCATCGAGGTGCATCTGCAACAGCTACATGCCGTGTCCCGAGCGCAGTTGATGTACATGATCGGGCTTTACCGGCAGTACGACCGCCCCACGCGCACGCCGGCGCTGGTGGGCCTGTGCTCGGACGCCGTCGGGCTGGGCGATCCTCAGTTGCTGGACGCGCTGCTGTCCCTGCTCCAGGCCGCGCTGCAGCGGGACCTGGAATCATCCCGGCTGCCGGACGACTTCGAGGCCAGTTTTCTGCGGTATGGCGCGCTCATTGAGTCCGCAAATGCGTCCCGTGCCGGGCTGCACAGCCTGCTGCAGCGCATGCTGACCAAGCCGCATCACCCGGTGTATCTGCGGTTCCTGGCTCAATTCCTGCGCATGCAGCGCGACCAGGGCAGCAGCGCGCTGCTGTTCGAGTTCATCCTGTACGCCCGCCACCGGGCGGGCCAGCCCATTGCCGAGGCTGATTCGGAGCGCCTGATCAGATTCTACCGTGAGGACCAACTGATCTCCTCCCGCACGGAGCGCATGCTCGGTCTTGTCGGCGCACAGCTGGAAGACGAGACGCTGCATCACTATGTGTGGATCTACAGCCAGCGCGAGCAGCGGCTGTGGATCGAGGACGTGCCCTACGAGGCGTTCATCAAACTGCCCGGTGTGCCGGTGTTCGCCGACGAAAAGCAGGGCGACTACATCACCGTGCTGCGCGCGCCGGCTCACAAAAACCACATGATCCTGTGCGAGGAGACGCTGCACGGCGTCGAACGCACGCCGCTGCTGAAGCGCTACGGACAGTTTCGCTGGCGGCTGGACGCGGTGAAGGCGGACGCTGTGCGCATGCAGGCGATTGGGCCGCTGCACCTCTATGGCCGCATCGCCACGGAGGAACACCTGCTGGACCCCGTCCTGTTCCGGCACTACCTGCAGGGGCTGCTGCCTGACGGACTCGAGGAATACCGCCACGCGGTCAGCCGCTACATCCGGCACGGGCTGTCTGGTACCCTCGACGAACTGCTTGCAGGCAATGATGAGCGCAGGCGCGAGGTGTTCGAGATGCTGTTTTTCCTGGCGGATCACGGGGATGCGGTGCGGGATGCGCTGGATCGCGGCGCAGTGAACCGCTTTCTCAGCTCGCTGGACTATCGCGCGGGCACGCAGATCCGGGCGCCGTTTTGGATGCGGATGTACGGCGACGGCGCGGCAATTCCGGCCAGCCTTTATGAAGGATTGGCGTCCCGACGGAAAGGAGATGTCCCCCATGCAGATTGACCGCATCCTCGCGCCCGTCACGACCCTTGGCCCGGGCCGTCGCGCGGTGCTCTGGACAGTAGGCTGTCCCCACGGCTGCGCTGGCTGCTCCAACCCAGAGCTCTGGCGGCCCGACCCGAGCCACGAGCTGCCCACAGCCGTGGCCGCATGGCAGGTCGAGTCGCTGTTCCGCGCCTGCAGAGGCCTCGACGGCATCACGATCACCGGCGGCGATCCCCTGGCGCAGCCCGTGGCGCTGCTGTCGCTCCTCGCGCGGCTCCGTCCGCTGACGGACGACATCCTGGTCTACACCGGCTACACGCTGGACGCAGCCACCCGCGACCCGGATCGGGCGGCCTGCCTGCCGCTGATCGACGTGCTGATTGACGGGCCCTATGTGGAGGCGCTAAACGACGGAAAGCCGCTCAAAGGCTCGTCCAATCAAACCATCCACTTCTTCCGCAACCGCGAGCGCTACCAAGAAGCGCTGGCCTGCGAGCGGGCGATGCAGCCCTTCATCGGACAGAGCGGCGCGGTCATGGCGGGCATCCCCGCGAAGGGCTTTCGCGGCAGCTTCATCGAGCGGCTGGAGGTGTGCGGCCTCCGCGCGAAACTGGAGACGGAACCGAAAAAATCGGAGGAGGGCACACAATATGGCGAGCAAATGGATCCATGAGCTGGAGATGTTCAACGGCATCTATCCCTGCTTCATCGTCGAGGGCGACGTGACCGACTGCCAGCTGTATCAGGGCGAGCTGTGCGGTTTTCCGGAGTTCCTGTCGCGGCTGTTCGAGGCGCGAGGGTATCCTGTGGATCATCAGGTTTTTTTCAACTACATCGCTGGCCCGTCCCAGGACCCCTTCGAGCTGAACTATCAGGACCGCAACCTGTCCCTGAGCAGCGCCACGGCGCTGAACCTGTGCGAGCTGCTGGACCCTGGCCGCGAGCAGGTGGTGATCGTGGAACTGGCCTCATACTTGGTGGACGCCCCGGACCGGCTGAGCGTGCAGGAGCGCAAGTTCTTCGACCAACTCAAGCGGCATCTCGGCAGCCTGCGCGTCCGGGACGGCCAGCGCATGCCCACACTGGTGTTCCTGGTGAACCGGGTGAGCGACCTTCCGGTCAGTTTTTATCTGAACAACGACACCATCCGCATCCTGACCATGGACCGCCCGAGCCACGAGCTGCGCAGGGAGTGGTTCACCCGGTTTTTCGCGGACGGCGCGCAGGAGGCAAACGCGGAGCGGTTTTCTGACCTCACTGAGGGGTACACGAACCGCGACCTGTACAATCTGCTGTCGCTGCACAACAGCCTCGGCGGCAGGTTGGAAAAGCTGAACGAGACGGTGCTGTTCCATAAGTACGGCGAGCAGGAGGATCGCTGGCGGCGGCCCGAGATGTTCAAGCGGATCGCGCAACTGGAGAGTGAGATGAGGCGCGGCATCAAGGGCCAGGACGAGGCCATCCACCAGATCTCGCGCATCATGCGGCGCATCGCGCTGGGATTTTCGGGGCTTCAGAGCGGCAAGCCGGTGTCCAACAAGCCCCGCGGGCTGTTCATGTGCGTGGGTCCCACCGGCGTGGGCAAGACCGAGTCGGTCCGCTCCCTGTGCCGCACGCTGTTCGGCGACGACTCGGCCTGCATCCGGTTCGACATGTCGGAGTTCAGAGAGGCCCACGCCGACCAGCGCCTGTTCGGTGCGCCGCCCGGCTATGTGGGGTATGAGCAGGGCGGTGAGTTGACCAAATTGGTCAAAGAGCGCCCGTTTTCCCTGATCCTGTTTGACGAGTTCGAGAAGGCGCACCCCAGCATCTGGTACAAGTTCCTGCAGGTCCTGGAGGACGGGCGGCTCACGGACTCCCACGGTGAGACCGTGTTCTTCGGTCAGACCGTCATCGCGTTCACGACCAACATCGGCAACGCGCGTGCGGCCGAAGAGTACGAGCGCTGCGTCCGCCAGGGCACGCAGGATGAGCCGGAGACGAGGCGGATGCTGCGCGGGATCTACGAGGAGGAGGTGAAAACCGCCTTCGCCGACAAGCGTGAAATCCTGAACCGCATGGGCGACAACCTAATCTACTATTCGTTCCTGAGCGCGGACACGCATCACACGATCATCGACAGCCTGCTCAGCAATGTCTCGGCCAAACTGCGCAGTCAGTTCCACTTGGACGCGGTCATCGAGCCCAGCGTCTCGGATTATCTGACGCAGCTGGCCGCCGGACGAAAGGGCGCGGGCGGGCGCGGGCTGCTGTCGCTGACGGAGAGCCAGCTGATCAATGAGGTTTCAGACCTGGTGTGCGGCGAGATCGACGCCGGGCTGAGGCCGCTGAAGATGCGCATCACCTCGGACGGGCAGGGCATCCAGTGCAAGGTGCTTCACCGCTGCGACCGCCGCTGCATATCGGACGACGCGCTGACATACCCGGGCTGCTATCCGTTGAATCCGTGCGCAATGGCCGCGCAGACAGCGGATGCCAGGGTATAACGACTCGTGAAAAGAGGAGGTGCGACCCATGCCATTGCCCGTGATCCGCACCCGCGAGAGCCGCAGCGGGCAGCAGTACGACAGCCTGCTGACCGCCTGCGAATACTGCGACTGCCAGCCCCTCTACGCGCTGTCCGAGGGCGACATGCGCTGCTATGCAGCCGCAAAGGGCTGCAGGCGCTTCCGGCTGTACCTGTTCCCTTCGCTGGGCGACGGCATCGCCGCCGACATGCACATCGAGGCGCTGCGCCTGCTCCAGTCTCAGCAGGACGCGTTGGACTTCGCGATGATGCCCATCGACGCCATCCTGGACCTGCGTGACCGATATCGCGCCTACGGCTATGCCATCGACGAGGACCAGTACAGCGCCCTATCGCCCCTGACGAATTGGTACGCCGATCAGACGGAGCCTCAGCGGCGCCGGTTCGTACTAAACAGCTTGGTGCCCAAGCTGAACCGGCTGCTGATGGCGCTGCATGGAAACCAAGGAGGCGGGTCCATGGAAGTGGCGCTGCGCGTCATCGATCCGGGTGGGTTGTGGACCGACGGCGACGCCGTGAAGCTGGACCGGTTCGCGCACTGTGTGGCGCTTTACCGCCACGAGCCGGAGACCCGCGTGACCAAGCTGGTGCACCGCTACGCCGCGCCGGAAAACTACATCGTGATCGAGGGCGACGACGTATACATCGCCGCTGCTGCGGACGACTACGCACTGGGGATGTGCCTGGCCGCGCTATGCCTGGCCGAGGATGAGCACATCAAGGAGATCGACACCCGCTCCCGGGAATGGGCGCGGGCAAAAGCGTACTACGACCTGCACCCGCTGTACCACGACGACCCGAAAATCATGGGGCTGATCGAGGCATTGCTGCGGCCGCCGAGCAGCAGGCTGTCGGGCGATCGGATCACGGGATTCATGCGCAGCGAACTGCGTCAGAACACGGAGATCACGCGCCAGGAGGTGGCCGCCATCGCCCAGCGCTGGGATCAGTATGCGGTCGCACTGGCCGAACACCGCTTTCCGGAAAAGTGGCGCGCGCAGCCTGACGTTGCGCGGTTGATGGACGAGGCGACGTCGGAAAACGCGCATGAGACGCTGTTCCAGATCCTGCACGTGTGCCTGGACAGCGACGGCAGCGTGCCCGTGGTGGCCTACCGCCACCTGCCGCGCTTCGTCACCCAGAACGGGCGGGATGCGCTGGCGCAGTTCGCGGATTATCTGGAGCCATACCTCGAAGCGCCGGACGGTGCGCTCGCGGCGTTGATGAAGTCCGCGGCCTTCGAGCGCTGGCTGAACCGGCGCGGCGTGGGCGCGGCGCGGATCAGCGCCTTCCGCCAGTTCGCGGCCATGGACGACCCGCGCCCGATGCTGTGCTTTTATTATTACATCCTGGCGGAGCGGCATTGCGGGCGGCCCTATCGGTTCGGTCAGCTGTCGTTCCCGTCGCCCCGGGTGCTGGGCGAGCGGTTCGCGGGCGAGGCGGCGCTCAGCCCCGCGAACTACGCCCAGTTTGAGCGCACTTGCGGGACGCTGGCAGGCGACTCGCGCTTTCAGCACTGGGTCGCGGCGCACCGATTCGAGGCCGTAGAAGCGGAGCCCACGCCCGCCGCGCTGTTCGGAAAGGGCGACGACTTCCCGCCCGACGTGCAGTTCTGCCTGTGCAAGCTGTTCCCCTTCCTGGAGGAGGCGCAGCGGTTGGCGCTGCTGAAGCGGCTGCTGAACGCCTCACCCGCCTTCGAGATCAAATCCGAAAACAGCGCGCGCTTCGCGCATGTACTGTCATCCGAGACGGCTGGCGCACTGCTGCAGCGTCTGCGCGACGCCAACATCGCAGAAGGAGGAGGAGCACGATGAGCGGACCCAAGGTCGTGGTCCTGGACGCCGAACAGGTGCGGCGAGACAACCTGGACCGGCTGCGCATCCGGCTGATTCACGCGCAGCGCAACTGCGCCGAGGAGATCGAGCGGATCGCCCAGTACGAGGCGCAGCCATTTCAGTATTTTGTGGGCAGCCGGGACCCCGTGTTGATCGAGTGCGGCGAGATGGACGCGCAGTTCGTCAAATCCCTCGGGAAAAAGCGCAGGGCGCTGGAAGCCATCCGTCGCGCACTGGACATCGCGCAGGATGAACAGGACGCGCAGGTCTACGAGCGGGCGCTGGCCTTGGCGGAGGCGGTCTCCGGCCTCGGCGCGGAGGCGCGGATGAAGCAGTTCGAGCGCACCGCGATGCACGCGCGGTTCGACGATTACGGAAAGCCCATCGTGCTGTGCGGCGTCATCATCCCGAGGGCCGCATCCCGGGCAGAACGAGAGCAGGACATTCACGATGTGGGCCTGTCGCTGCTTCGTGAAAAGCTGTTCGCGCTGTCCGCGCAGCAGGCCGCTGGACCCTGCGACGCCGTGCAGGTGCTGCTGGAAAAGATCGAAGCCGTCCGCGCGCTCACCAACCGCGACCTCAAGCGCAGCGAGCAGGACATGCTCAAGCGGCGCGTGGGGCGGCAGGCCTATCAGCTGAAAAAGCAGCAGATGCGGCGCGACGCGCTGTGGTACAGCCTGAAAGACCGCCCGGACGATGGCGAGCGCCTCACCGATGCGCAACTGGAGGCGCTGGCCGCGTCCCAGGAAAGCGCGCCTCAGGACCGCGCGGACGGCGCGGTGGACTACATCGGGGCGTGCATCACGGAGGCCCTGTACGCCTCCGGCCACACTATCCCCTCCAGCACCCGTTTTCAACGGCCCGGCGACGAAATGGTCTTCGATTGCGGCGACGGCAGCCACTACGTCGTGGTCAAATACGAGCAAGACAACCAGTTCATGTTCGAGGTCGCAAAGGGCGAACACAGCGCGGAAACCGAGGATGACGCCAAGCGCGTCCAGCACGCCTTCTGCGAGAATGTGTTCTATCCCACCTTGGTCGCCCTCGCCGACCGCGGCATCGCCATCCACAGCATCAAGGCCGAAGAGGACCGGGAGATACTGCGCACGATCAGCGTGAACGGGACGGGCGAGCGGCGACAAGGCGCACGGCACGATCGGACACTGGAGATCGAGCTGCCCACATAGCCGTTCGGCCTCGCGCATCACCGAAAAACAAAGCGGCAGGGGTCGGCTCTATGGCCGATCCCTGCCGTACTGCGCGGCGTTGCGTGCGCTGTCGATGGATTACAGCTCTTCCTGAAGCAGCGCCTCCGTCTTCGTGGTGTACTTGTCGATCATGCGGTACGCCACCGCCTCGTCCAGCGCGCCGCTGCTGCTGGGGGTCTCGAAGAAGCGCTTGGGGAGCTTGACTGCGCGCTGGTCGAAGCCCATTTTCTGCTTGATGCGCAGCTTGACCTGATACACACGCTTGCCGATGGCGGTCAGATCATCGTTGGTCAGGTTCCAGCCGATGGCGTTCAGCGCGAGCAGGATGGTGTCCCGGTCGTAGATTTTCCGGGCGAACAGGCACATGACCAGCGAGTTGGTCATGCAGCGCTCGCACTCCTCCTTGAACAGCTCGTCCACGAACTTGTCCTCGTCGAAGCCGCCCTTGCCCTGGTCCAGGCTGTAGCCGCCGTTGCACAGGTGCGAGTGCCTCGCACCCACGGCCTGGCCCACCAGTGCGGCGTAGCCGGTGTGGTAGCCGGTCATCTCGTTGCCGCCGGATTGCAGCGCGTAGTCAAATCCGCCGTACTTCTCAGAGACGGCCTTGCTGCCCTTGCCCAGGTCACGATAGAACTCGTTGATGCCCGTCGCCAGGTAGCCCAGCGCCTTGACATAGGCTTCGGTGTTGCCGAACTCCAGGTCCACCAGCGTCTGTTCCTTGGTGATCAGCCCGTTTTTCAGCGCCTCCGTGGCCCAGCCGAGGCACACGCCCACGGACATGGCGTCGACGCCGGTCTCCTCCACCTGCTCGATGATCTCGATGATCTCGTTTGTGGATTTGACGCCCAGGAACGAGCCCAGCGAGAAGATCAGCTCGTAGTCGTACGTGACGTTGATGGCCTCGTATTCATAGCCCTTGGCGAACTCGCGCCGATACATGCCGATGTGGATGCAGCCCACGGGGCAGCCCGCGCAGGCCATTTTGCGGACCAGGTTCTTTTCGGCGAACGCCTCTCCGCTGATCTCCTTGGCGTGCTCAAACGAGCCGGACTGAAGGTTCAGCGTGGGCATCGCGCCCATTTTCGACATGCCCACCACGTTGGAGGGCGTGCCCAGCTCGTGGTATTTGGTCATGCCGCTGGAGTGCACGCAGCGCTGGTAGATATCGCGGTAGGCCTTGAAATAGGCCTTTTTATCGGCGATGGGCATGGGACGCTCACCGAAGATGGAGATGGCCTTCAGCTTTTTGTTGCCCATGCACGCGCCCAGGCCCAGCCGGCCAAAGTGGCGGTAGCTGTCCACATTGACGCAGGCGAACGCGACGCCGTTTTCGCCCGCGGGGCCGATGCGGATGATGGAGCGCTTGCCTGCCGCCTTGCCGCCCGCGCTCTCGCGGTCGCGGATGACGCGGCCCGTCTCCTCGATGGGCATGCCCCAGATGGAGCTGGCCTCGCGGATGTTGACTTGGGCGTCTGTGATCGCCAGATAGCACGGGTACTTGGACTTGCCGGTGATGACGATGGCGTCATAGCCCGCCATGACCATCGCCATGCCCATCCGTCCGCCCGCGTGGCTCTCGCCGTATTCGCCGGTCAACGGCGACACGAACGTGGCCACGACCTTCGTCAGCACCGGGAACACGTACGTGCCCGCGCCGATGGCAAAGATGATGGGCTGCTTGGGCGATGTGGGCGGCAGGCCGGGCTGGTAGTTTTCCTCCAACAGCTTGGCCGCCACGCCCGCGCCGCCCAGGTAGGGCATCAGGTCCTCGCGCTGATCCACCCGCGTTTCGCTGGTGGTCAGGTTGATATAGAGCACGCGAATGTAGTTTTTATTCAGCATCGCCGGCCACCTCCACGACTTCCTCCATCACCAGGCACTCATGGGGACAGAATGTGGTGCACACCCCGCAGTGGCTGCAGATGATGGGCTTTTGGATCTCCTTGGAGAAATTGACCGCGCCCGCGGTGCAGGCGGGCACGCAGCGGCGGCAGCCGAAACAGGTTTCCTCGTCCAGCAGCACGCCGCCGCCGGGCCGGAGTTTAAGCGCCCCCGCCGGGCACGCTTTCGCGCACGCGGGCTCCTTGCACGCGCGGCAGACCACGGCCACAAAGCTCGACGCGAGGCCGCCGGTGGTCCGGATCTTGATGGCGGACTGAGTGATGGAATGGCTGTCTTGGTTTGCAGCCGCGCAGACCGTGGCGCAGGTGATGCAGCCAATGCACTTGTTCATCCCCTTGGGATTGAGTACGTATGACATATTGTTTCCTCCGGTTATCAGGTATTCCGTTCGGGCTCGTTATCCAATCCGCGCCGTCATCCTGAGCGCCAGCGAAGGACCTTCCACAAGATCTGGTGTGTATGAAGTTTGAAGAAGGTCCTTCACTTCGTTCAGGATGACGGGGTTTTGACGCGTTGCGCATGGGCTTACGCCTTCGCCAGCGCCTCGATCTGCTCCATGTTGCTCCACGCCACCGGGCTCTTGACGGCCTGGTTCAGCAGTTTGACCTGGCCGTCGAAGCTGGTGTAGGTGCCTGCGGCCTCCGCGAAGGAGGACGCGGGCAGCACCGCGTCGGCTTGGCGGGCGGCGTCGGTCATGTGCAGGTCCTGCACGGCCAGGAACTCGATGCCAGACAGACTCAGGCCATCGATCGCGTCCCCGAAGACCAGCAGCGCCTTGATCGCACCCTCGGCGGCCGCCTTTTTCAGCGCGTCGCCTGTGCCGATGCCCAGGTGCTGTAGGCCCAGGCTGTTCGGGCCGGGGAGCAGGCGGAGGGTCTTCGCGTGCTCGGGCAGCAGGTCCTCGTCCGCCGCGCCCTGTTCGAACAGGAACACCGGCGCGCGCGCGGCTTCGATCCGCGCCTTGAGGTCCGCGTCGCGCAGCGAGAACACGCGCAGCGACGCGATGTCGTCCAGCAGGCTCTCGTCCAAGTCTTCGCCCACCAGCGCCAGCGCCGCGCCGCCGTTCACCGCTCGGCGGATGCGCATCGCGGCCACGGAGCGGTTGATGGCGTTTTTCGGCTGGATGGCGACCACCAGGTCGGCCTTTTCCAGGTCGGCCATCGTGGCCGTGGACGGCGCGCCGCCCACCACGCCCGAGCTGTACACGCGGTCGGTGCCCAGCACCTTGGCCAGGGCCATGATGGCCGCCGCCTGCGCGTTTGTATACTGAGCCGACACGGCCAGCGCCAAGCAGTCCTTGCCGTGCTCTGCCTGCAGCGCCTTCAGCGACGCGCCAATTTTCGCGATCGTCTCTTCGAATGAGCGCTCCACCAGGCCGTTGCCGATGCGGACCAGCGGCGCGATGAGGCGCTCGGACGCGGCGATTTCACCGAAGCCGAATCGGCCCTTCTGGCACAGAAGGCCGCCCTCGCGCTCGCCCGCGGGCAGGTTGCGCAGCAGCAGTGTGCCGTGGGATGCGAGCCGGGTCTGGCAACCGATGGAGCAGCCTGCGCACACGGAATCGGTCTGTTTTTCCCGCAGCGGCACCTGCTTTTTCGCCATCTGCGTCTCGGTCAGCGCCCCGGTTGGGCACAGGTTCACGCACTGGCCGCAGGCGATACAGTCCGTCTGGTCCAGCTCTAGGCCGAACGCGGGCTTGACGATGGTGTCAAAGCCGCGCTGCATGAACCCGACCGCCGCGGCGCCCACCACCTGCTCGCACACGCGCACGCACAGCCCGCACAGGATGCACTTGTCGGGGTTGCGGCGGATGTGAGGGCTGTTGTCCTCGTGGGTGCGGTGGTGCATCTGGCCCGCATACTGCTGCGGCTGGACCTTGTATTGGTCTGCGTAATGCACCAACTTGCACTCAAAATAGTCCATGCAGCCGCACTCCAGGCACCTGGACGCCTCGCGCACGGCCTCATCCTCCGAGAAGCCGTGGTTGATCTCGCCGAAGTCCTTTTTGCGGTCTGCGACGGTTCGATGGGGCATCCGGGCGCGGGGCTGCTTTTCGGTCTGCGCGAAGTCCTCGGCGGTCTTTTCGGACTTGACCAAGAACGGCGCTTCGTAGCCCAGCGCCTCGCCGCCGAGGTATCTGTCCACCATGACGGCGCACTTTTGTGCCTCGCCAATGGCGGTGATGGCGATGTCTGCGCCGTTGTTGGTGGCGTCGCCCACGGCAAACACGCCCTCCAGGTTGGTGCGGAAGGTCTGTTCGTCGGCCACGATGGTGGACCAGCGCGTGGTTTTCACGTCCGCGAAGCCCTGTGTGTTCGGCTTCTGGCCGATGGCCATGATGACCGTGTCCACATCGATGGTCTCCTCCTTGCCCTCCACGGCCACGGGGCGGCGGCGTCCGGAGGCGTCCGGCTCGCCCAGCTCCATGATCTGCAGGCGCATGGCCACGACCTTGCCGTCCTCGCCCACGACCTCGATGGGGTTGGTGAGGTTCTTGAAGATGACGCCCTCTTCCTCGGCCTCGTCGATCTCAGTCTCCTCGGCGGGCATCTCATTGCGCGTGCGGCGATAGATGTTGTAGACCACAGACGCGCCAGAGCGCACCGCCGTGCGGCAGGCGTCCATGGCGGTGTTGCCGCCGCCCACGATGGCGACGCGCTTGCGCAGCAGCTTTTTCGAGATGCCCGTGATGTTCCACAGGAACTCAATGCCGCCGTGCACGCCGTCCAGCTCCTCGCCGGGGCAGCCCAGCCCGGTGCTGGACCACGCGCCGATGGCGACGATGACCGCGTCATTGTCCCTGCGCAAGTCGTCCAGCTGGATGTCCGCGCCGATGCGCACATTGTTGATCATCTTCACGCCCATCCCGGCGATGGCGTCAATCTCCTCCTGCAGCACCTTTTTCGGCAACCGGTATTCCGGGATGCCGTAGCGCAGCATGCCGCCCATGAAGGGCATGGCGTCGTAGACCGTCACCTCGTGGCCCTGGCTCGCCAGGAAATAGGCGGCGGTGAGTCCGCCCGGGCCGCCGCCGATGATTGCGACCTTTTTGCCGGTCTTCTCAGAGACATCGGCGGTGAAGAGCTGGCCCGCTTCCCGCTGCTTGTCCGCCGCGAACTGCTTGAGCGACGCGATGGAGATCGGCTCCTCCACCAGCGCCCTGCGGCAGGCGGTCTCGCAGGGGTGCGGGCACACGCGCCCGATGGAGCCGGGCAGCGGGATCTTGTCCTTGATCAGCCGATAGGCCTCGTCGTACGCGCCGTTGGCGATGAGGCCCACATAGCCCTGGCAGTCCGTCTGCGCCGGGCAGGCCATCATGCAGGGCGGGCGGCAGTCGCCGGTGTGGTCGGACAGCAGCAGCTCCAGCGCGGCCCGGCGGTTGCCGTCGATGCGCTCGGAGTGGGTGTGAATTATCATGCCGTCCGCGGCCACGGTGGAGCAAGACCGGAAGAGGCGCGGGCTGCCCTCCGCCTCCACCACGCACAATCCGCAGGAGCCGGTGCGCTCAACGCGCTCATCATGGCACAGTGTGGGGATCTCAATGCCGTTTTCCCGGGCGATGTCCAGTATGGTTTGGCCCTGCACGCCGGTGCATTCCAGGCCGTCAATGGTCAGTTTGATGTTCGCCATTGTGATGTACTCCTCCTACTCCACCGCCACGCAATGGCAGATTTCGGCGCAAACGCCGCACTTGTCGCACTTGTCCGGGTCGATGATGTGCGCGCCTCGGTATTCGCCCGTGATGGCCTTGGCGCTGCACTCGATGGCGCACATGGTGCAGCCGATGCACTTCTTTTCATCGATGGTGTATGAAAGCAGCTTCTTGCAGCTGTGCGCGGTGCACTTTTTGTGGTAGATGTGGTCCTCGTACTCGTTCCTGAAATAGCGGATCGTGGTCAGCACCGGATTCGGCGCGGTCTGGCCCAGTGCGCACAGAGAGCCGTCCTTGACCTTGCCCGCCAGATTCTCCAGCAGCTCAATGTCGCCGTCCCGGCCCTTTCCATCGCAGATGCGCTCCAGGATCTCCAACATGCGCCGGTTGCCCATGCGGCAGTGTGTGCATTTTCCGCAGCTCTCCTTGCAGGTGAAGTCCAGGAAAAACCGCGCCATGTCCACCATACAGGTGCTCTCGTCCATGACCACCATGCCGCCTGAGCCCATGATCGCGCCGGTGGCGGCCAATGTCTTGTAGTCGATCATGGTGTCGGCCAAGGACTCCGGGATGCAGCCGCCCGAGGGGCCGCCCATCTGCACCGCCTTGAACGCCTTGTCGCCCGCGATGCCGCCGCCCACGCCGAACACCACGTCGCGGATGGTCTTGCCCATCTGGATCTCGACCAAGCCGCCCTTTTTGATCTTGCCCGCCAGCGCGAACACCTTGGTGCCCTTGCTATTTTCTGTCCCCATAGCGGAGAACGCCGCGCCGCCGTGGCGGATGATCCAGGCCACGTTGGCGTAGGTCTCCACGTTGTTGATGTTGCTGGGCTTTTTGTGGTAGCCCGACTGGGCCGGGAACGGCGGCTTGAGTTTCGGCATGCCGCGCCCGCCCTCCAGCGACGCGATCAGCGCGGTCTCCTCGCCGCACACGAACGCGCCCGCGCCGGTCTTGATGCGGATGTCGAAGCTGAACTCGCTGCCGAAGATATTTGTCCCGAGCAGACCGCGCTTTCTCGCCTGGCCAATGGCGATTTCCAGGCGGTGGATCGCCAGCGGATACTCGGCGCGGACATAGATGATGCCCTCGCTGGACCCGACGCAGTACGCGGCGATCATCATGCCCTCCAGCACCGCGTGGGGATCGCCCTCGATCAGCGCGCGGTCCATGAACGCGCCGGGGTCACCCTCGTCGGCGTTGCAGATGATGTATTTTGGCGAGCCCACCGCGTCGCGGGCGGCCTGCCACTTGAACCAGGTGGGAAAGCCCGCGCCGCCGCGCCCTGAGAGGCCCGACAGCTTGATCTCCGCGATGACCTCTTCCGGGGTCATCTTCATGACGCACTGCTCGATGGCCTTGTAGCCCTCAAAGCCGATGTATTCTTCGATGCGCTCCGGGTTGATGATGCCGCACTTTTGCAGCGCCACCCGCTGCTGGGACGCCAACGCGGCCCGGTCCACCGCAGGGATCTCGTAGTGCTCCGCGCGGTTTTCCTGGCCGCAAACGAGCTTTAAGATCTCGTCCGCCGCCTCCGCGTTCACCTTGACGAATGTGCGCACGCTGTCGCCGTTTTCCACGTTGACGATGGGCTCCAGATAGCACATGCCGATGCAGCCCGTGGTCACGACTTCGCACGAGCCGGACGCCCTCAGACCGTTTTCGAGGCGCTCGAAGATTTCGGAAGCGCCGGCCGCGATGCCGCAGCTGCCCTTACCAACTGTGATCCTCATTCTTCCGATTCCTCCGCACGTTCCTTAATCTCCCGCAAGACCTGGGCCACCTTGGCCTTAGTCAGCATGCCGTAGGTTTTGTCGCCCACCATCATCACCGGTGCGAGGCTACAGCAACCGATGCAGGCCACGTTGGTGTAGGAAAACAGCCCGTCCTTGGAGATGTCGCCCTCCTCCACGTTCAGCACGTCCTTGATGGCGTCCTCGATCAGCGCGGAGCCGTTCACATGGCAGGCCGTGCCCTGGCACAGCAGGATCAGGTTCTTGCCCACCGGCTTGGTCCGGAACTGGGCATAAAAACTGACCACGGACATGATCTGCGCGGGCTTGATGGACAGGCGCTGACCGATGTAGACCAGCAGTTCCGTGGGCAGATAGCCGTAGAGGTCCTGCGCCTTTTGCAGGATGGCGATCAAGTTTTCTTTGGCGTTCGGGCCGCCATATTGGGCAAACACAGGCTCCATGAGGGTCGCGTCGACGGTCAGACACGCCTGTTGCTCCCCACCGCAGCAGCATCCCATAAGTAAGCACCTCTCATTCCCGCAATAGAGTTACACGTGACTAACACAAAAAGCCGTATCTATATATCCGATACAGCAACTATTGTATTCTGTTTGCGCACGAAAGTCAATCATCTTGTTCGGTGTTGACAAAATGATTTTATGGGATTGGGCGGAATGATGGGTTTGGAGGATGTCGCGCGCGCGGGCGTCGTCCCCCCCTACCCCCGCATCGCCTCACACTGCAAATACTTCCTCAGCTCCGGATGCGCCGGCCTCAGCAGCATCTCAGCCGCCTCCCCCTCGGCCTCGACCCTGCCCCTGTCCATGAAGATCACGCGCTCGCACAGCCGTTGGATGTGCGCCAGCTGATGGCTGATCACCAGCCACGTGACCGGCGCGCTCTGCTGTCTCTCCAGAATCAGCCCCTCGAACAGCGCCACGCTCTCCAGATCCAAATTCGACAGCGCCTCGTCGATCAGAATCAGCTTCGGTTCGAAGATCATCGCCCGGACCAGCGCCAGCTTTTGCTGTTCGCCGCTGGACAGGCTGGGCGCGTACTTTTTCCGGTGGCCGCCGAGGCCCGCCAGCGCCAGATACGCGTCCACCTTCGCCGGGTCCGGCTTGATACCGCGAATCTGCAGCGGATAGACCAGGTTCTGCAGCACCGACCCGTGCAGGAAGTACGGCTTCCTCGGCACCATCGTGACGTCCCTGGGCGAAAGGCCATCTAGGTCGATCTCGCCCCGGTCGGGCGGCATCAGGCCCGCCATGAGCTTCATGGCTGTGGTTTTCCCCGATCCGTTGGGGCCGATCAGGCCGTGTACGCGGCCCGGCTGAAGGCGCAGGCTGTCGATGCGGAGCGTGAAATCCTCGAACCGCTTCTCCAGGTCAGTGATTTTCATCGGCCCTGAGGTCCTCCTTGCGCAGCGCGTCCGCCGCCGTCTGGATCAAAAATGCGATGCCCAGCAGCAGCAGCCCTAAGAAAATCGCCTCGTGATAGTTGCCCTTGTTGCGCAGCAGCGTGATGGCGGTGGTCATGGTGCGGGTCTTGCCCTCGATGTTGCCGCCCACGATCATCACCGCGCCCACCTCGCTGATCGCGCGGCCAAAGCCGGTGACGATGGCAAAATAGATCTCCGGCTGCATCTCGCGGATCAGCAGCAGCCGTGACTGGCGGGCGGTGCAGCCCATGGTGATCCCGAACGCGCGGATGCGGCCCGCCGACTGTTGGGCGCTGGTGTACACCATGCCGCACACGATCGGCGTGATGATCAGCACCTGCGCGATGACCATCCCGGGCACCGTGAACAGAAGATTGAGCAACCCCAGCGCGCCCTTGCGCATCAACAGTAGGTAGACGACCAGCCCCATCACGACCGGCGGCACGCCCATCAGCGTGCGGTTCAGGCGCACCACGAACCGCTTGCCGGGGAAGTTTGTGCGCTCAAGCAGCAGGCCCAGCGCAGTGCCAAGCGCGGCGGAGATGGCCGTGGAGGAGAGCGCCATGGCGAGTGTGGTGCCGATGATGGAGAGGGTGTCGGGGGTGAGCGGCTGCGTCAAGTTGATGGCCTCGATTCGCATAAGATGGGTGGGGTCCACATTCTTTTCATCCACCAATGCCGTCATCCATCGCTACGCTACGGACCTTCTTCAAAATATCGATTTCACAGTTTGAGGAAGGTCCTTCGCTTCTCTCAGGATGACGACCTTGGGGGAGGGATGACCAGGGATCCGCCTACTTCGCGTCCGGGATGAACAGCGCTTCGCCGTATTGCTCGACGCCGAACGTACCGATCAGCGCCTGGGCCGACTCGCCGGTGATCCAGTCCGCGAACGCCTGGCCGCCCTCGACATTGATCTTGTCGCTGACGCTCTGCGCCACCGGGATCACGCCGTAGGGGTTCAGCAGGCTGCCGCTCTTTTCGCACACGATGACCGCGTCGCCCTTGCCGGCGTAGCTCAGCCAGGTGGCGCGGTCGGCGAGGGTGTAGGCGTTCATCTCGATGGCCATGCCCAGCGTGGCGCCCATGCCCTGGCCCGCGCTGACGTAGGACGAGATGGCCGTGGGGTCGATCTCCAGCTTTTTCCAGATGCCCAGCTCCTTTTTGTGGGTGCCGGAATCGTCGCCCCGGGACACGAAGGGCAGCGCCTCGTCTGCGATTTGCTTGAACGCGGCGTTCACGTCCTCGCTGTACGCGATCGCGCCGTCCTTGGGCCCGACGATGACGAAGTCGTTGTACATCACGTCGAAACGCTCAGCCGCGAAGCCATCCTCCACGAACTTGTCCTCGTCCGCGCGGGCGTGGACCAGCAGCACGTCGGCCTCGCCGTCTTTGCCCATCTGGATCGCCGCGCCGGTGCCCACGGCGATGGTGTCCACATCCCAGCCGGTCTCGGCGGTGAACGCGGGCAGGATGTAGGTCAGCAGGCCGCTGTCCTGGGTGGAGGTGGTGGTCGCCAAGATAATCTTGCCCTTCGGCGCTGCGGCATCCGCCAGAGCCAGTCCCGAGAACACCATCATGAGGGCCAAAATCGTCGCCAATACCTTTTTCGTCATCGGTCAATCCTCCATTTTTTCGCTCCGAGCGCGAACAGACAACAAAAAAACGCGCCCGGAAAAGGCGCAACACAAGGAGGAGGCGTGCCGCCCCTTCCCGATGAACGCAGTCCCTTTTCACACTGGAAGGCGCGGGCGTTTCCCCCCGCACCCTATCGCTCCGAATCCCATGGCCGATGGCTGTAGGGAGACGGAATCGGAATCGCGCTATGCAGTTGTGTGCACTCGCCGTGTGGAGTGTGATGGTATCTTACTACATTCATGGGTGGATGTCAATCTTTGAGGTTGTAGGATAAATGGATGCATGACACCGCCCACCCCCGTCATCCTGAGCGCAACGAAGGACATTCCTCAATTCTCAATACACATAAGTTTGAAGAAGGTCCTTCGCTGCGCTCAGGATGACGGTGCGGGCGGAAGGCGAAATCCGATTGTGATCACCCGATCAGCACGACCTCCCCGCATCTTGCCACGCTGTACCCACCCAGTTCCTCCAGCTTTTGCCTGAATGCCTCGTCTTTCAGCAGCGCCAGCAGCGCTTGCACGTGCGGCAGTTCCAAAAACCGCTGCGGCAGGGCGAAATCATACTCCTCCTCGCCGACGTACACAAAATCCAGACCCATGGCATTCGCGGCGGACTGCACGCCCATGCCCGCGTCGGCGCTGCCCGACTGCACGGCTGCCGCGACGGCCATGTGGGTGGCGGCGACGCGGTCGTAGCCGTCGATCTGCGCCGCCTCAATCCCCGTCTTTTTCAGCAGATGGTCCAGCAGAATCCGCGTGCCCGCGCCGCGCTGGCGGTTGATGTAGCGGACGCGCAACAGGTCCGCCACACCCGCAATCCTCAGCGGATTCCCCTTGGGCACCATGATCCCCTGGGTGCGCCCGACGGCCTTGATCAGCGCCATGCGCTCGCACGGAAACAGGGACGCGATGACGGGCACATTGTATTCCCCCGTCGCCTCGTCCAGCAGGTGGGTAGGCGCGATGTGCGTCTCGCCCGCTTTCAGCGCCATCAGGCCCGCCAGGCTGCCCACGTGGGTGCTGGACAGGGACAGGCCGGGGTAGCGGCTGGCCATCAGGTCGCCCAGCACGTCCAGGATCAGGTCGTGGCTACCGATGGCGACCAGCATGCGCTCGATCTCGCCGAGGTCGCGGGTGAGCTCGATTTGGGCCTGCTGGCCCGCCTCGATGCCCTCGCTCTGTTGGGGGATCACGCAAAAGCCGTCGGCCCGGACCAGCGACATGGCCGCGCCTGCCCCGCGCGCCAGCGGCGAGGCGACCAGCCTGTCTCCCACCTTGCCCACCTTGACCCGCACGTACTCGCGGTGCTTCAGCGACGAAACCAGCCGCCGTGTGATCGTCGCCTGCACGGTCTGGAAGGGCTGCTGGCGCACGCCAGTCATCCGCTCCAACACCGGCAGCGCGAAATTTTTGTAGGCCAGATAGGCGGACACCGGATAACCCGGGATGCCGATGACGGGCTTGCCAGAGAGGATGGCCAGGATCACCGGCTTGCCCGGCTTCATCGCCACGCCATGCACGAGCACCTCGCCCAGCTCGCGCAGGGCGTGCACTGTGTAGTCCTCCCGACCCGCGCTGCTGCCCGCGATCACGACGACCATGTCGTGGTCCGCGAGCGCGCCTGCCACGGCGGATTTGAGCTTTTCTTTGTCGTCAGGCACCACCGGAAAGCGGTGCGGCGACCCGCCCGCCTGTGCGATCAGCGCCTCCAGCATGCGGGAGTTGGACTCGATGATGTCGCCCTCTTTGGGTTCCGCGTCCGGCTCCACGATCTCGTCGCCGGTGGGGAAAACCGCGACATTGGGCATCGACCTGACAGAGACCTCGGTGATCCCGCCGGACAGCAGCACACCGACGTCGATGGGCCGGATGCGGTGCGCGCCGGGCAGGATCATCTCGCCCTGCACGATGTCCTCGCCCACGGGCCGTACATGCTGCCAGGGCGCGGCGGCGGCGCGGATCTGGATCAGGCCGCCCTCGGTCTCCACGATGTCCTCGGCCATGATCACCGCGTCGAACGGCGGGCGCACGGGGTCGCCGGTGTCCACCTGCGCAAAATCCTCACCCGGGCGCAAGGTCACGGGCGCGTTTTCGCGCGCGCCCTCGGTGCGCTTCGAGATCACCGCAGCGCCGTCCATGGCCGCGCTGTCGTAAAGCGGTGCGTTGCGGCGGGCGAAGATAGGCGCGGTCGTGATGCGCCCCAGGGCGGAGACCACGGAGATGCGCTCGGCGGCAGGGTAGATCAGCGGCTCGAGGGCGGCGAGATAGAGCGCCTGCGCCTCGTCGACCGGGGTGTTGTTGAGGTAGAGGTTGCGTTGGGACATGGTGGTGTCCTCCTGATCCGTCATATGTCGTCATAGGTCTTCTGTCGTCGTTCACAATCCCCGTCATCCATCGCTACGCTACGGATCTTCTTCAAGCTGGCCTGGTATAAAGTTTGTGGAAGGTCCTTCGCTGCGCTCAGGATGACGGGGGAGGTGTGATATTGCGTGTTCATTTTCAAATGAGCTGCACCAGCACCGTCTCCCCTGCGCTCACGCCCTCCCTGTTGCGGTCGATGGTGAAGAATCCGTCGGCTTGGGTGAGGGTGGTGATCAGCCCGGATTTTCCGTGCACGGGGACGGCTTGATACCTGCCGCCCGCCTCGATCAGGCGCACACTGCAGCAGGTGAGCTTGCCCTCGGCACCGGGCACGGGTTCAGACAGCGTGGCGGGGATGCGCACGGGTTCGGGCATCGCGAACGCCCGCCTGGCGAGCCAGGAAAACAGCAGCTCGAACACCATCATCGCCGACACGGGATGCCCCGGCAGTCCGGCCAGCATCGTCTGCGAGGTCGCGTCATAGCCCAAGATCGTGGGCTTGCCGGGCTTGATCGCCAGCCCGTGCAAGAAAACGCCCTGGGCCGATACGCTGTCGAGCACTTGGCGCGTCACGTCCTTGTTGCCCTGGGAACTGCCGCCGGACACCGCGATGATCTCGCACATGGGCATCAGGTCCTGTATCAACGCCCGCAGCGCGTCGCCATCGTCACTGAGCACGCGGGTGCAGCTGACGGAAAACTGGTTGCGCTCGGCCAGCGCCCGCAGCGCGTGGGTGTTGATGTCGCGCACTTGGCCCGTGGCAGGTGTATTCTCCGGCGGGACCAGCTCGTCGCCGGTGGAGATGAGCGCCAGACTGATCTTTGCGAAAACCGGCACGGACGCGATCCCGGCAGCCGCCAGCGCGCCGATGTGCTGCGGGCTGAGCAGCGCGCCTTTACGAACGAGCCGCTCGCCCGTGTCCGCGTCCTCACCTGGCTGCACCACATGTTGACCCGGCGCCACCGCCTGATAGGCCGCTACGCCGTCCGTGCCGAACAGCTCGCAGTATTCTACCATCACCATGGCGTCCGCGCCCTCGGGCATCATGCCGCCGGTGGGCACGTAGGCGCATTCGCCGGGGCCGACTGAAAGCCCCGCGCCTCGGCCCATCTCCACCTGGCCGATGAGGCGCAGGAAAACCGGCGTGCCGTCCCCGGCGGCGGCGGTGTCCAGCGCGCGCACCGCGTAGCCGTCCATCGTGGACCGGCGGAAGGCGGGGATGGGCGCGTCTGCGGCGAGGTCCTCGGCGCAGACCCGGCCCGAGGCGGCTGTGAGGGGGACGCGCTCGACGCGGCGCGGAATTTGAGCGAACAAGGTTGAGAGCTTTTCCCGGGCCTGCTCGACGGTGGCGACTTGCAAGAGCTGCATGAAAGGGTCCTCCCTGTGAAGATTATGCACCGTGATCGGGTTTTTCACAACCTGATGCTGCCATCATTCCCTGCCGCGCCGCTTCAGCCAGCCAAAGCACAGCAGCGGCAACACCTGTATGCACGCGCACAACAGCAGCAGCGTCCGCACGCCGAACTGCTCGATCATCATCCCGGAGGCTGCATTGCTCAGGGTCGGCCCGGCGGCGGAAAACGCGCTTTCCGCCAAGCCCTGAGCGCGGGTCAGGTAGCTGTCCTCGGCGGCGGCGGTGATGGCCTCGCGCATGGCGGGCAGCAGCAGGCCGTAGGCGATGCCGTTTAGGCTGCTCGACAGCATGATCCCAAGCGGCGCCGCAATGAGCGCCATGGACAGGCTGCCCGCCATGTACAGCAGCACCGCGATCCCCATCTTGCCCAGCACGGGCAGCCGGTGCAGTTTCGGATACAGGATCATCGTGGGTCCCTGGAACAGCGTGCCGACGAACATCGCCATGCCCTGCAGGGCGACGCCGCCCGAAAGCCCGGACACCAGAACGCCCAGCGCCAGCGTGTTGGGCGCGATGGCCATCCCGGAAAAGAGCAGCGCCAGGATCAGCCCAAACATCATGGGGCTCGCCAGCATCGCGCCATAGGAGACGCCTGGCGCGCCCTTCGCGCCGCGCGCGGCCCGGGTCTCGCCCGTCATCAGCGCGACGGTGATGGACGCGGCGACAAACAGCGCCGCCATGGGCAGCATCACGCGATAACCAAGTCCCTGGATCAGTCGGCTGTAGCCCAGCACGAAAACCGAATACGCCAGCGATGCCCAGGCGCGAATGGGCCCAAACCGGTGCATCTCGCGCCGCATTTCGCGCAGAATCCAGGTGTCCAGCACGGCGACCATCGGCCCCTGCACAAAGCCCAGCAGCCCATACAGCGCCACCACGGGCACCGCGGCCTTGGGCACCAGATACAGCGCCACGTACACGCCCATCAGCAGCGCGTTCAGCAGCAGGAAAACCCGCTTGTTGCTGCCCGCCCGGTCGCACAGCGTGCTCCACACGAACCCGCCGGTCAGCGAACACACCGTGTTCACCGCCGCGGCCACGCCCAGCACGCCCGCCGAAAGGCCCGCGCTCAGCAGATACGGAAACGCAAAGGAGGTAAAGGCGCCAAACGAACACCAGAACGTGATCTCCAGCAGGGCATACTTGACGTGGTCTCGTCGCATGGCGGCTTTCCATCCTTATGCTTCTCGGATTTTGATACATGCAGGGACATTATAATACAGACGGTGTCATAATACAAGATTGAGCAAAAGGATGGCACGGCTTGCGCATGAAGAAGGACGACTGTTCGTCCAGCCCCACCACGCCGTCATCCTGAGCGCAGCGAAGGACCTTCCTCAAGATGAACGGTGATTAAGTTTGAGGAAGGTCCATAGCGTAGCGATGGATGACGGCGAGTGAAAGACGCGGGCCCGTGAGATCGCTACGCGTTCGCCCTTCTTCTTCTCGCGGCGCTTTCTCACTGCGCATCCGCCACGTTCCGCCTCAAACGCGGCGCAAAGTGCTCGATTCCTCAAAAATTTGCAGGATATTCTCGAACGATCATGCAAATTCTCGATAAATTATCCGCAATTCGATTGACTTTATCGCACTCCTCACGTATAATACATGAAAATATGCGAAAGCGTACAGGAGGATCTTGCCGTTATGCCCGATGTTGCCTACAACCCCTACGAGAATGCGCAGGCTCAGTTTGACAAGGTGGCGGAACAGTTGGAGCTGTCTCAGGGCGCTCGCGAACTGCTGCGCCAGCCGATGAAGGAGTTCCATTTCACGATCCCCGTCAAGATGGACGACGGATCCACCAAGATCTTCAAGGCGTTCCGCATTCGCCACAATGACGCCCGCGGCCCAGCCAAGGGCGGCATCCGGTTCCATCCCCACGAGACCGCCGACACCGTGCGCGCGCTGTCGATGTGGATGACCTGGAAGTGCGCCGTGGTGGACATCCCGCTGGGCGGCGCGAAGGGCGGCGTCATCTGCGATCCCCACAACCTGTCCCAGGCCGAGCAGGAGCGCCTGTGCCGCGGCTATGTGCGCCAGCTCTATTCGCAGCTGGGACCCAACAGCGACGTGCCCGCGCCAGATGTGATGACCAACGGCCAGCACATGCTGTGGATGCTGGATGAATATGAGACCATCGCGGGCGGCCGCTACCCCGGCATGATCACAGGCAAGCCCGTGGGCATGGGCGGCTCATTGGGCCGCACCGAGGCCACCGGCTACGGCGTGGTGTATGTGCTGTCCGGCCTGCTCAAGAACGAGGGCATCGACATCACCAAGACCACCGCGTCCCTCCAGGGCTTCGGCAATGTCGCCGAGTACGCGGCGCGGATGTACACGGAACTGGGCGGCACGATCACATGCGTGTCGTGCTGGAACCAGAAGGACCAGAAGGCGTACACCTTCCGCAAGGCGGAGGGCGTGAACGTGCCGGAGCTAGTGTCCATCAAGGACTCGTTCGGCAGCATCGACACCGAAAAGGCGAAGGCGCTGGGCTATGAAGTGCTGGCGGGCGACGCGTGGCTGTCCGCCGACGTGGACATCCTGATCCCGGCGGCGCTGGAAAACCAGATCACCCCGGCGGTGTTCCCCAGTATCTCCAAGCAGGTCAAGATCATCTGCGAGGCCGCCAACGGCCCCACCACCCCCGACTGTGACCCGCTGATCCAGGCGCGCGGCATCATCCTGCTGCCCGACTTCCTCACCAACGCAGGCGGCGTCACCTGCAGCTACTTCGAGCAGGTTCAGTGCAACATGAACTACTTCTGGGGCAAGGACGAGGTGCTGGAGAAGCTGGAGTACGCCATGACGAAGGCGTTCGCGAGCGTGTACGCGCTGGCGAAAGAGAAGAACCTGTACATGCGAGACGCAGCGTACACCATCGCGATCAACAGGGTCGCGAGCGCGGTGAAGCTGCGCGGATGGGTGTAGGCAGCAAACAATCGAGCAGAATAGAGAGCGCCGGATGATGGGGCTCTCTATTTGGGCTTTCGCAGTGAGACCAGCCATACTTGCGCGCCGCCCACCCACACGGTCATCCTGAGCGAAGCGAAGGACCTTACTCAAACAGAGCTTCGATATTTTGAGGAAGGTCCTTCGCTTCGCTCAGGATGACCGTGTGGGAGGGGCGGTGATGCGGTGACAAGGGTCTTCGTCCCCCAGTCCCATTCTTCCACACGGAGGCACCGCCATGGACAATCACGACACCTGGGCCCTCTCGGAGCGCGCAAAAGAGCTGGAATGCATGTACGCCGTGGACGAGATCCTGCAGAACCAGCGGATGACCCTCGCCGAGGCGATGGCCGCGCTGCCCGCGTCCATCGCGCGGGGATTTTCTTGGCCGGACGCGTGCCGTGTGCGCATCACCCTCAACGGCGCCACCTACGGCCCCGCCGACTTTGGCCGCGCGGTGTGCCTTTTTCACGCGCCCATCCAGATCGACGGGCGCGACGTGGGCAGCGTGGAGGCGGGCTACATCGTGGACCAGCTCGAGGGTCAGACCTGCTCACTGGTGGACAACGAGGGCAAGCTGCTGCGCAGCATCGCGGGCAACATCTCGCGCTACGCGCTGTCCTCCCAGCGCGAGCTGTCCATGCTGCTGGACATGCTGGAGAAGGTGGACCCGGACATGCTGATCCGGGTGTGCGACAAGCTGCGCTATCACTTGGAGCGCATCGGCGCGGGCGGCGCGGTGGACCCGCTGTTTCAGAAATTCGGGCTGGGCGGGCAGATGACCTACGGCGAGGTGAACGCCCCGCTCCCCCACGCCCAGTCCATCGACACGCGCGCGCTGACAGGCCGGCTGATCGCCATCGCCACCACCTACCTGTCCAGCACTGAGACCTACAGCCTGTTCAGCGAGTGGGTGCAGCAGGAGCGCGCGTTTTCGCTGGTCAAGACCATCGACAGCCACGAAACCACGATCCAGGACATCCTGAACGCGGTGCGCAAATACCTGGGCGCGGTGCGCGAGGGCGATCCCAAGAGCTGGCAGACCGAAACCTGGCTGCTGGTGGAGTTGGCGCACCGGTTCCTGACGAGCGACGAACACCTGATCAGCCTCATCCTGGACAGCCTGAAGATTTCTGATTTCATCCCGCTGCTGGAACGGATCATCGGCTCCGGCAACAGCTACGGCCATGTGGGCGGCAAAGGCGCGGGGCTGTACATCGCCAAGCAGATCCTGGACCGCGCCGCCCAAGACGACGAGCTGCTGCGCGGCATCAAGACCCCGCGCACCTGGTACATCGCCGCCGACCAGCTGACCGCGTTTTTGCACCACAACCGGCTGGAGGAGCTGAACGCCTACAAATACAACTCCATCTTCCACCTGCGCATGACGTACCCAGGCATCGTTGCGCGCATCAAGGGCGCCAGCCTGCCGCCGTACACGGTGCAGATGCTGAGCCTGCTGCTGGACGATCTGCCTGATGCGCCGATCATCGTACGCTCGTCGTCTCTGCTGGAGGACCGCACCAACGCCGCCTTTAGCGGCAAATACAAGAGCCTGTTTTTGGCCAACCAGGGCTCAAAATCCGAGCGGCTGAAACAGCTGATCGACGCGGTCTTGGAGGTCTACGCGTCCATGTTCAACCCGGACTCGATCCAGTACCGCAAGGAGCGCGAGCTGCTGAACTTCACCGAGCGCATGGGCATCATGATCCAGGAAGTGATCGGCCAGCGCATGGGCCGCTATTTCATGCCGGTGTTCGCGGGC
>JAVBUD010000015.1:0-25194 GCA_031555755.1 Eubacteriales bacterium | reverse complement strand
GCAGCGAAGGACCTTCTTCATACTAAACAGGTAAAGTTTGAAGAAGGTCCTTCGCTGCGCTCAGGATGACGGCGGGGGCGTATGACATGCGGATTATTTCTTCCCCTCACTTCTCCGCCCAACTCTCCGCCACCCGCGCCTCGGCCACCACCGGCACGTCGGGCAGGATCGCGTTCCCGGCCTCCTCCATGGTCTGCCTCAGCACTTCCGCGGCCAGTTCGGCTGCGCCCTCGTCCGCCTCCAGCAGAATTTCATCGTGCACCACGCCCACCATCTTCGTGTCCTTCGGCAAGCGCCCGCTGAGCAGGCCAAGCGCCCGCTTTGTGATGTCCGCCGCCGTGCCCTGGACGGGAAAATTCGTGGCGATCGGCAAGGAAACACCCGCCGGATAGCGGAAAAGCCGCCCCGCCAGCGTTCGGTCCTCCTTCGGCGGGTCGTGCTTCAGCGCCCTGTGCCAGTGGGCGATGCCGGTGTAGGCCTCAAAGTAGCGCCTGTGAAACCGCTCGGCGTCCGGCAGGCTCATCTGCGCGCCATAGGTCTGCTCGGCATAGGCCTGCAGGCCCGCAGGGCCCATGCCGAAAACCAGGCCGAAGTTGACCGCCTTGGCCGACTGGCGCTCGGCCTTGGTGACCTGGTCCATGGCTTTTCCCGCCAGCAGTGACGCGGTGAGCAGGTGCAGGTCGCGGCCCTCGCGGTATGCCTGGATCATGCGGCTGTCGCCCGCGATCTGGGCGGCCACCCGCAGCTCGATCTGGGAATAGTCCGCCAGCACCAGTTTTCGGCCCGCCGGTGCGGTGAAGCACGCGCGATAAGCCGCATCTCTCGGCACCTGCTGGATGTTCGGGCTGTCGCAGCTCATGCGCCCGCTGGCGGCGGCGATCTGGTAGTAGCGTGGATGCAGCCGACCGGTCCTGGGATGGACGGCGGCAGTGAAGGGATACAGAAACGACGACAGCGCCTTCTGCGCCCTGCGATAGGCGGTCAGGCAGCGCACCAGCGGCTCGTTCCGGAAGGGGAAAAGGTCGTACCGGGCGGTGGACTTAACGACGATGCCATGCCGCTTCAGCAGGCTCATCACGAACGGGTTGCTGTCCAGGTTCTGGGTATAGATCCGGTCCTCGCCCCACAGCGTGGTCTGGCGAACGGGCTCGCCGATGTAGGGATACAGCGATTCGATGGCCGATTCACGCTCGCGCTCCACCTGACGGGTCAGCGCCGACCACCGCGCGGTGTCCAGATGGATCCCGTCCCACTCCATCCGCGCCAACGCCTGAGCGCACGCGCTCTCAATCTCAAAAATCGCACTCTGGCCGGTGCGGTCGAGCTCCGGCTTGAGCTGATCCCACAGCCGCAACAGCGCGGACGCGTCCTTGGCGGCATACTCGATCTGATCGTCCGTCAGCGCGCCGGTCCAGTCCGATACCTGGAGCCGCTTGTCCATCTCCTGGCCCAAATAATGCTGGGACAGCGCCGCGAGGCTGGTCCTATCCGGCCCGCCGCTGCCTTTGAGCAGCAGTGCAGCCAACATCGTGTCCAGCACGGGCCACGCGGAGAGCCCGGCGGCGCGCAGGAACGCCAGGTCGAACTTGGCGTTGTGCATCAGTTTCGGCGCCTTCCCGCACAGCATCGCCCGCAGCGCGTCCCGACAGGAAGGCAGCGCCAACTCGCAGTCGATCACCAGCACCGGCAACCCTCGCGCCGCGATTTGGATCAGCCGCAGCCGGTCCTGATGCGGGTCGAGCCCGGTGGTCTCGGTGTCGATTGCCAGCAGGTTCGCGCCCTGGATCGGCGCGATGTAGGGCGCGAGCTGGTCGCGCGCGGTGATGCGGAGGGTTTTCATGGGGGTATTATACTACGGAGGAGCGGGAGTGTCCAGATGTCTGCGCTCAGGATGACGTGGGGTGGGGGGGGAGACGGTGGGTGGGATACGGCGGGGGGTGTGGGCGCTTTGGGGCTTTGTCGCATTCTGCAGGTGACAAGCGCAGAAAAGCGTGGTATAATCCCCTCACGGACATCCCACCGAATCGAAAGGGGTGGTCATTTTTGTTTCGGATCATGTCGGCTGCTGAGGCCATGGAGACGATTTCGGACGGGGCCTGGATCGGGCTGAACCCGTTTTTGATGCTGTCGGAGCCGTATGTACTGCATCGGGCCATCGCGGACCGGTTTGAGCGCACGGGGCATCCGCGCGATCTGAACATCTATTGCCCCTGCGGGTTCGGGGTGTGGGACGAGTCGCGGTTGGCGGACCGGTATGCGGGGATGGGGGCGCTGAAGTCTGTGGTGACGAGCCACTTCAACAGCATGCCCGTGATCCAGAAACTCGCCTCGAACAATGAGCTGGAGGCGTATTGTCTGCCGCTGGGCGTGATGAGCCACTGCATGCGGGCGGCCGCCGCCGGCTATCCGGGGCATCTTAGCCGCGTGGGGCTGAACATCTATGTGGACCCGACGGTTGACGGGCCTGGCGTGAACGCGCGCAGCAAGGACGAATGGGTGCGGCGCGTGGAGGTCATGGGTGAGCCCTACCTCTATTATCGCACGCCGCAGATCGACGTGGCGCTGATCAAGGCCACGTCGGTGGACCCGGTGGGCAACATCAGCTTTTCTGACGAGTGCGTGGTGTGCGACGCGCTGGCACTGGCCCAGGCGACGAAGGCGCGGGGCGGCCAGGTGATCGTGCAGGTGGACCGGGTCAGCCACACGTTTGAGCGGCCCCGCAGCGTGATCATACCGGGGATCTTGGTGGACATCGTGGTGGTCGTGGACGATAAGGAATCCCAGTCGGGCGACATCAAGGCGCTGTCCGGGTCCATCCATGTGCCCGCGACGCAGATGGACTACTGGATGGGCCAGATCTCGCGGGACGCCACCGGCAACAAGCCCCAGGACGCGGACCCGGCGCACCTGATCATCGGCCAGCGCGCGGCGGAGGACCTGCGGGCGGGCGACGTGGTGAACATCGGCATCGGCATCCCGGAGATGGTGGGCAGGGCCGCAGCCGACCGCGGGATATTGAGGGACATCGTGCTGACGGTCGAATCCGGCGGTATCGGCGGGCTGCCCGCGCCCGGCACGCTCTTTGGCGCGACCATCGGCGCGGACTGCATCGTGGGCATGGCGGAACAATTCGACTTCTACGATGGCGGCGGGCTGTCCATCTGCTTTATGGGCGCGCTGGAGATCGACCGCCACGGCAACGTGAACGTGCACAAACTGCCCGGCCGCATGGTCGGCATCGGCGGGTTTGGGAACATCACCGGCGCGGCGAAGACGGTGGTCTTCTGCTGCACGTTCAGCGCGAAGGGACTGCAAGTGTCGCGGGACCGGACCGGCAAGGTGTCCATCGACAGCGAAGGCGCGGTGGCAAAGTTCAAGCGAGAGATCGAGACGATCAGCTTTTCCGCGAAAAACGCGCTGGCGCGGGGACAGCGGGTGCTGTATGTGACGGAGCGGTGCGTGTTTGAACTGACGGAGACCGGGCTGATGCTGACGGAGGTTTTCAAGGGGATCGACCGGGAAAAGGACGTCGTGGCGCAGCTCCCGTTCGAGCTGGCCGCGCCGCCGGTTTGGCAGGCGGAGGTTTGAGACAGGACGCCCGAAAATGACATTGCGGAGGTACGAATCCATGGCCACTTACACCACCATCGACGAATACATCGCCCTATGCCCGGAGGCCCATCAGCCGCTGCTGCAGGCCGTCCGCGAGACCATTCGCGACGCCGCGCCGGACGCTACGGAGAAGATTAGCTGGCAAATGCCCACGTTTCATCAGAACGGGAACCTGGTCCATTTCGCGCTGCAGAGCAAACACCTGGGGTTTTATCCCGGCTCCAGCGGAGTCGAGAACTTCGCGGAAAAGCTTGCCGAGTACAAGACCAGCAAGGGCTCGATTCAGTTCCCGCTGAACAAGGAGATTCCTTTTGCGCTGATCGCGGAGATCACCCGGTTTCGGGTGGAGGAGAACACGAAATAGTGCATGCACGCCGCTCGGGATGACGGGAATCAAAAAAAGGCGCTCCCGCCCCGCCTTCGGGGAGAGGGAACGCCTTTTCATATGGACTTTTCTGTTTACATCGTCCTCGTACAGCGCGCCCGCTGAGAACTCCGCCCAGCCGTAGTTGCTCATGTACTCGCCGCAGTAGCTGTTTACAGCCTGCGGGTCGCCCTGTTCGAAGCTCGACGGACTGAAAGCAGGCCACATGTGCATCCGATTGAACAGATCAAAGTAGGTGTGCGGGTACATACTTGTTATCGTTGAGCTTCTCATGGCCTTGGTGTATACTGTACGTGGATGAGTGGGGAAGGGCCAATGACAGCTTGCTTGATCACAATGAACAGAGCAAGTGGGGAGGGTGCATATGTCAAAGCAAAGGGTGCTGATGAGAAACAGGACGGCCCGGATGTTTTTGCTGTCCTATGTGTTGGTGATGTTGCTGCCGCTGTCCATTGGGCTCGCTTATTATTACCCGACCACGCAGAGGATGATGATTGAGTCCGCGGCGGAGCGCAGCGCAAGCGCCATGAATCAGCTGAGCAATCTGATGGATGTGCAGTTGGCCACCGTCATCAACATGCCTTCCTACTTGTCCAGCAACACGCAGATCATCGAATATGACATTCTGCATGATCCGCTGGGCGTAAAGTCGGCCAAGGACCAGATGGCGGAGATGATTCGGGCCAACACATTCATCGAGCATCTGTTTTTGTACATGCGGGAAAACCAGTACTTGATCGGCGCGCGGGCAGGCGCGTTCTATTATCGCGAGATCAGCGAGAATCCGACGCTGTATCAAATCTCTTTTGGTGACGTGTCGGCGGATGAGTTGCAGGGGATGCTGGACACCGCGGTCAAGCCGATGGTGGTGCCGTCAAATTCCGTCGTGATTGCGGGGAAACGACATGGGCGCATGCTGCTATTCATCATGCCCGTGCCACAATCAAAGCGCGCATACGGTTCGGCGCTGGTGTGCGTACCGGTAGGCAATTTGACGTCCATCATTCCGCTGGACAAGACCGAGCAGGCGGGGAATGTGCTGTTTTATGGCGAAGCGGGTTCGCTGCTTCATGCGTCGCGGGCGTTGTCCGAAGGTGCGCAGGAACAGGTTGAGTCGATGTTGTCATCCGCCCAGTCGGCTAGGGGAACGCGCTATTTGAGCATAGACGGACTTCAGCACCTCGTCACATGGGCAACATCAGCAAAGTATGGATGGCGCTATGTGAACCTGTTGCCCACCTCTGTGGTGACCCGGGAGGTCAGCCACTTTCAGTGGATGACCGTGATCATCACGGGCTGCATCGTGGCGCTGTCTGCGGTGCTGATCTATGTGGCGATGAAGGTGAACTATCTGCCGATCCAGAAGCTGGCGCGAATCGCCAGTGAAGCGGGCAGCGTGGAAGAGAAACGCTCATTAAACGATTTTGATTCGATCCAACTGCTCATCGACAGTCTGAAGACAAAGAACCTGACGCTTGACGAGAAGATCGGTCAAGCGGAGCCGCAGTTGCGCCGGTTTCTGGTCGCGCAGATTCTGCATGGGGAGGCAAAGGATTTACCCGCCATGCTGAGCCAGGCGGAGCAGATCGGGATCGACTTATCCCAAGCGCCATATCGCGCGGCCATCGCGGGTTACGCAACCGAGCAGGAGGCTGAAGATGCGCGGCTGGCATTGGAGGGCGGGTTTGGCGATGGGCGTGACCTGATCGCGGCCAATGGCGACGAACCCGGGCAGCTGAACTTGATCCTGACGGGCAATTGGAGTGAGCCGAAGCGGTTGATGGACGCGCTATCTGCGTGCCGGCGTCTCGCCCTCGGGGAGTGTGTACAGGATCCGGCGCGGATCGTGGACTCGTTCCAGCAGGCCAGTGCCGTGATGGATTATGTGCGGTTGATTGGCCTTGATGGCCGCGCGGTTGGGTATAGCGAACTTCCAGAGCGGGTGTTTGCGCCGCGCAGTTATCCCCTGGACGTGATGCAGTCGCTGGAACTGGCCATTCAGCACGGGGATGGGGAGCGAATGCTGCGGTTGACGGAGCAGCTTTGCGCCTTGCTGCATGTGGAGGGATCGCCGCCTTATTTCACACGCAGCGTGTATTTTAACGCGATCAATTTGCTGATCACCGGCCTGAACCGGATGACGGGCGGTGAGAACGACACCGTGATGGAAATCGGCACGCGCTCCATGCTGAGCCACTACACCGCCTACGAAATGGCGGGCATTCTGCGCAACACCGCTGAGCAGCTGGCGCGGATGATGAGCCAAGCCGCGCGCAAGGAGGCGTCCATCTCAGACATCATGACTTCCATCGAGCGTCAAGTGGGCTCACCGTCGCTGTCGTTGCAGTCTATCGCGGATGAGTTGGGCATTTCCGCACCTGCGTTCAGCCGCATGTTCAAGGAAAAGACGGGTCGCAATTTCAAGGAGCATGTGGATGGACTTCGGATCGCCCGCGCCAAGCAACTGCTCCAGCAGACCAGTTTATCCGTGGAGCAGATCGCGCAAGAGGTGGGTTACGACACGCCAACCAGTTTCTACCGGCTGTTCAAGAAGCATGTTGGCCTCGCGCCGGGGGAATATCGGCAGGCAAATGGCGGGAGTCAAACGGTTTAGGTCAATTTCCGAGAACCCGCAAGAATTGAAAATCAAAAAATGACAGGCATGGCGGCAAGTGAGAATTGATTTCGTTCGCGCTTGCTGCTATGCTTTTGTCATGGAAGGGGGCGGTTATCCGTGCTGATGAAGGACGTCAGAAGGCCGAGGCGGGCGGCCTATCAGATGGAGAGGCGCACCTGGAAGCGAGACTTTCGTGAGAACTACGAGCTGTATCTGTTCGCATTGCCCGGCGTGATTTCTGTCCTGTTGTTCAACTATCTGCCCATGTACGGCGTGCAGATCGCGTTCAAGAACTTCAAGCCGATCCAGGGCATCTGGGGCAGCGAGTGGGTGGGGCTGAAGTGGTTTAACCGGTTCTTCTCCAGCGCCCAGTTCGAAACGCTGGTGTCGAACACGCTGCTGCTGAGCCTATACCTGCTGCTGACATTCCCCTTGCCCATCATGATGGCGCTGCTGTTCAAACAGTTCCGCAGCAAGGCGGTGCAAAAGACGCTGCAGACCGTGTCCTACGCGCCGCACTTCATCTCGGTTGTGGTCATGGCGGGCATGCTGGTGCTGTTCCTGTCCCCGCGAAGTGGGATCTACGGCAACCTGGTCAGGCTGTTTGGCGGCGTGCCGGGCAATCCGCTGGGCGAGGCGAGCTGGTTCCGCGGCATCTACGTGTGGTCGGACGCTTGGCAGCACACGGGCTGGGATTCGATTATCTTCATCGCGGCGCTGTCGGCCATCGACCCTCAGCTTTACGATGCGGCGACGGTGGATGGCGCATCCCGGCTGCAAAAGATCAGGCACATCGAGATTCCGGCGCTGATGGCTACGGCATCGATCCTGTTGATCATGCGGGTGGGCAACCTGATGAGCATCGGATTTGACAAGGTGTATTTGCTGCAGAAGGATCTGAATCTGTCCACTTCGGAGGTGCTTTCCACCTATGTGTACAAGATCGGCCTGACAAAGACTGCGCAGTACAGCTATTCCGCGGCGGTGGGACTGTTCAGCACGGCGATCAATCTGGTGCTCTTGACCGCGTGCAATTTTGTCACAAAGCGGTTGAGCGGCACGAGCCTTTGGTAGGGGAGGTAGGGGGCATGGTTCAAACGCGGATCCGGGAAATGAGCCTGAGCGAGCGCGCGTTCGAGTGCTTTGTGATCCTGCTGGGCGTGCTGGTGTTTGTGGTGACGCTGTATCCGATGTACTTCATCGTGATCGCGTCGCTGTCGGAGCCGGGCTATATCCAAAACGGCCAGGTGTGGTTTTGGCCGATGGGCGTGAACCTGGATGGATATCGGGAGATCTTCTCCGACTCGCGCATCTGGTCCGGTTATGGAAACACGCTGTTCGTGGTGCTGTTTGGGACGCTGCTCAGCATGATCGTCACCATACCCTGCGCCTATGCGCTGTCCAGACGGGATTTCAAGGCACGCAAAGGGCTGATGCTGTTCTTCATCTTCACGATGTATTTCAGCGGCGGTCTGATCCCTACATACCTGACGATCACGCAGACGCTGCACTTAGACAACACACTGTGGGTGATGATCATCCCGTTTTGCATGAACGTATACAACCTGATCGTATGCCGCTCTTTCTTTGAAAACACGCTCCCACCGGAACTGCTGGAGTCGGCGAAACTGGACGGATGCAGCAATTCGCGGTTCTTTGTATCGATCGCGCTGCCGCTGTCAAAGGCGATCGTGTCGGTCATCATGCTGTATTACATCGTGCTGCGATGGAACGATTACTTCACCGCCATGATCTATATCAGGGACGCGAGCCTGAAGCCGCTGCAGATCATCCTGCGCGACATCCTGCTGATGAACGAGTCCATGCAGGGCGCGAACAGCTATGCGTCCAGCGATTCGCTGAGGCTGACGGAGCTGATCAAGTATTCCAGCATCATCGTGTCCACGCTGCCGGTGCTGATCCTGTATCCGTTCTTGCAGAAGTACTTTGAGAAGGGCGTCATGGTAGGCGCCGTGAAGGGTTAACCCATGCGAAGAAGCATTAACAATATGAGGAGGTCACGATCCATGAAGAGAACCATCACCCTGTTGCTCGCGTTGCTGCTGTGCCTGGGAACCGTCGCCGCGCCGTCGCTGGCGGAGGCAAATGAACCCATCACCATCCGCGCCATGACCAACTCCCATGCGCTGAACATCAACATCGACGACATGCCCGTGTGGCAGGATCTGCAGGCAAAGACCAACATCAAGATCGAGTGGGACCAGGTTTCATCGGGCTGGGACGAAAAGAAGGCCGTTGTGCTCGCGTCAAACGACTTGCCAGACCTATGGCTGTCAGGGCTGAGCGACGGCGACCTGACGATGAACCAGGGCGCGTTCCTGGATTTGACCCCGCTCATTGAGCAGTACGCGCCCAATATCCAGAAGATGTTCGAGGAAGAGCCGGACACCCGCAAGATTTCAACCGCCTCCGATGGCGCGATCTATTCGCTGCCTCAGGTGCGCCCATATCGCCCCGAGAGCTACACCGTGATGATGATCAACAAGGCGTGGCTGGACAAGCTGGGGCTTCAGGTGCCCACCACGTTGGACGAGCTGGAGCAGGCGCTGATCGCGTTCCGTGACGGTGATCCGAATGGCAATGGCAAGCAGGACGAGATCCCGCTGGACTGGAACGCGGGCCGCACATCGATTTTCCCGATCACCGCGCTGGCCGGGGCTTGGGGCGTCGCGCAGGACTATTCGGATGCCATGGTCACTGTCAAGGACGGCAAGGTGGATTTTGTGTGGGCCACCGAGGCATACAAGAACCTGGAGGTCTATCTGAACAAGCTGTACAGCCAAAACCTGATCAACCAGGAAGTGTACACGCAGGACTACTCCGGCATGATGGCCAAGTCCAAGCAGGGCGAGGTCGCCATGGTGGGCGTGACGCTGGGCTGGTCCATTGCGGACCGCACCGGCCAGTTCCAGGACCAGTATGTGGCGCTCCCGCCGATGAAGGCGAGCGCCGATGCCGAAGCGCCGCTGTGGCCGTCCAATCCGGCCCGCGTGGTCATGGATGTGAACAAGGCTTCCATCAGCGCATCGTGCAAGCATCCCGAGCGCGTCATGCAGTTGCTCGACCTGATCTTCAGCGAGTACTATTCGATCCAGATGTACTATGGCTCTATCCCGAACCAGGTGACCTATGACGAGGCCAGCGACCGTTACGTGATTTTGGACCCGCCGGAGGGCGAGTACCTGGACAATGTGAAGTGGACCAACGCGCTGGTGGACAACGCGCCGCTATATTTCTCCAAGGCGCTGACCGAGAAGACCACCGCGCCCAAGGAGGAGACCGCGCGCCTGGACCAGGACGCCGTATTCAAGCCCTACTTCTCCAAGGAGATCTATCCCATCGTGAAGTTTGACATGGACACCGTGGAGGAGCTGACCTTCCTGACCACCGACCTGTACAAGGTCGTGGATGAGAAGATGGCATCTTGGGTCGTCAGTGGCAACGTGGAGGCCGAGTGGGATGCCTACATCGCCCAGCTCGAGGGTATGGGCCTGAACCAGATGCGCGAGATCTATCAGGCGGCGTATGACGCGTACATCGCGGGGTAATCTGGATCGACTGTGGGCAAGGACTGGGCGCCTCTGGATGCTGGAGGCGCCCTTATCGATGCGCGAGGGGGATGAATCGTGATGCGTGCTTTTGAGCGGTTGGGCTATCAACTGATTTGGCGGTATGGCGGCGAGACGCTGGTGATCGAGCCCTGGGGCGAGCACAGTCTGCGCGTGCGGGCGGTGATGATGGGGGATGTGGTGGACGCGCGGCACGCGCTGCTGGAGCCGGCCCAGTGCGAGCCCACCATCGTGATCGGCGAAGCGGAAGCGTCCATCGTAAACGGCAAGATCAAGGCTGTGGTTCGTGAATATGGCTGGAACAAAACCGCGCGCGTTCAGTTTTACAATCAGAACGGCGAGCTGCTGCTGTCTGAGACGGACAATGGCGGCGCGCTGAACCTGCGCCCGCGCAAGTTTCAGCCGATCTTGGGCGGCGACTTCCGTCTGACCGCGACATTTGAGGGTCGGGAAGGCGAGCATCTGTACGGCATGGGTCAGTATCAGATGGACGAACTGGACATAAAACACTGCTCGTTTGAGCTGGCGCACAGAAACTCGCAGGCGTCGATCCCGTTCGTGCTGTCGTCGATGGGCTACGGCTTTTTATGGCACAACCCGGCCATCGGCGAGGCGCACTTCGGCAAGAACCGCACCACCTGGATCGCAAATTCCACCAAGCAGCTCGACTACTGGATCACCGCCGGGGACAGCCCGCGGGAGATTGAATCGGCCTATGCCAAGGCCACCGGCACCGTGCCCATGATGCCGGAGTACGGGCTGGGTTTCTGGCAGTGCAAGCTTCGATACTGGAATCAGGAGCAGTTGCTGTCGGTTGCCCGCGAATACAAGCGCCGCGAGTTGCCCATCGACGTGATCGTGTGCGACTTTTTTCACTGGCCCAAGATGGGCGACTTCCGGCTTGATCCGGAGTTCTGGCCCGATCCCAAAGCGATGGTGGACGAACTGAGAAGCATGGGCATCGAGCTGATGGTCAGCGTGTGGCCGCAGATCGACCTTGAGAGCGAGAACTACGAGGAGATGCGGCGGCTCGGGCTGCTGGTTCGGGCCGAGCGCGGCGAGCAGATCGGCATGCGCTTCGGCGGCGACAGCATGTTCTACGACGCCACCAACCCGCGCGCACGCCAGTATGTGTGGGACAAGTGCAAGCAGAACTACTACGACCATGGCATCAAGGTCTTCTGGCTGGACGAGGCGGAACCGGAATACGGCACCTATGACTTCGACAACTACCGCTACCACCTCGGTTCGAACGCACAGATCGGGAACATCTATCCTCAGATGTACTCGCGCGGATTCTATGACGGTATGGTGGCTGAGGGACAGACGGACCCCGTGAACCTGGTGCGCTGCGCCTGGGCGGGCAGCCAGCGCTACGGCGCGCTGCTGTGGTCGGGGGATGTGCATTGCAGCTTCGAAGTGTTCCGAAAGCAGGTCTGCGCCGGACTCAACGCAGGCATCGCGGGCATCCCGTGGTGGACCACCGACATCGGTGGCTTCCATGGCGGCAACCCGGACGATCCAGCGTTCCGCGAGCTGTTGGTGCGCTGGTTCCAGTGGGGCTGCTTCTGCCCGGTGATGCGGCTGCACGGCGACCGCCAGCCCACCACGCATCTGAAGAAGCAGGATGGAACATCCGCGCTGTTCACCGGTGCGGACAACGAGGTGTGGAGTTTTGGTGATGAGGCCTACCCGATCTTGGTGAAATACCTGCGGCTGCGCGAAGCGATGCGCGACTACACACGTGAACTGATGCGCGATGCACACGAGCAGGGCGCGCCTGTGATGCGCCCGATGTTCTTTGAGTTCCCGGAGGAATCGGCGTGCTGGGCGCTGAAAGACCAATATATGTACGGCCCGGATGTGCTGGTCGCGCCCATATTGGATCATGGTGCGGTGCAGCGCAATGTGTATCTGCCCGCGGGCGCGGAATGGGTTTGTTTTTCCAGCGGGTCGGTATACCATGGGGGACAGGTAATCCACGTCGATGCGCCGCTGGAGGTCATACCGGTGTTCCTCAGGAATGGCGCGCACCAGGAATGGATGCACGAATGAGCATGTCACCCGCGACGTGCACGTACCAGGAGATGTCTTGCACGATCATGACGATCCGAATGCCCTTTGCCAGTGGCTTCTTCGAGTGGGCGCGGTCCAATCCTCATCCAAGACGATCATTTCGCGCACTGCTCGTCGACGTCGAATGTGATGCGTTCACCTGGTTCGAGGGTCGATAGCACAGACATCAGGTCGATGGTGTAGGGTTTTGTATAGTCCGCCTTGGCGTAGCTGGTGACGCTGAGGCGGATTAAGTTGTAGATGTTGGAGTATTTGGTGCCTCCACCGTTCCAGGATTGGGCGGTTTGGCGCAACAGTGCGGCGGGATCGACAGGGTCGCCGGACTGCATGGCCTTTTCGATGGCGCTGTAGCGCGGGCAGGGATACCCGCCCAGTTCGGGGGCGCTCAGCGCGAAGTTGGTGGCGATTTGGTGGTCCGCGTCCGGGCGGACTGCATGCAGTTCGCCGCCGATCCATTCAATCACCGCCGAGCCGTCGGCATCCGCCAGCAGCAGGTGATCCTCGAAGCCGGGCGGGGCGTTCCGCGCTTCGAGGTATGCGATGGCCTCGTCCACGCTGGCGCAGTAGATCAGCAGCTGTTCGCCCATGGTCCAGCTCAGGGTCTCCTTGTTCGGATTGCTGCCCGGCTTCATGCCGGGGCAGGTCGCGCCGTCATAGAACAGTCCCTTCTCGTTCATCCCGCCCTGTACATAGCCCGCGTTGCTGAAGCACACGCGGCCATACTCGCCTTCGCCGCCGCGCGCGACCCAGCCGGTGGAGGCGTAGTTGTAGTGCCAATCCTCGTTGTTGCCCACCAGCGCCTCGCCGCCGCGATGCAGGCTAAAGATGGTACAGGCGAGTGCCGCGGGTGCGCATGACAACCCGGCGCACAGCATGATGATCAGCAGTGCCAACAACTTCTTCAAGATGAATCCCTCCCTGCGCTCTGTCGGACCTACGGTTCGCCATCTATTTATTCCCATTATAACGCGCCAAAACGCCTGGTTCAAGCGGGTGAGCGCGCGGATTTGTTGCGGAATTGTGGCGAAACCTCGACTCATTTTCAACACAGTGATGAGATGGCAGCGCAAGTACGGATGGCGGCTCATGGGCGGCATGCGCACACTTGATTTTTCTTGGATCATCGCGTATACTGTATCAGTAAACCGTGATTGATTCGAGGAGGTGTCCCCGTGGATGATCGCGCGGTGCGGCTGAGCACGCTCTCTGTGCAGACGCTGAAGCGGTTGCCGGAGTACCATCATTTTTTGCTGGAACAGCGGTCGGGCGGGACCGATTATGTGTCTGCGCCGACCATCGCCGTCACCATGGGCCTCAATGAGGTGCAGGTGCGCAAGGACCTGGCGGCGGTCAGCGAGAAGGCGGGCAAGCCGCGCAAGGGGTTTGCGGTGTGCGAGCTGATCCGGGACATCGAATCATGCCTCGGCTATGACAATCGGCAGGACGCCGTGCTGGTGGGCGCGGGAAAACTGGGTCGTGCGCTGCTGGATTACAGGGGGTTTGAGGACCGCGGCGTGCGCATCATCGCCGCGTTTGACACCTCGCAGGCCCACGCCCACGGCGATCAGCTGATTTTCCCGATGGACAAGTTGCCCTCCCTGTGCAGGCGGCTGCGTGTGCGCATCGGCATCATCACCGTGCCGGACACCCAGGCGCAGGGCGTGTGCGATGAACTGGTCGCCTGCGGGGTGAGGGCGATCTGGAATTTTGCGCCGGTGCATCTTCGCATACCGCCCAATGTGCTCGTGCACAATGAGAACCTGGCCGCTTCGCTGACGCTGCTGGCCAGGCAGATGGCGGAAAGGGTGGAAAAGGAGCGAGGCGACCGTTGAACATTGAACACCTGCGATACGCGATTGAGGTGGACCGGACCGGCTCCATTTCACAGGCGGCGGAGAACCTGTACATGGCCCAGCCGAACCTGAGCAAGGCCATCAAGGAACTCGAACAGACGCTCAACATCGCGATTTTTCAGCGCACCTCAAAGGGCGCGTCCATCACGGCAAAGGGCCGGGAGTTCCTGCGCTACGCGCGGCGCATTCTGCAGCAATATGAAGAGATGGAGGCGCTGGGGCAGCAGACGGACCCGGGCGAGCAGAGCATGAGGGTCTTGGTGCCGCGCGCCAGCTACATCGCATTCGCGTTCACCGCGTTCCTCAGCAAGCTCGACGGCGCGCGGCCCATCGCCATGGACTTTATGGAAACCAACGCGCTGCGCGCCATCCGCCATGTTGCGGACGGCCGGTCGAAACTGGGGATCATACGGCTCCGCAGCGAATACCTGAACTATTTCTCGAGCCTGATCTCGGAAAACAAGCTCACAAGGCGCGTGCTGCTGGAATTTGAGTATCTGTTGCTCCTCGGTAAGGCGCACCCTCTGGCACAGCGAGGCCGCATCTCGGCTTCGGCGCTCGAGCCCTATATGGAGATCCTGCACGGGGACACGAGCCTGCCGCATCTGCAGTCCGCCAAGGAGAGTGAGCGCGGCTTCACGCCGGGCAACAAGAAGGTGCATGTTTACGAGCGGGGCAGCCAGTTCGACATCCTGTCCCGCGTCCACGGCAGCTACATGTGGGTGTCGCCCATGCCGCAGGATCTGCTGGCGCGCCACGAACTGGTGCAGCGGCGCTGTGAAGGCAGCCCTCAGTTCATGGACATCCTGGTCTGCGAAGAAGGCCACCAGTTTTCAGAGGTCGAGCGCATGTTCCTCGGTGAGCTGGATGACTCCATACGCGCAATCTCAACAAATACGCCGATTTGATCGCCTCCCATCGCGCCCTTGATGTGGGGCGCTTTTTCATGTCCTCATATCGATAATTATATATCGATATACGAAGTGTATATTTCCCAAGTCGCCCTCAGTTTGATAAACTTTTCACAAGAGAATTGACGCCGGTCCGCTTGCGCCGGACGAGGAAGAGGGAGCATGAGCATTCTAGAATTGAGGGCAACAGACTGCAAGCACTGTTACAAGTGCATCCGCAACTGTCCTGTGAAGGCGATTCGGTTTTCAGATCACCAGGCCGCGATTCTGCCTGACGAGTGCATACTGTGCGGGCGCTGCTTTGTGGGCTGCACGCAAAACGCGCAGCGCGTGCGCGATGATTTGCCTGTGGCGCGCGGCCTGCTGCGGGAGAAGCGTCCTGTGGTCGCGAGCATCGCGCCGTCGTTTGTCGCCAATTATCCCGGCGCGACCATCGAATCCATGCGCGAGGCGCTGATGGCGCTGGGTTTTGTGGATGCCCAGGAGACCGCGATGGGGGCGACGCTGGTCACCAGGGAATACGACAGGCTGGTCAGCGAGGGCAGGCAGGGTGTCATCATCTCCAGCTGCTGCCACACCGTGAACATGCTGGTGGAAAAGTACTATCCGGACGCGCTGAAATACATGGCGCCGGTGATCTCGCCCATGCAGGCGCACGCGCAGTTGATCCGCCGGGACATACCGAACGCCAAGGTGGTTTTCATCGGGCCATGCATCTCAAAGAAGGCGGAGGCCGAGGTCTATCCGGTCACGGTGGACTGCGCGCTGACGTTCGAGGAGCTGGACGAGTGGCTCGCGGCCAGCGCAATCTCCATCGAACGCTCGGACGAGCGCACGGTGGATGCGCAGGGCAAAACCCGGCGCTACCCGCTCGCGGGCGGCATCCTCGGCAGCATGACCCGCGCGAGAGAGGACTTTGACTACATCGAAATCAACGGCATCTCGCGCTGTCTGGCGGCGCTCAGCGATGTGGTTTCGGGGCGGCTTGACAACTGCTTCATTGAAATGAACGCCTGCGCGGGCGGGTGCGTGAACGGCCCGGCGATGAGCGGCGACGCGGGCCCAGTGCGCTCGGCGCTCAGCGTGGAGCGGTACGCCGGCGACGAAGACTTTTCCGTGCGCAACCTGGACGGACCCGGAATGACGAAGCGCTTGACGTTCAACGCACCGGGCGCAGTGAAGTTTGGCGAGCGCGCCATCGAAGAGGTCCTGCGCAAGATCGGAAAGACCCGGGCGGAAGATGAGCTGAACTGCGGCAGTTGCGGCTACGAGACCTGCCGCGACAAAGCCGCGGCGGTGCTCTGCGGCAAGGCGAATCTGGAGATGTGCCTGCCGTACCTGATGCGCAAGGCGCAGTCGTTCTCGGACACCATCATCCGGCACACGCCCAACGGCATCATCGTGCTGGACGAGCAACTGAACGTGCAGCAGATCAACGAGGCGGCGCGGAAAACGCTGTCCGTGAAGGGCGCGGAGGACGCGCTCGGGCTGTCGATCATGTGCCTGATGGACCCGTCGGTCTTTCTTCAGGTACAGCAGAGCGGGCAGCCGATCTACGATGCCAGGCAGTACCTAGCGGAATATGGGCGGTATGTGAGCCTGACCGTGATCCGGGACGAGGACAACCAGCTGATGATCTGCATCATGCGCGACATCACGGCCGGGGAGACCCTGCGCGCCACGAGAAAAGAGTTGGCGCAGCACACCGTGGCCGTGGCGGACGATGTGATCAGCAAGCAGATGCGCACGGTGCAGGAGATCGCGTCGCTGTTGGGCGAGACCGCGGCGGAGACCAAGATCGCGCTGACGAAGCTGAAGGAGTCGCTGGCAGATGATTAATCTTTGTACGGAAGTGGCGTTCCAGAGCCTGAACAAGCACGGCGAGGAGCTGTGCGGCGACCATGTGGAGCTGGTGACGCCGGACGACAGCACCACGGTGGCGGTGCTGGCGGACGGGCTGGGCAGCGGCGTGAAGGCCAGCATCCTGTCAATTCTGACCTCGAAGATCATCTCGACCATGATCGCACAGAACATGCCGGTGGAAAACTGCGTGTCAGCCATCGCCCAGGCGCTGCCGGTGTGCAGCGTGCGGCAAATCGCGTATTCCACGTTCACGATCATCCGCATCGTCGGCAACCGGCGCACGGAGATCATCCAGTTCGACAACCCGCGCGTTGTGCTGCTCCGAAACGGCGCCCATTACGAGTTCCCCGCCACCGCCCAGACCATCGAGGGCAAGACCATCTACACCTCGGTGTTGGAGCTGCAGCAGGGCGACACCTTCGTGGCGTTCAGCGACGGCGTGGAACATGCGGGCGTGGGCAAGACGCTGAACTATGGCTGGACGCGCAAGCAGATCATTCCCTTTCTGGAAAAGCTGTCGCGGCGCGGCTGCACCGCGCACACGATCACCAACGTGCTGCTCTCGGAATGCGGTGAGCTGTACATGGGCGAACCCGGCGACGACGCCACGGTGCTCACGGTGAAGGTGCGCCCCCGCGTGCCGGTGAGCCTCGTGATCGGGCCGCCCTTCGACCCCTCGGACGACCATAAGATGCTGGGCCTGTTCTTTTCGAAGGCGGGCAAGCACATCGTGTGCGGCGGCACAACGGCGACGCTGGCGGGGCGGTATCTGGGCCGCGAGGTCTCGGCCTCGCTGCCCTCAGACCAAGACAACGGTGTGCCGCCCATCGCCCACATCGAGGGGGTCGACCTGGTCACGGAGGGGGTGATCACCATCAGCCGGGTGCTCGAACACGCCAAGGACTACCTGGCCGGGCGGCTGAACGACAACGGGTTGATGGCGGAGCAGGACGGCGCATCCCGCATCGCGCACCTATTGTTTGCGGAGGCCACGGACATCCATTTCTTCGTGGGCAAGGCCGCGAATCCCGCCCACCAGTACGCGAACCAACCCATCAACTTCTCCATCAAAATGCGGCTCGTCCAGGAGCTGGTCTCAAACCTTGCCCAGATGGGGAAGCACGTCAACGCCAGCTATTTTTAGCCACAAGGAGGATCATCATGACCACCGATATGGAGTTTGACTTCTCGGTCGCGGACCGCATCCTGAGCGACCACGACGCGCACGCGCGGGATGTGATCGCCATCCTGCAGGAGCTGCAGGAGCACTACCGCTACCTGCCAAGGCCGCTGTTTGCTTATCTTTCCCAGCGAATGGGCCTCAGCGAGGCGAGCCTCTACTCCGTCGCGACCTTCTATGAGAACTTTTCTCTGGAGCCCAAGGGCAAGTTCGTCATCAAGGTCTGCGACGGCACGGCCTGCCATGTGCGCAAGTCCATCCCCATCCTGGCCCGGCTGCGCAGCGAGCTGAACCTCCGAGACGGCCAGGCGACCACGCCGGATCTGGGATTCACCGTGGAGACGGTCAGCTGTCTGGGCGCGTGCGGGCTGGCGCCGGTCATCACTGTGAACGACAAGGTGTATCCGGCCATGACGCCCGAGAAGATGAATGCGCTGCTGAACGAACTGAAGGAGGAACTGCGCAATGCCATCGAGGCTTAAGACAAGGGACGACCTGATCCGGCTGCGCGGGCAGTGCGAGGCCGCGTCCCGGCTGCAGACGCGAAAGGTGTTGGTGTGCGCCGGCACAGGCTGCCTCGCAAGTGGCTCGATGCAGGTGTTTGAACAACTGCAGAGCCTGATCGAGGCGCGGGGCATCGACTGCGCCGTGTCGCTGGGCGAGGTGCCCCACGAGCATGTGGGCCTGAAAAAGAGTGGCTGCCACGGCTTCTGCGAGATGGGTGCGCTGGTTCGGATCGAGCCGGAGGGCTGGCTGTACACGAAGGTGAGGCCCGAGGACTGCCCTGAGATCGTGGACCGCACCATCGTCCGCGGCGAGCCGGTCGAGCGGTTGGCTTACCAGAAGGGCGGCGACGCCATGCTGAAACAGGCTGAGATCCCGTTCTACAACCGGCAGACCCGCATGGTGCTGGACCAGTGCGGCCAAATCGACGCCACGTCCATCCAGGAATACCTGGCGTGCGGCGGGTATCAGGCGCTGGAAAAGGCGCTGTTCGACATGGACGAGGACGCAATCGTGCGCGAGATCGCCGAATCAAACCTGCGCGGGCGGGGCGGCGGCGGATTCCCGGCTGGGCGCAAATGGCAGCAGGTTCGGCGGCAGCAGGAATCCCAGCGCTATGTGGTGTGCAACGGCGACGAGGGCGACCCCGGCGCGTTCATGGACCGCAGCATCATGGAAGGAGACCCGCACAGGCTGCTGGAGGGCATGATGATCGCCGCGCGCGCATGCGGCGCGAATGAGGGCTACATCTATGTGCGCGCCGAATACCCCATCGCCGTGGAGCGGCTGCGCATCGCCATCGCGCAGGCGGAGGAAATCGGGCTGCTCGGCTGTGACATTCTGGGCAGCGGCTTCAGCTTCCGGCTGCACATCAACCGAGGCGCGGGCGCGTTCGTGTGCGGCGAGGGCAGCGCACTGACCGCGTCCATCGAGGGCAAGCGCGGTTTTCCGCGCGTGAAACCGCCCAGAACGGTGGAGCAGGGCCTGTTTGAAAAGCCCACCGTGCTCAACAACGTGGAGACCTTCGCCAACGTGCCGCTGATCGTCACGCGAGGCGCTTCCTGGTACCGGGGCATCGGCCCCGAATCGAGCCCCGGCACAAAGGCGTTTGCGCTGACCGGGAACATCGAAAACACGGGCCTGATCGAGGTGCCGATGGGGACCACGCTGCGTGAGATCATCTTTGACGTGGGCGGCGGCATGCGCGGCGGCGCGGCGTTCAAGGCGGTGCAGATCGGCGGGCCGAGCGGCGCTTGCCTGACCGAGGGCCAGCTCGACCTGCCGCTGGATTTCGACAGCCTGAAAAAAGTAGGCGCGATGATCGGCAGTGGCGGGTTGGTGGTGATGGATGAGCACACCTGCATGGTGGAGGTGGCGCGGTTCTTCATGAACTTTACCCAAAATGAGAGCTGCGGCAAGTGCGTGCCCTGCCGCGAAGGCACGCGCCGGATGCTGCAGATCCTGGAGCGCATCGTGTCGGGGGATGGGGAAGAGGGCGACATCGAGCTGCTGCTGGAGCTGGCGGATACGATCTCGGCCACGGCGCTGTGCGGGCTGGGCAAGAGCGCGGCATTCCCGGTGGTGTCCACGATCAAAAGCTTCCGAGCCGAGTACGAGGCGCACATCCGGGAAAAGCGCTGCCCGGCGGGCGGCTGCCAGAAGTTGAAGCAGATCACAATCGACCCCATAAAATGCAAGGGCTGCTCAAAGTGCCAGCGCACCTGTCCGGTCGGCGCGATTTCAGGGCAGATCAAACAGCCGTTTGTGATCGATCAGAAGAAGTGCATCAAGTGCGGCGCGTGCGTTGGCAGCTGCCCATTTGGCGCGATTGAATAGGGGGCGACAGAGGCGATGATCCATCAGGATATCATGGTCATTGACGGAATACCGGTGCCGCTGGAGGGCGAGAAAAACGTGCTGGAGGTCGTCCGCAAGGCGGGCATCAAGCTACCCACGTTCTGCTACCACAGCGAGCTGTCGATCTACGGCGCATGCCGTATGTGCATGGTGGAAAACGAGTGGGGCGGGCTGGAGGCCGCGTGCAGCGCGGAGCCGAAGCCGGGCATGTCCATCCGCACCAACACCCAGCGGCTGCGCCGCTATCGTAAAAACATCCTCGAACTGTTGCTGGCCAACCACTGCCGCGACTGCACCACCTGCCAGAACAGCGGCAGCTGCAAGCTACAGGCGCTGGCCGCGCGATTCGGCATCGAGGGCGTGCGGTTCCCCAATGCCGCGCCAGCGCCAAACATCGACGATTCCTCGTCCTGCATCACCCGGGACCAATCCAAGTGCATCCTGTGCGGCGACTGCGTGCGGATGTGCAACGAGGTGCAGCGCGTGGGCGCGATTGATTTTGCCCATCGAGGAAGCGGGATGAAGATCAGCTGCGTGTTTGACAAGCCCATCGGCGAGAGCAACTGCGTGGGCTGTGGGCAGTGCGCCGCGGTGTGTCCCACGGGCGCCATCGTCCCGAGGAGCGACATCGAGTCGGTCTGGGCGCTGCTGGACGACCCCGACACCAAGGTCGTCGCGCAGATCGCGCCGGCGGTGCGCGTGGCGGTGGGGCGGGCGTTCGGCCTGGACGAGGGCGAAAACGCCATGGGTAAGATCGTGGCGGCGCTGCGGCGCATGGGTTTTGATGAGATCCAAGACACCTCGGTCGGCGCGGACCTGACGGTGCTGGAGGAGGCCAAGGAGCTGCTGGCGCGGCTCGAATCCGGGTCTGAGATGCCGCTGTTCACCAGTTGCTGTCCGGCCTGGGTGCAGTACGCCGAGCAGAATTATCCGGAGCTGATGCCTTTTGTCAGCAGTTGCAAAAGCCCCATGCAGATGCTGGCCACCGTCTCCAAGCTGCAGTTGGGGCATACCAGCAGGCGATTGGTTCAGGTGGCCGTGATGCCCTGCACCGCCAAAAAGTTCGAGGCCGCGCGCGGCGAGTTCGCGGATGAACACGGCCAGGATGTGCGGCATGTGCTCACGACCCAGGAGTTGATCCGGATGATCCGCGAGTCGGGCATCGCGTTCTCAGAACTCGAGGGTGAGGCGGTGGACGCGCAGCTGGGCGCGGCGACCGGCGCGGGCGTGATTTTCGGCGTGACCGGCGGCGTGACGGAGGCCGTGCTGAGGCGCGTGGCCAGCGACAAATCGCTGTGCGCCCTCAGGAGCATCGCGTTTCAGGGCGTGCGCGGCATGGAAGGCGTGAAGGAAGCGCAGATCGCACTCGGCGACCGGGCGCTCAGCATCGCCATGGTCAGCGGCCTCGGCAACGCGGCGCGGCTGATCGAGCGAATCAAGGCGGGCGAAAAATACGATTTTGTGGAAGTGATGGCCTGCCCGGGCGGCTGCGTGGCCGGCGCGGGCCAGCCCTTCGCCGGTTCGGACGCGCCTGCGATTCGTGGCGAGGGGCTGTACAGCGCGGACCGGCTCGCCAGCGTCAAGCGCAGCGAAGAGAGTCCGCTCGTGATGGGCCTTTATCAGGGGCTGCTCAAGGGAAAAGTGCATGAGCTGCTGCACATACACTACGGCGGCGAGGCCGCGCGGGAGGATCGATGAACATGGTGGATTTGAACGTCTGCATCGGCAGCAGTTGCCATTTGAAGGGTTCCTACAACGTCATCCAGACGTTCCAGCAGCTGATCGAGGAGCGCAAGCTGCACGAGCTGGTGGACATGAAAGCCCAGTTCTGCATGAAGCAGTGCAACAAGGGCGTGGCAGTTGCTATCGGCCTGGAGGTGTTCAGTGTGACGCCGGAGCACGCGGCCAGTTTTTTTGACGCGGTCGTCATGCCCAGAATACAACAGTAGGGAGAGAGTGAAACCATGAGTGACAAGAAGCAGAATCTGTCGACCGAACCCGTTCAGCACTGCATTGACCAGATGGTCGCCCGCGCCCAAGTGGCGCTTCAGGGGTTTCTCAAGATCGACAGCCAGGAGCGCGTGGACGAGATCGTGCACGCCATGGCGCTCGCGGGGCTGGACGCCCATGAAAAGCTGGCGCGCATGGCCGTGGAGGAGACCGGTCGCGGTGTGTTTGAGGACAAGGTCATCAAGAACATGTTCGCCACGGAATACATCTGGCACAGCATCAAGAAGGACAAGACCGTCGGCATCTTGAGCGAAAACCAGTTCGAGGGCAGCGCCATGGTCGCCGAGCCCGTGGGCGTGATCGCGGGCGTGACCCCGACTACCAACCCCACCTCCACCACGCTCTTCAAGTGTCTGATCGCCGTGAAGAGCCGCAATCCCATCATTTTCGGGTTCCACCCTTCGGCGCAAGCCTGCAGCGCTGAGGCTGCGCGCATCGTGCGCGACGCGGCCATCGCGGTGGGCGCTCCCGAACACTGCATACAGTGGATCGAGACGCCCTCCGTCGAGGCCACCAACGCGCTGATGAACCATCCCGGCGTGGCCACCATCCTCGCCACCGGCGGCACGGGCATGGTCAAGGCCGCCTATTCCACCGGCAAGCCCGCGCTGGGCGTCGGGCCTGGCAACGTGCCCTGCTACTTCGAGGTGAGCTGCGACCTGCATCAGGCCTGCACCGACCTGATGATGTCAAAGACATTTGACAACGGCATGATCTGCGCCAGCGAGCAGGCGGTCATCGTGGACGAATCCATCGCGAAGCCCTTCGAGCACTACATGCGCGAGAACCGCTGCCACTTCCTCACGAAGGCGGAGACCGAACTGCTCACAAAATACATGTTCCCAGACCCGAACAAGGGCGTGTTCGCGCCTGTGGTGGGCAGACCGGCCCACTGGATCGCGGCCCAGGCCGGGTTCAGCGTGCCCGAGGACACAAAGATCCTGATCGCCAAGCTGCCGGAGCCGTCGCAGAAATACCCGCTGAGCCTGGAAAAGCTCAGCCCCGTGCTGGCTTATTTCACCGTAAAAGACCACGACCAGGGCTTTGAGTACGCCAACAAGATGCTGGAGCTGGGCGGCCTCGGGCATTCGGCTGTCATCCACACCGGCGACAAGCAGCTCGCGGCCCGCTACGGCATCGAGATGCGCGTGGGCCGGGTGATCGTCAACTCGCCGTCCAGCCAGGGCGCCATCGGCGACATCTACAATGTGAACACGCCGTCCCTGACGCTCGGGTGCGGCAGCTATGGCCGCAACAGCGTGTCGCAGAACGTATCCACCGTCAACCTGATCAACATCAAGACGGTGGCCAACAGGAGGACGAATATGCAGTGGTTCAAGATCCCGCCGAAAATTTACTTTGAGAATGACGCCATCCAGTATCTGCAGGTGATGCCCGACATCTCGCGCGCATTCATCGTGACCGATCCGGTGATGGTGCAGCTGGGCAATGTGGACAAGGTGCTGCACTACCTCAGAAAGCGCGAGATCTACTGCCACAGCGAGATCTTTTCAGAGGTGGAGCCTGATCCGAGCGTGGAGTGCATCCAGCGCGGCGTGCGCGCCATGAACCAGTTCCAGCCCGATGTGATCATCGCGCTGGGCGGCGGCTCCGCCATCGACGCCGCCAAGGGCATGTGGCTGTTCTATGAGCATCCCGAGACCAGCTTCGACGGGCTGCGCCAGCGGTTCCTGGACATCAGAAAGCGCGTGTTCCACTTCCCCAAGCTGGGCTCGAAAGCGCAGTTCGTCGCCGTCCCCACCACCTCAGGCACCGGCAGCGAGGTCACCTCCTTCTCGGTCATCACTGACAAGCAGAACGGCAACATCAAGTATCCGCTGGCCGACTATGAGCTGACGCCCGACGTGGCCATCATCGACCCGCAGTTCACCGCCACCATGCCCAAGAGCATCGTCGCGGACACCGGCCTGGACGTGCTGACCCACGCCATAGAGGCCTTCGTCTCAGTCATGGCCAACGACTACACCAACGGCCTGGCGATGCACGCCGTGAGCCTGGTGTTCAAATACCTGCGCCAGAGCTACGAAGTGGGCGACCCGCGCAGCCGCGAAAAGATGCACAACGCCTCCGCCATCGCGGGCATGGCGTTCACCAACGCGTTCCTGGGTCTGAACCACTCCATGGCGCACAAGCTCGGCGCTGAGTACCACATCCCGCACGGCCGCGCCAACGCCATCCTGCTGCCCTATGTCATCGCCTACAACGCCCAAAAGCCCACCAAGTTCGCCGCGTTCCCCAAGTACCGCGAGTATCACGCCGACCGTCGCTACGCCATGCTGGCCCAGCGCCTCGGCCTGCCCGCGAGCAGCAACGAGGAGGGCGTCAAGAGTCTGATCGGCGCCGTGCAGCAGTTGCTCATCGACACGAACGTGCCTTGCTGCATCCGCGACTGCGGCGTGGACGAAAAGACCTTCATGAACAACCTAGAAGCCATGAGCTACCGCGCGTTCGAAGACCAGTGCACCACCGCCAACCCACGTTATCCGCTGGTGACTGAGATCATGGACATCTACAAAAACGCCTACTACGGAAAAGCCCCCGTCTGATCGGCGCAACACTTGCTCAAATGCGCGGTTGTTGTTCTGAGCCGCTGCCGTCATCCTGAGTCCACGCCGTCAACCTGAGTCCACGCCGTCCACCAGGGAGCCGCGACCGATCATAAACCATATCAAAGGGGGAGGGAGGGCCGGAAGGTCGGACAGGATGGACGCGGGG
>JAVBUD010000154.1:0-12509 GCA_031555755.1 Eubacteriales bacterium | reverse complement strand
GAAGTTTGAGGAAGGTCCTTCGCTGCGCTCAGGATGACCGCGTGGGGGGGAGGATGACGAGGGGTGGCGCGCTCACGCGGGGCGGCGGGGGCAAGCCCCCGCCCTACAGGGGCGTGTCGTTGCGCGTTTTAGCGGGTCTTTTCCTGTTCGATCTTCTTGATCAGCTCCACATTTTTCGACTCCGTGCTGCTCAGCCAGTTGTAGTCGAAGTTTTCGTCGCGCTCATACCACCACATGTTCTCAAAATAATCCCGGTACTTCTCCGTCTTAAACGGATACCCATGCCGCGCCAAGATCTCGTTCCGAATATACCCAAGATCATCCAGCGAATACGACCGCAGCTCCGACTTCGTCAGCAGCCGCACATCGCTGTCCGAGATGATGTAGTCTTCGTCCACACGGTCGGTGTCCTCGTCCTCGCCATATTCCGCTTCCAGTTGCTTGATCAGTTCCACATTCCGCGCCTCGGTGGCGGACAGCCGGTCGAAGCTGAAGCCCTCGTCGCGCTCGTACCAATCTTGACTCCCGAAATAATCGGCGTATTTCTCGGTCTGGAACGGATACCCGTGGCGGGCCAGGATCTCGTTGCGGATATAGCCCAGGTCGTCTTTGTCGTAATCGCTCAGCTCCGCCCGCGTCAGGCGGCGCGTGTCGCTGTCGTCGATCCAGTAATAGTCTCGCGCCAGCGCCAGCGCGGGCAACATCAGCGCCAACACCACCATCAGCGCCAATACACGAACCAGCTTCTCCTTCATCCGGTTTCTACCCCCTTGCCGATCCTCGCGCATCGGCCTACTATTCTATGTACCTGTTAAGACGTTCCAGCGCACCTGGAAGATGCATTGAATGAAAACTTGCAAAACTAGATAATGCCTGAATAAAAATCCATCAGATTTAGCCACGATGTTTCGGCTGCCATTTTCTGGAATGAACCGCCCGGAACATGACCGGACGAGGCCTGGCAAAGTCTGGACAAGCTGCATATTCAGGTTAAATCGGCAGAAAACCGGCGTATATGGTCCAAAAGATGTGCGCCTATGCATTGACAGGCGCAAAAAAGGGTGATATTATAGATAATTGCACAGTTATCGCTTTTTCGGCGAAATGGCCCCTTTTTCCCGGGTTTGGGGCCCAACTCGTGCGGCTCGCTTCCGGTATTGTACACCCAACCGAAACGCGCGTCAAGAGGCATTTCGCCGAAATTTAACCCATCGATATCGTTGATCAACCACAAGGAGGGGACACGGCTACATGGAGAACAAAAAGCAAGTGTGTCATGAACATGCGGTCCAAAACGGCAAGCGCACGCGCATGTCGTTTGCCCGCATCACGGAGACACTACCCGTACCCGACCTGATCGAGATCCAGAAGAACTCCTATCAGCGGTTCCTGAAGGAGGACCTCAGAGAGGTGCTGCGCGATGTGTCGCCCATCACCGACTACTCCGAGAGCCTCATTCTGGAGTTTATCGACTACAGCCTGGACGACGCGCCGAAATACACCGTCGAAAAATGCAAGGAGCGCGACAGCACCTACGCCGCGCCGCTGAAGGTGACGGTCCGGCTCACGAACACCGAGACCCACGAGATCAAGGAGTCCGAAGTGTTCATGGGCGATTTCCCGCTCATGACCGAGTACGGCACCTTCGTCATCAACGGCGCGGAGCGCGTCATCGTGTCGCAGCTGGTCCGTTCTCCGGGCGTCTACTACGCGAAGTCCATCGACAAGTCGGGCAACAACCTGTTCTCCTGCACCATGATCCCCAACCGCGGCGCCTGGATCGAGTACGAGACCGACTCCAACGGCGTGTTGTACGCCCGCATCGACCGCGCCCGCAAGCTGCCCCTGACGGTGCTGCTGCGCGCGCTGGGCTACGATTCAGACACCACGCTGGTGGACATGTTCGGCAACGACGAGCGCATGGCGGCCACCATCGCCCGCGACGCGTCCGCGGAGGACCGCAGTGAGCGCATCAAGACCCGCCGCGAGCAGGCGCTGATTGAGATCTATAACAAGCTGCGCCCGGGCGAGCCGCCGTCCGTGGACTCGGCGACGAATTTGATCAACTCGCTGTTCTTTGACCCAAAGCGGTATGACCTGGCCCGCGTGGGCCGGTATAAGTTCAACAAAAAGCTGGCCCTCTCGGGCCGCATCCGCGGCCGCGTGGCCGCCGAAGACATCGTGCATCCCGCCACCGGCGAGGTGCTGTGCCAGAAGGCCGAGACCATCTCCCGCGAGGCCTCAGTCGCCATCCAGGACGCGGGGCTGAACGCCGTGTCGATCACCGTGGACGGCTACGACCTGAAGGTCATGGGCAACAACTTCGTGGACTTCGACGCGTACATGAAGGACACTGAGCCGGAGTTGTACGCCCAGTACGACCCGCAGAAGCAGCCCCTCAAAGAGCGCGTGCACATGACTGCCCTGGCGGCCGTCATCGCCCAGTGCAAGGAAGACGGCATCGCGCTCGGCCAGGCCATCGACGAGCACAAAGGGAAGCTCATCCCGAAATATATCCTCATCGACGACATTGTGGCCTCGGCCAGCTACCAGGTGGGCCTGTTCCACGGCGTGGGCGAAATCGACGACATCGACCATCTGGGCAACCGCCGCCTGCGCTCCGTGGGCGAGCTGCTGCAGAACCAGATTCGCGTCGGCCTGTCGAGGCTGGAGCGCGTGGTCAAGGAGCGCATGGCGATCCAGGACCTGGACAAAGTGAGGCCCCAGGACCTGATCAACATCCGGCCCGTATCCGCCGCCATCAAGGAATTTTTCGGCAGCTCCCAGCTGTCCCAGTTCATGGACCAGCCCAACCCGCTGGCGGAGCTGACGCACAAGCGCCGCCTGTCGGCACTGGGCCCTGGCGGCCTGAACCGCGACCGCGCCTCGTTCGCCGTCCGCGACGTGCACTATTCCCACTACGGCCGCATCTGCCCCATCGAGACGCCTGAAGGCCCGAACATCGGCCTGATCGGCAGCTTGGCCACCTATGCCCGCATCAACGAGTACGGGTTCATGGAGGCGCCCTACCGCAAGATCGACCAGGTGACCCACTGCGCCACCAACGAAGTGGTGTACATGACCGCCGACGAGGAGGACCAGTACACCATCGCCCAGGCCAATGAGATGCTGAAGGACGACGGCGCGTTTGTCAAGGAGCGCGTCACCGTGCGCCGCCGGGAAGAGATCATCGAGGTGGACCACAGCGACGTGGACTACATCGACGTCAGCCCGCGCCAGCTCATCTCGGTGGCCACCGGCATGATCCCCTTCCTGGAAAACGACGACGCCAACCGCGCGCTGATGGGCTCGAACATGCAGCGCCAGGCCGTGCCGCTGCTGATCCCCGAGGCGCCCATCGTGGGCACGGGCATTGAGTTCAAGGCCGCCTGCGACTCGGGCGTGGTGACGCTCTCAAAGGGCGCGGGCACCGTGTCCCGCGTCACCGCCGACGAGGTCATCGTCAAGCAGGACGACGGACGCGAGCAGGCCTACCGCCTGTCGAAATTCGCCCGCAGCAACCAGGGCACCTGCATCAACCAGCACCCGATCGTGAAGCCGGGCGAGCACATCGCCCACAAGCAGGTCATCGCCGACGGCCCGTCCACCGACGAGGGCGAGATCGCGCTGGGCCGGAACGTGCTGATCGGGTTCATGACCTGGGAAGGCTACAACTATGAGGACGCCATTTTGATCAGCGAGCGGCTGGTCAAGGACGACGTCTACACCTCGATCCACATCGAGGAATACGAATCCGAGGCCCGCGACACGAAGCTGGGGCCGGAGGAGATCACCAGGGACATCCCCGGCGTCGGCGAAGACGCGCTGCGCGACCTGGACGAGCGCGGCATCATCCGCATCGGCGCCGAAGTCCGCGCCAACGACATCCTGGTCGGAAAAGTCACGCCCAAGGGCGAGACCGAGCTGACCGCCGAAGAGCGGCTGCTGCGCGCCATTTTCGGCGACAAGGCCCGCGAAGTGCGCGACACGTCGCTGAAGGTGCCCCACGGCGAGTTCGGCATCGTGGTGGACGTGAAGGTGTTCACCCGCGAGAACAAGGACGAGCTGTCGCCGGGCGTGAACCAGATGGTGCGCGTGTACATCGCCCAGAAAAGAAAGATCAGTGTCGGCGACAAGATGGCCGGCCGCCACGGCAACAAGGGCGTCGTCAGCCGCATCCTGCCCGAGGAAGACATGCCGTTCCTGCCGGATGGAACGCCTCTGGACATCGTGCTCAACCCGCTGGGCGTGCCGAGCCGCATGAACATCGGCCAGGTGCTGGAGGTCCATCTGGGCCTGGCTGCCAAGGCGCTCGGGTGGCATGTGGCCACACCGGTCTTTGATGGCGCGTCCGAGATCGACATCATGGACTGCCTGGAAGCCGCGGGCAATGTGCACAATGAGGACCTGTTCCGCCCCGACGGGCGCCCCGCGATCCAGTTCGGTGAGTGCGGGATCAACCGCGACGGCAAGCTGCGGGTCTACGACGGCAGAACCGGCGACCCGTTTGACAACCCGGTGACCGTGGGCTACATGTACATGCTGAAGCTGCATCACCTGGTGGACGACAAGATCCACGCCCGCTCCACCGGCCCGTACAGCCTGGTGACCCAACAGCCCCTGGGCGGCAAGGCCCAGTTCGGCGGCCAGCGCTTCGGCGAGATGGAAGTGTGGGCCCTGGAGGCCTACGGCGCGGCGCATGTGCTGCAGGAGATTCTGACCGTGAAGTCCGACGACGTGGTGGGCCGCGTGAAGACCTACGAAGCCATCGTCAAGGGCGAAAACATCCCCGATCCGGGCGTGCCGGAGTCGTTCAAGGTGCTGATCAAGGAGCTGCAGTCGCTGGCGCTGGACATCAAGGTGCTGTCGGAGGACAAGCAGGTCATCGAGATTCGCGAGCTGGACGAGGACCAGAAGGACGCCGCGGACGGCATCAAGGACGACATCGCCATCGGCCTGGAAGAGGTCTTCGAGGACGAGGAAGAGCCCGCCGACGCCGAGAGCTTCGACTTCGACGAGCTGTCGCTGGATGACGACCTCTTGGACGATGATTTCTAAGTGGACCGCTGTAGGGCGGGGGCTTGCTCCCGCCGCCGCGTGAGCGACGTCCCCGGCGGGAGGCGGCGGGGGCAAGCGCCCGCCTCACGGTGCGGTCGTGCTGCTCTGAACAAGTGGAAGGAGAGACTCTCTTGTTTGAATTGACGAAAATGGACTCCATCCAAATCGGACTCGCGTCGCCGGAGATGATCCGGAGCTGGTCTCATGGCGAGGTCGAAAAGGCCGAGACGATCAACTATAGAACCCTGAAGCCCGAGCGCGACGGCCTGTTCTGCGAGCGCATCTTCGGGCCCACCAAGGATTGGGAGTGCAACTGCGGAAAATACAAGCGCACCCGGTTCAAGGGCGTCATCTGCGACAAGTGCGGCGTGGAGGTCACCAAGGCCAAGGTCCGCCGCGAGCGCATGGGCCATATCGAGCTGGCCGCGCCCGTCAGCCACATCTGGTACTTCAAGGGCATCCCCAGCCGCATGGGCATGCTGCTGAACGTCTCGCCCAGGGCGCTGGAGCAGATCCTGTATTTCGCGGCGTACGTCGTGCTGGACCCGGGCGAGACGACCCTGGAAAAGCACCAGCTGCTGTACGAGGCGGAGTATCAGCGCAAGCTGCAGGAGCTGGGCAGCGACGCGTTCCGGGTCGGCATCGGCGCGGACGCCGTGCGCGAGATGCTGCGCGAGCTGAACCTGGAGGCGCTCTCAAAGGAGCTGCACGAGGAGATCGTGAAGCTCTCGAAAAAAGAGACGGGCCGCGAGACCGAGGGCCAGAAGCGCACGCGCATCGTAAAGCGACTGGAAGTGGTGGAGGCGTTCCGTACGTCCGGCAACAAGCCGGAATGGATGATCATGGACGTGGTGCCCGTCATCCCGCCGGAGCTGCGGCCCATGGTGCAGCTGGACGGCGGCCGGTTCGCCACCGCCGACCTGAACGACCTGTACCGCCGCGTGATCAACCGCAACAACCGCCTCAAGCGCATGCTGGAGATGGGCGCGCCGGACATCATCGTGCGCAACGAAAAGCGCATGCTGCAGGAGGCTGTGGACGCGCTGATCGACAACGGCAGGAGGGGCCGCGCCGTGACCGGTGCGGGCGGACGCCAGCTGAAGTCGCTCTCCGACCTGCTGCGCGGCAAGCAGGGCCGGTTCCGCCAGAACCTGCTGGGCAAGCGCGTGGACTATTCGGGCCGCTCCGTCATCGTCGTCGGCCCCAACCTGCAGCTGTACCAGTGCGGCCTGCCCAAGGAGATGGCGCTGGAGCTGTTCAAGCCGTTCGTCATCGAGCGCCTGGTGAATCAGGGCAGCGCGGTGAATGTCAAGACCGCCAAGCGCGCCGTGGAGCGGCTCAAGCCCGAGGTGTGGGACGTGCTCGAGGAGGTCATCCGGGATCACCCGGTCATGCTGAACCGCGCGCCCACGCTGCATCGCCTGGGCATCCAGGCCTTCGAGCCGGTGTTGGTCGAGGGCAAGGCGCTGAAGGTGCATCCGCTGGTGTGTACCGCGTTCAACGCCGACTTTGACGGCGACCAGATGGCCGTGCACGTGCCGCTCTCCATGGAGGCGCAGTCCGAGGCGCGGTTCCTGATGCTGTCCGCGAACAACATCCTCAAGCCCCAGGACGGCAAGCCCGTCGTGTCGCCGACCCAGGACATGGTCATGGGCTGCTATTATCTGACCCAGGTGCGCGAGGGCGCGCCGGGTGAGGGCAAGTTCTTCACCGACATCGACGAGGCGCTGATGGCCTACCAGACGGGCGTGCTGTCGCTGCAGGCGGTGTGCAACATCCGCATGAAGAAATACATCGGCGGCGAGCAGCATGTGCAACTGGTCAAGACCACCATCGGCCGCGTGATCTTCAACGGCGCGATTCCGCAGGACATGGGCATGGCCCCGCGCGAGACCGTCGACGACATGTTCAAGCTGGAAGTGGACACCGTCGTGGACAAAAAGCAGCTGGGCAAGATCGTCGACAACTGCTATCGCGTGCACGGCGTGACCATCACCGCGCAGATGTTGGACAAGATCAAGGCGCTGGGCTTCAAATACTCGACGCGCGGCGCGGTCACCGTGTCGGTGGCCGACATCGTGGTGCCCGGCAAGAAAAAAGAGATCCTGGACGTGGCCGAGGTGCAGGCGCACAAGATTGAGCGCGAGTTCAAGCGCGGCCGACTGTCCGAGAACGAGCGCTACACCAGCGTCATCGGCATCTGGGAAAATGCCACCAACGAGGTCACCAAAGAGGTGATGGCGTCCCTGGACGCGTTCAACCCCATCAACATGATGGCCCAGTCAGGCGCCCGCGGCTCGGTCAACCAGATCCGCCAGTTGGCCGGCATGCGCGGACTGATGGCCTCGCCCTCGGGCAAGATCATCGAGCTGCCCATTCGCGCGAACTTCCGCGAGGGCCTGTCGGTGCTCGAGTTCTTCATCTCGTCCCACGGCTCGCGCAAGAGCCTGGCCGACACCGCGCTCAGAACCGCCGACTCGGGCTACATGACCCGCCGCCTGGTGGACGTGGCCCAGGACATCATCGTGCGCGAGGTGGACTGCTTTGAATCCCGCGGCGAGCGCGTGCGCGGCCTGACCGTGCAGGACATCGTGGCCGACGGCGAGCAGATCGAGGGCCTGCAGGACCGCATCCGCGGCCGCGTCAGTGCCGAGGACGTGAAGCACCCGGAGACCGGCGCGCTGCTGTGCGCCATGAACGAGCTGATCACCCACGACGTGGCCGTGGCGATCGTGAACGCGGGCATCAAGGAAATGCAGGTGCGCTCCGTGCTGACCTGCCGCAATGAGCACGGCGTGTGCGCGCGCTGCTACGGCGCGAACATGGCCAACGGCAAGCTGGTGGACGTGGGCGAGGCCGTGGGCATCATCGCCGCCCAGTCTATCGGTGAGCCCGGCACACAGCTGACCATGCGCACGTTCCACGCAGGCGGCGTGGCCTCAGGCGAGGACATCACCCAGGGTCTGCCCCGCGTGGAGGAGTTGTTCGAGGCCAGAAAGCCCAAGCGCGAGGCCACCCTGGCCGAGATCTCCGGTGTGATCTCCATGTCCGTGGACAACAAAAAGCGCAAGGAGATCGTGATCACCTCCGCCGACCATGAGGTCAAGCGCTATCCCGTGAACTACGGCAGCAAGATGCGCGTCCAAGAGGGCGACCATGTGGACGCGGGCTTCGAGCTGATCGAAGGCTCCATCAACCCCCACGACCTGCTGCGCATCCTCGGCGTCAAGGCCGTGCAGGAGTACCAGGTCAAGGAAGTGCAGTCGGTCTACCGCCGCCAGGGCGTGGAGATCGCCGACAAGCACATCGAGGTCATCGTGCGCCAGATGCTGCGCAAGGTCAAGGTGGACGACGCCAACGACGCCCAGCTGCTGCCCGGCGCGCTGGTGGACATCTTCAAGTTTGAGCAGGAAAACGAGTCGACCATCATGAACGGCGGGCACCCCGCCACCGCCAAGCGGATTCTGCTGGGCATCACCAAGGCGAGCTTGGCCACGGACTCGTTCCTCAGCGCCGCGTCGTTCCAGGAGACCACCCGCGTGCTGACCGAGGCCGCCATCAAGGGCAAGGTCGATCCGCTGCTGGGCCTGAAGGAGAACGTCATCATCGGCAAGCTGATCCCGGCGGGCACGGGCATGAAGCGGTATAAGAATATCACCGTTAAGGAGACGTACTAAGAGGGGGACGCCAGGGGCGCTGCCCCTGGACCCCGCCAGGAGGGATTAAATCCCTCCTGGACCTCCCTGGTCGCTTCGCTTTGCTTGAGCGTGGCGATAGTGGGAAAGGCTCGCGCTCGACGCGCTCGGAATCTGACCGCGATCAGGGCAATATGACAACTTGGCCCGCGACGGGAGAATGCGCGATCGCAGATCGCGCCGTTGGAATCGCTCAGCCGGTTCTGAGCCCTGCCTCCCTCATGGAGGGAGGGGGACCGTGTGAGCGGTGGAAGGAGGGTTCCCCCCTGCCACCTCACCAACGATTAACCCCCGCGAAACAGAACTTAACTTGTCAGTTCTACACAAAACTGATATCATTAACAGGTTCGGAATGGAGGAATGGCCCATGCTCAGACTCAAGACGGAACCCAAGGTGGTCGGCACGCGCCGCCTCGTAAAGGCAATCGAACAGGGCCAGGTCAAGCTGGCGTTCGTCGCCCAGGACGCGGACCTGTTCATCACGCGCCAGATCGGCGACCTGTGCGAAAAGCACCATGTCGCCGTCCAGGAAGTTCCGACCATGAAGGCGCTGGGGGAGGCCTGCCAGGTGCAGGTGCCGACCGCCGCCGCGGGCCTGCTGAAGGCCCAATGACATCGCCAAATTTGCGCTGCCGAGAGGTTGCGGACGCGCGAATATAGGGAGCTCACAATGAAGGATCATAATTTCAGGAGGTGCCTCAATTGCCAACGATCAATCAGTTGATCCGCCATGGCAGGCAGAAGCAGACGACCAAGTCCAACTCGCCCATTCTGCAGAAGTGCCCGCAGAAGCGCGGCGTCTGCCTTTCCGTCAAGACGTTGACCCCCAAGAAGCCGAACTCGGCGCTCCGCAAGATCGCCCGCGTTCGCCTGACGAACCTCATCGAGGGTACCTGCTACATCCCCGGCATCGGCCACAACCTGCAGGAGCATAGCGTTGTGCTGATCCGTGGCGGCAAGGTCCGCGATCTGCCCGGCACGCGCTACCACATCATCCGCGGCGCGCTGGACGCGGCGGGCGTGGCCAAGCGCATGCAGAGCCGTTCCCTTTACGGCGCGAAGCGGCCCAAGAAGTAAATCTGCCCGACGGCCCTCAGCGGTTGTGGCTGCTGTGCCCGGTATGCGCAATGCCCCGAAGGAACGCGGGCGCTTGCGAGGAACGAAGCGCAGACGCGAGCAGCGGTTCGGGTCAGGGATCTTTACATGAATCACAGGCCCAATTTGCCCGAGAACAATTGATATGGAGGGAACATCATGCCCAGACGTGGCTTTATTCCCAAGCGCGAAGTGCTTGCGGATCCCGTATACAACTCCGTCATCGTGACCAAGCTGGTCAACCAGATCATGTACGATGGCAAGCGCGGCGTGGCCCAGTCCGTGGTCTACGATGCGTTTGAGAGCGTGGCCGGCAAGGCCGGAAAAGACGCCGCCGAGGTGTTCAACCAGGCCATCGCGAACATCATGCCCGCCCTGGAAGTCAAGGCCCGCCGCGTCGGCGGCACCACCTACCAGGTCCCAGTTGAGATCCGGCCCGAGCGCCGCCAGACCCTGGCGCTGCGCTGGCTGGTGACCTTCGCCCGCAAGCGCAGTGAGCGCAACATGTCCGACCGCCTGGCCGCCGAGATCCTCGATGCCAGCAACAACGCCGGCAACGCCGTGAAGCGCCGCGAGGACATGCACAAGATGGCCGAAGCCAACAAGGCGTTCGCGCACTACCGTTGGTAATTCATAGCAGTAAGTAGGTTAACGCTTGAGCCAGTATTTCTACACAATCGACCGGCACACACACAGACACAATCGCAGCGAGACAAAACCGCATCGCGATCTGCAGCGGCGCAGCCGCCGGAAAGGAGGAGGATGACGACAATGGCGAGAACACATTCGCTTGACCACGTTCGTAATATTGGCATCATGGCCCATATCGACGCCGGGAAAACCACAACGACCGAGCGCATTCTATTCTCTACAGGGAGAGTGCACCGCGTCGGGGAGACCCACGAAGGCATGGCGACCATGGACTGGATGCAGCAGGAGCAGGAGCGCGGCATCACGATCACTTCAGCCGCCACGACCTGCGAATGGCGAGGCTGCCAGATCAACATCATCGACACGCCCGGTCACGTCGATTTCACCGTCGAAGTTGAGCGTTCCCTCCGGGTTCTGGACGGCGCGGTCGCTGTCTTTTGCGCCAAGGGCGGCGTGGAGCCGCAGTCCGAAACGGTTTGGCGTCAGGCCACCAAGTACGGCGTGCCGCGCCTCGCGTATATCAACAAGATGGACATCACCGGCGCGGACTTTTACCGCGTGGTGACCATGATGAAGGACCGGTTGGGCGCCAACAGCGTGCCGATTCAGATCCCGATCGGGGCTGAGGGCACGTTCAAAGGCATGATCGATCTGATCACCATGCAGGCCATCATCTACACCGACGAGATGGGCACCGAGCATGATGATGTGGACATCCCGGCCGAGCTCAAGGACGATGCCGAGTTGTATCACACTATGATGGTCGAAGCCGTTTGCGAAACCGACGACGCGCTGCTGGAGAAGTTCTTTGCTGGTGAGGAGCCGACCGTGGATGAGCTGAGAGCGGCCATCCGCAAGGCGACCATTGACGGCAAGATTACCCCGGTGCTGTGCGGCACATCCTCCCGCAACAAGGGCGTGCAACCGCTGCTCGACGCCATCGTGGATTATCTGCCCTCCCCGATCGATATCCCGCCGATCACAGGTGTGCTGAAAGACAGCGACGATGTGGTGGAGCGCATCTCCTCCGACGAAGAGCCGTTCTCAGCCTTGGCCTTCAAGATCATGGCGGATCCGTTCGTGGGCAAGCTGGCCTTCATCCGTGTGTATTCCGGGTGCATCACCGCCGGTAGCTATGTCTACAACTCCACAAAGGGCAAGCGCGAGCGCGTGGGCCGCATCGTTCGGATGCACGCCAACCATCGTGAAGAAATTGATGAGATCCGCGCTGGTGACATTGCGGGCATCGTGGGCTTCAAAGACACCACGACCGGCGATACGTTGTGCGACGAGAAGAACCAGATCATCCTGGAGTCTATGGAGTTTCCGGAGCCCGTTATTCGCGTGGCGATCGAACCCAAGACCAAGGCTGGTCAGGACAAAATGACCATGGCGCTTGTGCGCCTCGCCGAAGAAGATCCGACCTTCAAGGCATACAGCGACGAGGCCACAGGCCAGACGATCATCGCAGGCATGGGCGAGCTGCATCTGGAGATCATCGTGGACCGCCTGCTGCGCGAGTTTAAGGTCGAGGCCACTGTCGGCAAGCCGCAGGTCGCCTACAAGGAATGCATTACGCAGTCCGCCAAGGCCGAGGGCCGCTATGTGCGTCAGACCGGCGGTCATGGCCAGTTTGGCCACTGCTGGATCGAGATCGCGCCGCGTCAGCCCGGTGAAGGCTATGAATTTATCAACAAGATCGTCGGCGGCGTAATTCCGAAGGAATTTATCGCTCCGATCGACGCGGGCATTCAGGAAGCCGCGATGAGCGGCAGACTGGGCGGATACGAAGTGGTAGACTTCTCCGTCACAGTGTACGATGGCTCGTATCACGATGTCGACTCTTCCGAATTGGCGTTTAAGATTGCCGGTTCTATGGCGTTTAAAGATGCACTCGCCAAGGCCGATCCGGCGCTGCTTGAGCCGATGATGAAGGTGGAAATCGTGGTGCCGGACGAGTACATGGGCGATGTCATTGGCGATGTTAGCAGCCGTCGTGGCCGTGTTTCC
>JAVBUD010000113.1:0-6836 GCA_031555755.1 Eubacteriales bacterium | reverse complement strand
CTTCTTCAAACCAAATGCATGGAGTTTGAGGAAGGTCCTTCGCTGCGCTCAGGATGACGGCGTGGGGGATGAGAGCACTTCATGCCACGCGCCTCAGTTGAAGTACGCGTACACCTTCCGCACGTTCGCCTGGTGGTCCGCGTTTTCCTTTTCGCTGCCGTGGGTCTTGCTGTCATTCAGATGCAGGCAGAACTGGCCCGGATAGTTGTTCGTCCGGCTGAGCTGCCCGCCGTGAGGCATGGAATTGATGGCCGCCGCGAAGCATTTCCCGCCCGCGATCAGCACCACGCCCCGGCTGTCCCAGGACCACTTGCCGCCGTAGACGGCCTTCAGCTTCACAGTGTCCGACTTGGTGGCGGGCTCCACGTCGCAGTGGTTGGAGCCGTACAGCCGCCGGATGCGTATGCGCGTGCCGGTGGACAGGTCGATGATCGTGGCGCTGCTGCGGTTGGGGAATTTGATGTCGATCTGGCTCTGGTTCCAGGGCTCCATGGACACCTTCGGCTCGGCTTTCGCGCTGGACGAGAACAGCTTTTTCTGGGTGGCGACCGTGGCCGTGCCGCTGATGGACAGCGAATTGAACATCTGGAACTTGCGCACGGCGGTCCTGGTGGCGCTGCCGTAGCCGCCGGTCACGCCGCCTTTGGCCAAGTAGCCCTTGGCGGCCAGCCGCTGCTGCACCTGCTTCACCGCCGCGCCGGACGCGCCGGGCTTCAGCATGCGCAGGGAGACCTTCGACTTCTTCTTGGCGGCCTTGGAGGACGCGCCTGGCTTTGCCTGGGCTTTCTTCACGGCCGACTTTTTGATGAAGCCGACCTTGCCCTTGTAGCGGATGCGCAGCCACTTGCTGCCCTCGTTCAGCACCGTCAGAGACGTGCCGCGCTTCACCTTCACGGCGGGCGACTTCGATCCCGTGGATCTGTAGATCCCCGCGCTGCCGACCGAGACCTTTGCACTGGCCGCAATAGCGGACCCCGTCCACCCGATCGTGAGCACCAGCAGCGTGATCAAGCAGAGCAGCATTCTCCGTGTCCGGGACTGTATATGCACCGCATTCACCCTCCTTGCATTGCATTACAAATCCCATTATATTACACGGGCGTTTCTTTTTCAAGGAAAACAGCCACATCTTAACAGTTGTGGCTGTGGAAATATGTAACATATTTCGACTTATTTCGCAATGGTCCCGTCGAAGCTCACAGAGCAAACGTCCGCTGCGGCAGCTTTTTCAGCGCCCACAGCAGCGGGAAGCCCAGCGCATAACAGGCGATCAGCTCGCCCAGGCCGACCCAGCCCGCCGTGGCCAGGTAGGGGAGTTGAAACTGCACCATCAGCACCCAGCCCACCACCAACCCGTTTAGAATCACCGGCGGCGCGGCGGCCAGCAGCGGCTTTTCCCGGAGGGCGTAGGTGCAGAGGGCGGCGGCCAGCGTGGCCAGCGAGCCGAACACGATGTCCAGCATGGAGATACCGGCAGGGTTGAACAGGTTGGCGAGCAGGCAGCCCACGAACAGCCCCGGCACCGCGGCGGGCGTGAGGATCGGCAGCAGCGTCAGCGCCTCGGACACGCGCACCTGCAGCTGGCCGTAGCTGAATGGCGCCAGCAGCAGCGTCACGACGGTGTAGATCGCCGCAGTGAGCGCGGCCTGGGTCAGGAACCGGGCGGATAGGTACTTCTTCATAGGGTGGGCCTCCTTCGTGTCGTATGGGGATGGCGCGGCCCAAGAGTTGAGGGGCGCGCCGCGGCACGCCCCTCAAAACACAGGGCGCACTACAAAGTGCGCCCTGGTGCAATTACCTGGTTTTGTTTAAAGACAGGAGGGCCGCGAACTGTCTGTTATGCAATTGACGTTGGGTAGTATAACAGGATCGGGCGGAGGGGAATAGCGCGGGTGTGTTAACAGTGATGCGCAAAATGCACGTCGTCCGCCAGAAAAGCGCCGTCATCCTGAGCGCCGCGAAGGACCTTCCTCAAACTGTACCTGAATGAAAGTTTGAAGAAGATCCTTCGCTGCGCTCAGGATGACGGCATGGGGGCGGATGACAATGCGAAAGCTTATCAGAACTCCGCGTTCCTCGTCGTCCTCGGGAAGGGCAGCACGTCCCTTATGTTCGCGATGCCGGTCAGGTACATGATCAGCCGCTCAAACCCCATGCCGAATCCCGCGTGGGGCACGCTGCCGAACTTTCTCAGCTCCAGGTACCACCAATAGTCCTCGGGCTTCATCCCGAGCTCCACAATCTTCGCCTCCAGCACATCGAGGCGCTCCTCGCGCTGGCTGCCGCCGCACAGCTCGCCGATGCCGGGCACCAGCAGGTCGGCTGCGGCGACTGTCTTGCCGTCGTCGTTCTGGCGCATGTAGAACGACTTGATCTCCTTGGGATAGTCCGTGACGAACACGGGCCGCCCGAAGTGCTTTTCGGTCAGGTACCGCTCGTGCTCGGTCTGCAGGTCGCAGCCCCAGCTCACGGGATACTCGAACTGTACGCCCGACTGCCGCAGGATCTCCACCGCCTCGGTATACGGGCAGCGGGCGAACTCGGCGTCCTTCACCAGCGTCAGCCGCTCGATCAATTCTTTGTCCACGAACCCGTTCAGGAACGCCATCTCCTCCGGGCACTCGCAGAGCACCGCCTCGATCAGGTACTTGATCAGGTCCTCCTGCAGGTCCATGTCCTCTTTCAGCGTCGCGAACGCCATCTCGGGCTCCATCATCCAGAACTCGGCGGCGTGGCGGGCGGTGTAGCTGTTTTCGGCGCGGAATGTGGGGCCGAAGGTGTACACATCCCGAAAAGCCAGCGCGAACGCCTCTGCGTTGAGCTGGCCGGACACGGTCAGGCTGATGGGCTTGCCGAAAAAGTCCTTGTCGAAGTCCACGGCGCCGGACTCGGCGCGCGGCGGCTTTGCGATGTCCAGCGTGGTGACCTGGAACATCTCGCCCGCGCCCTCGCAGTCGCTGCCGGTGAAGATCGGGGTGTGCACGTACACGAACCCGCGGTCGTGCATGTAGCGGTGGATGGCCTGGGCGGCCACCGAGCGGACGCGGAACGCGCACTGGAACAGGTTCGCGCGAGGGCGCAGGTGCTGGATGGTGCGCAGGTATTCCAGGGTGTGGCGCTTTTTCTGCAGCGGATAATCGCTGGGACTCTGGCCGATCAGCTCGACCTGGGTGGCCTTCAGCTCAAACGGTTGCTTGGCGTCCGGCGTGATCACCAGCGTGCCGGTGGCTCGGATGGATGCGCCTACACCGATGTCGCGCACGAGCTGCTTGTAGCCTTCGAGGGTCTCCTCCTCGAGCACGATCTGCAGGTTCTTGAAGTGCGATCCGTCGTTCAGCTCGATGAACGCGAACGCCTTCGAATCGCGCAGTGTGCGAACCCAACCGCTCACCGTGCAATTAGAGAGCGCCTCTTTGGGTTGTGATTGGTACAGTTGACGTACGAGCGTGATGTCCATAAGTGGCAACTCCCTTTCTGATAGGATGATTGGGGTATTATACCCCGCTATGAGCGTATTCGTAAAGAGAGCTGAGGTTAATCCCGACTCACTTTGTTTGCGCGTCCCCACTGCGCCGTCATCCTGAGCGCCTACAGCTCGTCCACCACCGACACCACGTCCCTGCCGAACACGTCGTAGACCTGCTCGATGTTGCTTCGGGCCGGGGCGGAGGCGACGACGGGCTTGCTGCCACCGGGCGCGTCCTCGGCGATGACAGCGCGCATGGGCCTTCCGAACGCCTCGCTGATCAGCGCTTCCAGCTGTTTCAGCTTTGACTCCGCGCGGAGCAGGTTCATGTACATGTTGTCCTTTTTCTGGAACAGTATGCGGGCGGTGTCGCCGTCGATCTGGACGCGGCTGAGCTTGGAGAGCGGGCCGAATAGGCCCTTGTCCTTTTCTTTGACGAGCGCCGCGGCGGCGGTCCATTCGGGCGGGGTGGCGGTGGAGGGCGATGGGGTTGGGGACGACGGAGCGGCGGGGGCGAGCACCCGTTCGGGGTCGGTGGGGACGACCATGTCGAAGGGCGGCTCGTCGTCTTCTGTTGGCTGGGGAATTGCGGGCGCCGACTGCGCGGGCGCCGCCACGAATGCGCCGCCGGCCAGCTTCGCCTCCAGCGCCTGCACGCGCTCCAGCAGCGCCTCCACGCTCTGCTCGCGCTCGGGGCGGCAGGCCCTGACCGCGCACAGCTCCAGCACGCTTCTGGGCTGACTGGCCCAGCGCAGCTCCGCTTCGGCCCGGGTGAACAGCTCCATGATCCGGGCCAGCTTTTCCTGGGCCACGCCGTGCGCCTGCTCGGTGTACCGCGCGGCGTCCTCCTGCGCCAGGTCCAGCAGCCCCGCCAGCTCACCCGGCATTAGCTGCGCCAGCATCAGCGCGCGCATGTGGCCCGCCGCCTCGCGGGCGAAAACCTGGGCGTCGCGGCCCTCGCGCATCTGGCGGTCGATCTGGCGCAGCGCCTCGGCGGCGTCGCCCGCACTCAGCGCGCTCGCGAAGGCAAACAGCCCCGCCCGGTCCGTCGCGCCCAGCACGTCGCGCACCAGCGCGGCGGTCACCGTGCCGCCGGAATAGGCCAGGCACATGTCCAGCAGGCTCTCCGCATCGCGCATGCCGCCCTCGGCCGCTCGGGCGATGTCGGACAGCGCTTCTGGCTCCGCATCGCGGCCCATTGCGGCCAGCTCCATTTGCAGCTTGCCCACGATGCCCTGAGCCGAAATGCGCTTGAAGTCGTAGCGCTGGCAGCGGGACAGGATCGTGGCGGGCAGTTTCTGCGGCTCCGTGGTGGCCAGGATAAACACCGCATGACTGGGCGGCTCCTCCAATGTCTTCAGCAGCGCGTTGAACGCGCCCGACGATAGCATGTGCACCTCGTCCACGATGTAGACCTTGTACCGGCCCACGCTGGGCGGATACTTGATCTTGTCCCGGAGCTCGCGGATCTCATCCACGCCGTTGTTGGAGGCGGCGTCGATCTCGATCACGTCCATGTTGGCGTCCATCGCCAGCGCGCGGCAGGCCTCGCACGTCCCGCAGGGATCGCCGTTTTCCTTGGGCTGTAGGCAGTTGATGGCCCGGGCGAACACCTTGGCGGTGGTCGTCTTGCCCGTGCCCCGGCTGCCGCAGAACAGGTAGGCGTGGCCAATCCGCCCGGTCTTGATCTGGTTGACGAGCGTGGTGGTGATGGGCTCCTGACCGACGATGGTCGAGAACCCCTCGGGCCGCCACGCGCGGTAGAGGGCTTGGTAGCTCATGATGGATACCTCCGGTTCATTCGCAAGTGTTTGATGATACGGCGCTACACCCCCGCTGTCATCCTGAGCGAAGCGCCAGCGAAGTCGAAGGATCTCCCCACCCGCAGGCGACGCTTTCCTATCAAAGGATGTCCGCTCACGCGGGGGAGATCCTTCGACTTCGCTCAGGATGACAACGGAGGTGACGGGACGCTGTGGGAAGCACACACCCATGCATCGCGGCATACAATTGTACTGGTCTTCAGTGTAACCGATTTTCACCATTAAAAAAAGGGGGTTTACATCAAGCTAAAACTTTTTTCGCATCCGTATGCTATAATGACGATAATGTGGTCTGATTTTGCCATTTGAAAGGGAGTCGCATTTTTGAAGCGCATTGTGTTGACCGGCGGCGGGACCGCCGGGCATGTGACGCCGAACCTGGCCCTGATCGGCCCGCTGCAGCGCGAGGGGTTCGACGTGCACTACATCGGCTCCGAGGACGGCATCGAGAAAACCCTCATCGGCAAGGTGGACGGCGTGACCTATCACGCCGTGAAATCGGGCAAGCTGCGCCGCTACATGGACCTGAAAAACCTGTCCGACCCGTTCCGCGTGCTGGCGGGCGCGCTGCAGGCGGCGTCGCTGATCTTCAAGCTCAAGCCGTCCATCGTGTTCTCCAAGGGCGGGTTCGTGTCGGTGCCGGTCATCTACGGCGCGGCGCTGAACCATGTGCCGGTGCTGGTGCACGAGTCCGACATGACGCCCGGCCTCGCGAACAGACTGGCCGCGCCGTTTGCCAAGAAGCTACTGTGCACATTCCCCGAGGCCGCGAAGCTCTCAGGCGACAAGGGCGCGTACGTGGGCACGCCGCTGCGCCCGGAGCTGTTCAAATCGGACAAGATCCAGGGCTTGAAGTTCTTCGGGTTCGACGACAGCCGACCGGTGCTGATGATCACAGGCGGTTCCAGCGGCGCGCAGTCCATCAACCACACCGTGCGCGAGGCGCTGCCAGAGCTGACGAAGGTGTTCCAGGTGCTGCACCTGTGCGGCACAGGCAACCTGTCCGACAGCCTGGAGGGCACGCCGAACTATCGCCAGATCGAGTACCTGGACGAGGAGATGCCCCATGCCTACGCCGCCGCAGACATCGTGATCTCCCGAGCCGGGAGCAACACCGTGTGCGAGCTGCTGGCGCTGAACAAGCCGTCGCTGCTGATCCCCTACCCGCTGTCCGCCAGCCGGGGCGACCAGATCGACAACGCCAAGTCCGTGGAAAAGCGGCATCTGGCGCACGTGCTGATGCAGGAGGACATGACCACGGAGACGCTGATCAAGCGCGTGCACGAGCTGTACAAGGGCCGCGGCGAGCTGATCGAGAACATGGAAAAGGAAAAGGGCCAGGACGGGGTCAAGAATGTGATGGGGTACATACGGGCGTTTGCGAAGAAGTGAGGGCTCCACGATTGTCCGTGTCATCCGTCCCCCTTCGCGGTGGATAAGTAGCGCCGGGCAGCGCACCACAAAAAAACAAGGAAAAAATAATTTGATGAGTTCGCGGCGCGTGGCGGTGAGGAAGCCCGGGGGGGGGGGGCTGGGGGAAAGTAGGG
>JAVBUD010000076.1:0-6952 GCA_031555755.1 Eubacteriales bacterium | reverse complement strand
CCCCGTCACCCGGACCTCCGCGCCGTCAACCTGAGCCCAGCGAAGGACCTGCCTCAACCTCCAGGACATTGGGTTCCAGGAAGGTCCTTCGCTGCGCTCAGGATGACGGTGGGAAGCTCAGGTTGACGGTGGGAAGCTAAGGATGACGGGGTGGAGGGCGGCCCAACAGAGCCCCTACATCGCGGCCAGCGAGTCGTTCAGGCCCTTTAAGAAGTCGACGATCTGCGGGCCGAAGAAAACGATGCCGCATGCGGTGACTGCGACGCAGAGGGCGATCCAGATCAGGGCGGCGATGCAGAAGTTGCGCTTGGTGCGGTTGGCGGATGTGATCGCCCACACGATCAACAGGATCAGATTCACCACCGGGATGATCAGCAAGAACTGTGTCCCCATCCAGTTGCCGATGGACACGCCCGACTTTTTTTGTTCGGCCTGCATGATGATAAGCCCCTTTCGCGTTGTAAGATGTTGTCCCTGTATGACCGATTATACAGGATTCACACGCCCGCGTCAAATGCGGAATTTGTGTTTCGGTTCCGGAAAAGCCTTGCATTATGCGTAAATGTGTAATATAATTGAAATAAAATGCGATCAAATGTCATACACATGACTTCTTGTTGGAGGTACAGGTTCGATGCAGAGGACAAAGAGGGCTCTACTGATGATCCTGGCGCTGGCGCTGATGGTGAGTGCGATGCCGGCCCAGGTCTTTGCCGCGCCGAAAGCGCAGAAGGTGGAGATCACCCAAGCCAGCGTGAAGCTGGACTTGGCGGGCACGAAGATGATGCAGCTTACGGCGAAAGTGCTGCCCGCCGGCGCATCGCAGAAGGTCACCTGGGCCACGGGCAACAAGTCCATCGCCATGGTGTCCAGCAAGGGCATCATCACCGCGAAAAAGCGTGGCAGCACCACCGTCGGTGCGAAGCCCGCGGGCGGCACCAAGTGGACCAAGATCAAGGTCACGGTCGCCGACACCGCGCGGCCTTCGTCTCTGGCCGCCCCCGGCGAGATCACGCTGGCGGTGGGCGAGCGATTTGAGATCGTGCCCACCTACCTGCCCGAGGGCTCCGCCACGGACACCGCCTACGCCAGCAAATCCGCCAAGGTCGCCACCGTGAGCACCAAGGGCGTCGTGCTCGGAAAGAAAGTGGGCAAGACCCAGGTCACCGTGCGCTCCAAGCGCAACACCAGCCTGTCGAAGGTCGTGACCGTGTCCGTCTCCAATCCGAAGGCGCCCCAGTCCATCCAGATCACCCCCGACGACAAGACCATGACCGTGGGCCAAAAACTGCAGCTCAAGGCAGCTGTGAAGCCCGAAACCGCGTCCTCCGGCATCACATGGAAGACCAGCAATAAAAACGTGGCGACGGTCACGGTCGACGGCCTGGTCACGGCGCTGAAGATCGGCAATGTGCAGATCGCTGCAGTGTCCAAGTACAACGCGGACGTGAAAATGATCCGCAGCATCACCGTGGCGGACCCCAACGCGCCCAGCGCCATCGCGTTCCTGGAAAGCTACGGCAGCAACCTGTACTTCGTCAAGAGCGACACGGCCACGCTGGAATACAGCGTCTCGCCCAGCGGCGCCCGGGACGACGCCGTGTTCACCTCGTCCAACAGTAAGATCGTGGCCGTGGACGAAGTGACCGGTAGGATCACCTGCAAGGACACTGGCGTGGCGACGATCACCGTCACCGCCAAGGGCACCAAGCTCGCCGATTCCATCAAGGTCACCGTGTCCAGCGCGTCCAAGGTCACCACGCTACCCGCGCGCACCACGGCCGACGACAAGGACGATGTCAAAGAAAACCTGGCGAAGATCGACGCCATCAAGAACAGCGCGTTCTCAGAGCTGACCAACCTGAAGAACAGCGGCGCCATCTCGGCCAGCGAGCAGCAGGCGCGCAAAGAGGCCATCAACAACGCGTTCGTCAACTACGGCATCGCCTGGGAAACGGACGACAAGATCACCTACTGGAACAGCGCGCTGAGCGCCACCAACGACTTTAAATCGGGCAAGCTCTATTACGGCATGCCGTACATCCAGCACGGCTCGAGCATGAACTATGCAAACCGCCAGTTCAACCTGGCGAAGGCCGTGGCCCAGGGCTACATGAAGCTGAAAAGCGGCTCTACCCGCGTATACGACCTGACGAACAAGCGGCTGAACAAGTATTATGTGGGCTGCGACTGCTCCTCGTTTGTGTCCATGTCCATCTGGGGCACCGGCCACTCCGCGTCCTACCTGAACACAGTGATGATCCAGAGCAGCAACTTCTACCGCACCATCACCGGCAAGAACACCATGCGCCCCGGCGACATCCTGAACCGCAGCGGCAGCCATGTGATCATGTTCCTGTACTACACCGACGCCGCCAAGACCCAGATGATGTTGATCGAGCAGGGCGGAAACACCGTGAGCTGCAATGTGACGAATGTGAGCAAGTACGCGTCGTACACGGTGAAGAGGCCGTTGAAGTATAGCTAAGGGGTATTGATGAGGTCATCCCCTCCCCATGCCGTCATCCTGAGCGCAGCGAAGGATCTTCTTCAAGCTTCATACCATGATAGCTTGAGGAAGGTCCTTCGCTGTCGCTCAGGATGACGGCTTGGGGAGGGGATGACATTACAGATCAACGCCCCGTTTGACGAACCGCACCCACTCGCTGTATAATGGTACTGATACCACTCCACTCCAGCGAGACTGAGGTGTATTCCGTATGGACAACAGGCCCATTGGCGTATTCGACTCCAGCGTCGGCGGCATTTCGGTGCTGCGGGAGCTGGTGCATCTGATGCCGAATGAGCGGTACGTGTACCTGGGCGATACCCTGAACGCGCCGTATGGCGTGCGGGACGAGGACGACATTCGCGCACTCACCCGCGCCGCCGCAGGGCGGCTGATGGAGTTGGGCGTGAAGGCGCTGGTGGTCGCGTGCAACACGGCCACTTCGGCGGCCGCGGAGGTGCTACGGCAGTCGCTGCCCATCCCGGTGATCGGCATGGAGCCCGCGCTCAAACCCGCCGCGTTGGCGCGAAAATCGGGCCGCGTCGCGGTGCTGGCCACGCCCGCCACGCTGCGGCAGATGAAGTTCCAACGTCTGTTTCAGAAATACGGCGAGCACGCGGTGGCACTGCCGTGTCCGGGGCTGATGGAGTATGTGGAGCGGTTCGAGTTGGATTCGGACGGGCTGAAGGACTATCTGCGGGCGCGGCTGGACCCTGCGGGCGGCGAGCCGTTCACGGCGATCGTGCTGGGCTGCACCCACTATGTGTTCCTGAGGCCCACCATCCGGGCGCTGTTTCCGGAGATGAAGCTGTACGACGGCAACCGGGGCACGGCGCTGCAGCTGCAGGCGGTGCTGAGGGCGCGGGACGCGCTGTGCGGCGAGGGGGAAGCGGGCTCGGTGCATCTGTTGACCACGGGCCGCGAGGCTGAGATTCTGCCGGTGATGGACCGGCTGCTGCATATCACAGCGGATGAATAACGATACGGAGGATGCGCACATGGACGATCGGCTGAGGGAACTGCTGGACATGTACATCGAGGATTTTCAGGTCGGACGGCTGAACTGCGCCGAGGCCGTGTTGATCACGATGTGCAACTATTATGATGTGGACATGAACGTCTGCCCCATGATCGCCACGGCGTTCGGCGGCGGGATCTGCGGCACCCAGGGCGTGTGCGGCGCGCTGTCAGGGGCGCTGATGGTGATCGGGCTGCGGCATGGGCGCGAGTTGGGCGGGGACAAGGCGCGTGCTTATGAGCTCGGCAAGCGGCTGATGGCGTGGTTCGCGGATCGGCACGGCTCGAAGGACTGCAGCGAGCTCACGGGCATCGACATGCAGGATCCCGCGCAAATGGCCGCGTTCAGGGCGCCCGGCGGAAAACATGAGACGGTGTGCCATACGCTGGTGAGGGATACCTGCGAGTGGCTGGCGGAACAGCTGTAGAAAGCAGTTTTCGGTATCCCACCAAACCCGGTCATCCATCGCACAGCGATGGATGACCGCGGTGGGTAGATGAAGGATCAGTGAAATGTGCGCGTGTCGTGTAATTTTACACAAAATCGCGAAAATATGAACAAAGGCCTTTTCAAGTGCGGTAAAATCTGATAGAATATAGTTTAGATGTTTCCGCGTAAGGGCCGAAATTGGTGTTTTGCCTTTGCGGCGCGGCGCAATAACGGGACGGAGGGATTGACTCACATGAAGGACTACTCTGCAAAGCACATTCGCAATCTGGCTGTCGTGGGCCACGGCAGCGAGGGCAAAACCACGCTCGTGGAAGCGCTGCTGTTCGCGACGGGCACGATTGACCGTCAGGGCCGCGTCGAAGACGGCGCCACCACCACCGACTACGAAGCGGAAGAGACCCGCCGCCAAATCTCCATCTCCGCGGCGATCGCGCCGCTGGAATATCGCGACACCAAGATGAACTTCATCGACGTGCCCGGCTACTTTGACTTCGCGGGCGAGATGGTCGGCCCGCTGGCCGTGGCCGAGGGCGCGCTGATCGTGGTGGGCTCCGTATCGGGCCTCACGGTGGGCGCTGAGAAGGCGTGGGCGATGTGCGACAAGGCGGGGACAAGCCGCATGGTCGTCATCAACCAGATGGACCGCGAAAACGCGAACTTCAATAAGGCGCTGGACTCCATCAAGGCCAAGTACGGCTCCTGCCTGGCGCCGATCCAGGTGCCGATCATGGAAGGCGGCAAGTTCGTGGGCGTCGCCAGCGTGCTGAAAAACAAGGCGTACATCGGCGAGGGCAAGACGTTCAAAGAGACGGACATTCCGGCCAGCATGCAGGACGAAGTGGACGCCGCCCGCGAAGCGATCATGGAAGCGGCCGCCGGCGCGGACGAAGAGCTGATGGAGAAGTTCTTTGAGAACATGGAGTTGAGCCCTGAAGACACGCTGCTGGGCCTGTCGAAGGGCGTGCTGGAGGGCACTGTGGTGCCGGTCGTGTGCTGCAGCGGAACCACGCGCGTGGGCGTCACGAAGTTGCTGGACATGATCGTGGACCTGATGCCCTGGCCCGCGAAGCGCGTGCACAAGGGCGTGAACCCCAAGAGCGGCGCGGAAGAAACCCGCACCTGCCTGGATGACGAGCCGTTCAGCGCGTTCGTGTTCAAGACGATGGCCGACCCGTTCGTGGGCAAGCTGTCGCTGCTGAAGGTCATGAGCGGCACGCTCAGCTCGGATACCCCGCTGTACAACGCCAACGCCGAAAAGACCGAAAAGACGGGCACCATCTACATCCAGCGCGGCAAGAAGCAGACCACGACCACGAAGGTGTGCGCGGGCGACATCTGCGCGCTAGCAAAATTGACGAGCGTCGCCACAGGCAACACGCTGTGCGACGCCGGAAAGCCGATCAAGTACCCCGACCTGGACTTCCCGAAGCCGTGCATTTCGATGGCTGTGTACGCCAAGAAGGCGGGCGAGGAAGACAAGGTGTTCTCCGGCCTGAACCGGCTGATGGAAGAGGACCCGACGATCATCGTGGCCAAGGACCCGGAGACCACCGAGTCTCTGCTCAGCGGCCTGGGTGAGCTGCACATCGAAGTCATCGCGCGGAAACTTCAACAGAAGTTCGGCGCGGAGGCGCAGCTGCAGGACCCGAAGATCCCGTATCGCGAGTCGATCCGGAAAAAGATCGACGTGCAAGGCCGCCACAAAAAGCAATCCGGCGGCCACGGCCAGTTCGGCGACGTATGGATCGAGTTCCGTCCCAACGACGACGGCGGCACCGAGTTTATCTTTGAGGACGCGGTGGTCGGCGGCGTGGTGCCGAGGAACTTCATCCCGGCGGTGGAAAAGGGCCTGCGCGACAACATCGGCAAGGGCGTGCTGGCGGGCTACCCGGTGGTGGGCCTGACGGCCAAGCTGCATGACGGCAGCTATCACGCGGTTGACTCCTCTGAAATGGCCTTCAAGACGGCTGCCCGGATCGCGTTTAAGAAGCTGGTGGACGCGAACCCGGTGCTGCTGGAGCCGATCTATCATGTTGAGGTCGTGGTGCCGGACGAGTACATGGGCGACATCATCGGCGACATGAACAAGCGGCGCGGCAGGATCCTGGGCATGAACCAGGTGGACGGCCTGCAGCAGGTCGTGGCGGAGGTGCCGGTGGCGGAGATGTTCAAGTACGCGACCGACCTGCGCAGCATGACGCAGGGCCGCGGGAGCTTCACGATGGCGTTTGAGCGCTACGAGGACGTGCCGATGCAGGACGCTAAGAAGATCATCGAGAGCGCCAAAAAGGACGAGGAAGACGAAGACTAGCGGCTGCGCCGCGGCAGTTCGCATCGCGGTTTTCTATCGACACGCCGCGCAAGACCAGCGCGAAGTCATCAGGGAGTCCAGAGGGGCTTAGCCCCTTTGGCGGAGGTCCAGGAGGCGGCGCCTCCTGGCACACTGCACGATCAAGGGAGACGATGGCAACGCGCCGTCGTCTCCTTTCCTCACCCCGCGCGGGAAAATCATGAGGGTGATGAACAGAATGAAGCCGCAGAACGCATCGCGGGAAGTGCCCGAGGCCGCGCGGGCACAAACTTTCCGTTGCCGGGCAGCGTGAGGCGCCCCCGGCAACGGCGCTTTGCGGCGAGAGTGGGCGAGGGTTGAGTTGAGGAAGGTCGTTCGGCTGCGGCCTCAGGATGACGGGGGTGAGCGGAGTACCACCATAAGGAGGAGTGGACGTCGCCTGTGGGCGGGGAGATCCTTCGACTGCGCTGCGCTTCGCTCAGGATGACAGGATGAGGGCAGCCGTGAGGCGAGCCCGGCAACGGCACTTTGCGGGGGTGGAGTGTTGGGCTTGGTAGGAGGAAGGTCCTTCGGCTGCGGCCTCAGGATGACGAGGTGGGGATGGTGGGGATGGGGGACATCGCTCACGCGGCGGCGGGGGCAAGCCCTCGCCCTACGAGTACGACGCACAGCTTGTAGGGCGGGG
>JAVBUD010000122.1:0-11433 GCA_031555755.1 Eubacteriales bacterium | reverse complement strand
ATCCTGAGCGAAGCGAAGGACCTTCCTCAAACTTGATCCAAGTCATCTTGAGGAAGGTCCTTCGCTTCGCTCAGGATGACGCGATGATGGAACGTGAAACTAAAAATCAAACAAACTCACCTGGCTCGTCTCCGGCAGCCCGCCAAGGCATCCATTCGCCTTCAGAATCTCGACCACGCTCTTGGCGACCTTGCGGCGGACCATGTCCTCCTGCGAGATAAACGGCCCGTCCTCCCGCGCCTGCGCCAGGTTCTTCGCAGCGTTCTCGCCCAGCCCCGGCAAACTCGACAGCGGCGGCCGGATCTCGCTGTCCCCCATCGGCAAAAAGTCCGTCGCATGCGACGCGTACAGCGACACCGGCAGCACCCGAATCCCGCGCTCATTCATCTCCACCAGCAGCTCCAACAGCGTGATTTCGTCGTCGTCCTTGGCGGTCTTCTGGCTCTTGTCCATCTCGAACAGCTCATTGAGCCGCCCGCGCAGCACCTCCGCGCCTGCGACCATCCGGCTGCCGTCGAACGCGTCCGCGTTGCGCTTCAGGTAGCACACATAGTACGCCTGGGGATAATAGATCTTGAAGTACGCGATCCGCAGCGCCATCGTGACGTACGCCACCGCGTGGGCCTTGGGGAACATGTACTTGATCTTCTTGCAGGAGTCGATGAACCACTGCGGCGTCCCCGCGTCCATCATCGCCTGCTCCATCTCAGGCCTGAGTCCTCGCCCTTTTCTGACCGACTCCATGATGTCGAACGCCATCTTGCTGGCCACGCCCAGGTCGATCAGCTGGTTCATGATGTCGTCGCGGGTGCAGATGCACTGCCGGAGCGGCGCGGTGCCCGAGCGCACCAGGTCCTGGGCGTTCCCCAGCCACACGTCCGTGCCGTGACTGAGGCCGGAGATGCGGATCAACTCTTCCATGGTGCTCGGCTGGGTGTCCACCAGCATCTGGCGCACGAACTTGGTGCCGAACTCGGGCACGCCCAGCGTGCCTGTGGGCACGTCGATCTGCTCCGCCGTGACGCCCAGCGCCGCCGGGCTCTGGAACAGCGACAGGATGTTCTGGAAGACCTCGGCGTCCGAGAGCGGCACGTCCTGGGGCGCGATGCCCGTCAGGTCCTGCAGCTTCCTGAGCATCGTCGGGTCGTCGTGGCCCAGTATGTCCAGCTTGACCAACACGTCGTGCATGCTGTTGAAGTCGAAGTGGGTGGTGATGGTCTCGCTGGTCAAGTCGTCCGCCGGGTGCTGGATGGGCGTGAACTCGTAGATCTCATTGCCCAGCGGCAGCACCACCATGCCCGCCGGATGCTGGCCGGTGGTCCGCTTCACGCCGGTGCAGCCCCTGGCCAACCGCTCCTTTTCCGCGTTGGTGGCGGCCATCTCCCGCTCCTCCAGGTATTTCAGCACATAGCCGTACGCGGTCTTTTCCGCCACCGTGCCGATGGTGCCCGCGCGGAACACGTTCTCCGCGCCGAACAGTTCCTTGACATAATTGTGCGCGATGGGCTGGTATTCGCCGGAGAAGTTCAGGTCGATGTCGGGCACCTTATCGCCCTTGAACCCCAGGAACACCTCGAAAGGGATGTTGAACCCGTCCCGGTCCATTCGCCGTCCGCAGTCGGGGCAGTCCTTGTCCGGCAGGTCCAGCCCGCAGGTGTACTCGTGGGGCACCTCAAACTCGCTGTGCTTGCAGTGCGGGCACACATAGTGCGGCGGCAGCGCGTTGACCTCCGTGATCCCCGTCGCCCAGGCCACATAGCTGGACCCGACGGACCCGCGCGAGCCGACGATGTACCCGTCGGACATGGACTTGTCCACCAGCTTCACCGCGATGTCGTACAGCGTGGAGAATCCATACCCGATGATCGCGCCAAGCTCCTTGTCGAGCCGCGCGCGAACGATCTCCGGCACCGGGTCGCCGTACACCGCCGCCGATTTGGTCTCCGACAGCGTGCGGATGTCGTCCTCCGCCTCCGGCCAGAACGGCTGGAACGTCTCCTTGCCTTCAGGATGCTCCTTGAAGATGCGCACCTTGCCCACGCGCTCCGCGATCTCGCGCGGGTTGTCCACCACCACCCGACGCGCGTCCTCCTCGCCCAGATAGGAAAACTCGCGCAGCATCTCGTCCGTGGTTTTAAAGTACAGCGGCGCCTGCTGGTCCGCGTCCTCAAAGCCCTTGGACGCCATGATGATCGCGCGGTAGATCGCGTCGTGCGGCTCCTTGAAGTGAACATCGCCCGTGGCCACCACGGGGATGTTCAGCCGGTCCGCCAGATACACGATTTTCCGGTTGATGTCCAGGATCGCCTCTTCATTGGGCACCTTGCCGGAGCGCACCAGAAATTCATTGTTCCCGCGCGGCTGGATCTCCAGGTAGTCATAGAACCTGGCCATCGCCAGCAGCTCGCCGTCGGCCTTCCTGTCCAGCGCCGCACGGTACAACTCGCCCGCCTCGCACGCGGATCCGACCAGCAGGCCCTTTCTGTATTTGTTCACCAGTGAGCGCGGCATGCGCGGCGTGCGCTTGAAGTGGCTGAGGTGCGCCTCGCTGATCAGCCGGTACAGGTTCGTCATGCCCTCCTGGTCCAGCGCCAGCAGAATCATGTGGTAGGCAGAGCCCTGGGCCGTGCCGTCGTACAGGTTGTTGAGGTCTGAGAGGCGCATGGGGCGGACGAGGGGCGGAACGCCACGGAGGGCGTTCCCTACGGGCTCATCCGGCGGCAACTCGTCCTCGGATAGCGCGACATCGTCCGGGCCCCCTGTAGGGAACGGCCCCTGTGCCGTTCCGTCCCCCGCAGGGTCGTCCCCCCACTTCTCCTCCGCCAGCTTCACCATCTCCACCAGACAGCTCGCCGTCGCACGCGCATCGTGCACCGCCCGGTGCGCGTTCTTCAAACTCACCCCGAACCGCTTGCACACGGACCCCAGCTTGTGGCTCTTCAGCTCCGGGCAAGCCGCCCGGGAAAACGCCAGCGTGTCGATCACCGGCGACGCCAGCTTCAGCCCCGCGTCCTCCAGCGCCCGTCTGAGAAACGCCGTGTCAAAGTCCGCGTTGTGCGCCACCAGCACGCAGCCCTCGAAGAATTTTGCGAACTCGGGGATCACCTGCCCGATCGTCGGGCAATCGCGCACCATGCCGTCCGTGATCCCCGTCAGCTCCGTGACCTTCTCCGGGATCGGGCGCATGGGGTTGATGAGCTGGCTGAACTCAGCCACCTCCACCCCATCCTCGATCCGCACCGCGCCCAACTCCGTGATCTGATCGGTGCTGCCGTTCAGGCCCGTGGTCTCCACGTCGAACACCACGTATTTTGTGCCCGCCAGCAGCCGGTCGTCCACGCCCTTCACCAGTTCCACCGTGTCGTCGATCAGGTACGCCTCGCAGCCGGGGATCAGCTTGATCCCCGCCTTTTTCGCCGCGCCAAAGGCCTCGGGAAAGGCCTGCACCACGCCGTGGTCCGTGATGGCGATGGCGGGATGGCCCCACTTGGCGGCCATGTTGATCAAATCTGTCGGCGACGCCATGCCGTCCATGGCGGACATGTTCGTGTGCAGGTGCAGCTCCACGCGCTTCACGTCGGCGGTGTCCCGGCGGGTGGGCTTCTCCGCGCGCAGGATGTCCTTGGCCATCAGCACCATCTCGCGCTTGAAGCTGTCGTACTGGTAGTCGCCGCGCACCTTCACCCACTTGCCGTCCTTCAGCCCCGCCTGACAGGACTCGGCGATTCGCTGCACGGTCTCCGCGCTGTCCTTTTTGCTGCCGAGGAACGCTTTCACCGGGCACGCGCCGGTGGTGTCGGTGACGGAAAAGCTGATCAGCTTGCTGCCGTTTTTCAGCTCCCGCAGCTCGAAGCCCGAAACCTCGCCCATCACGCACAGCTTGCCCGCCGCGTCCTCGCCCAGCTCGCCGCAGGGGATGTCGGGCTGCTCGAACAGCTTGCCCATGATCACTTTTTCCGGCAGCGGCTCCGCCTCGCGCACCTTCGCCGCCGCCATCGACGCCTGATGCGCCTCCTGCAGCAGCTTTTCCTCCTGCTCGCGCTTTTCCGCGATGCGGGACACGGCCATCTCCTCCGTGCCCACCACGTCCACGATCACGCGGCACGAGATCCCGAACAACTCTTTCATCATCGACTCGATCAGCGCGTCCACGCCCTGACTCGACAGGAAATTCGCGCCCATCTGGTCCAACACGTCCACATGCAGCCGCTGCTTGTCCTTGGACAGCCGCCACTTGGCGTCCGCCCACGACAGGTAGGGCATCGCCGCCGGCCGCTGGTCCGACACGAGCCCCGCCACGAACTTCGAGTACCGCTGCACGTCCGCCAGGACGGCCTCTCTCAGCATCGGATAGGTGAGCCGCACGGAGACCTGGGCGCTGGGAAAACCTTCCCGCATGCGCTTCTGCAGCAGCTTGTACTCCTTCGGCTGGATCAGCCGTTCCGCCCGGAACCGGATCACCATCTTAGTCCCATCCCGCGCCAAGAGCACCCGGTCCACCTGCAGGCAGCGCACCAGGTCCGGGTCCAAATTCTGCAGCAGCTGCGGCCACATCTCACTCATGTTCTCTCTCCGAGCTTTCGTATCTCCTCGATCAGCGCCTGCGCCAGATCGCCCTTCACGGCCCTGGGCTTTTCCCCCTTCACGAACAGCGCGCCGCCCTCCGCGCCGCCCGCCACGCCCAGGTCGGCCTCCCTGGCCTCGCCGGGGCCGTTCACCACGCAGCCCATCACGGCCACCGTCAGCGGCAGCTTCACATCCCGCGTCGCCTCCCGCACCCGGTCCGCGATCTCCGCCACCGGAATGCAGGTCCGCCCGCAGGTCGGGCAGGAGATGATGTCGATGCCGTCTTTCCGCAGGCCCACCGCCCGCAAAATATCCAGCCCCGCCTGTGCCTCCGGCTCCGGGTCGCCGCTGAGGGACACGCGGATCGTGTCGCCGATGCCCCTGAGCAGCAGCGCACCGATGCCGATGGCGCTCTTCACGGTGCCCATCCCCGGCCCGCCCGCCTCCGTGACGCCCACGTGCAGCGGGTACTCGCAGCGCCTTGAGGCCAACTCATACGCGTCCACGGTCAGCCGCACATTCGACGCCTTCATGGACAGGCAGATGTCCGAAAACCCGCAGTCCTCAAGCATCTTCGCGTGGCCCAGGGCGCTCTCCACCATGCCCTCGGCGGTCGGCCCGCCGTATTTCTGCAGGATGTCCCGCTCGATGGAGCCGGTGTTTACGCCGATGCGCACCGGCACGCGGTGCATCTTCAGGCAGTCGGCCAATTCGCGCACCTTCGCCGCGCCGCCGATGTTGCCGGGGTTGATGCGCACCTTGGCGATGCCGCCCTCCACCGACGCGATGGCGAGCCGGTGGTCAAAATGGATGTCCGCCACCAGCGGCACGGGGCTGCCGTCCACCAGCGCGCGCACGTTCTTGGCGCAGGCCTCGTCATAGACCGAGACGCGCACGATGTCGCACCCGGCGTCCGCCAGCCTCCGAATCTGAGCGAGGGTGGCCGCCAGGTCCCGGGTGTCCGTGTTGGTCATGGATTGAACCGTGATGGGCGCACCGCCGCCGATGGCGACGCGGCCCGCGAGGATCTGTCTTGTCATGGGTGCATCCTCCGTAAGAAAAGATGGGCGGCAGGGCACGCGCCCGCCGCCCGCGCCACAGCGCCCCTCCGCGTTACGCCTTCCAGATCAGCCTTACAATGTCCTTGTACGTGATGAACAAAATGAACCCCATCAGCAGCAGGAACCCCGCCGCGTGCACCCAGCCCTCAAGCTCCGGCTTAATGGGCCGCCGGATGATCGACTCGATCGCGATGAACACCAGCCGCCCACCGTCCAGCGCGGGCAGCGGCAGCAGGTTCATGATGCCCAGGTTCAGGCTGATCAGCACGATCAGGTTGAAAATCTCGTCCCAGCCGCCGCTGATCTGCTTGGTCATGATGTCGATCATGCCCACAGGGCCCGCCGTCTCGTCCAGCCCCGCGCCGGTGGTGAACAGGCCGCGCAGGAAGTCCAGCATCGAGCGCGTGACCAGCGAGCAATAGCCCCACGCGCCGCGCAGCGCGTCGAAAGCACCCACGCGCTGGCGCTCCTGGCCCAGCACGATGCCGATCAGACGCACGTTGGCGTCCTCGCTGTCCTGCTTCGGCACGAGCGCCACCTCAGTGCGCGCCTCGCCGCGCAGCAGGCCCACCTGGACGCCCTCGCTGCCCGACGCGCGAATCAGCTCCACCGCCCGGTTGGCGCCCGCCTCGGTGAACGGGATCGCCTCGCCGTTGATCGATTCGATCACGTCGCCCACCAGGATGCCCTGTGCCTCGGCCGGATAGCCCGGCGTCAGCTCCGCGATCAGCGGCCGCGTGGACGGCGTGCCCATCAGCATGAAATACAGCGCCGCCACCAGCACCGCCAGCACAAAGTTCATCAGCGGCCCGGAGGCGATCGTGATGAACCGCTTCCAGCGCGGCTGGTTGTTCAGCGCGCCGGGGCTCTGAAAATCGCCGTCGTCCTCGCCGATGTACCGGCAAGAGCCGCCTATGGGAAACGCCTTGAGCGAAAACAAGGTGTGCTTGCCCTGCTTGGACCAGAGCCTGGGGCCCATGCCCACGGAAAACTCCAGCACGTCGATGCCCATCAGCCGCGCCGAGGCATAGTGTCCGAATTCATGCGCCACCACCACGATGCTGAGCACCAGCAGCGCCGCCAAGAAATAGAGTACCGTCATCGTTTGTCCTTTCTATAAAGCACGGATTCGCTCGTCCGCCAGCGCCTTCGCCCGCGCGTCTGCCTCCAGCACCGCTTCAATGCTCTGGACGGGCTGCACCTGCGCGCGCTGCATCACATGGTCCACCACCTGGGCGATCCCAGGGAACGGGATGCGCCCGCCGAGGAACGCCCCGACGGCGGCCTCATTGGCGGCGTTCATCGTCACCGGCATGTGCCCGCCCGCGCGAATCGCCGCCCGCGCCAGGCGCAGGCAGGGAAAACGGTCCTCGTCCGGCGCCTCGAAGCTGAGGCTGCCAAGCCGCGCAAAATCCAGCCGCTTGCCGTCGAAGGCCACCCGGTTCGGATAGCCCATGGCGTATCCGATGGCGGCCCGCATGTCTGGCGCGCCCATCTGCGCCAGCACCGAGCCGTCCTGATACTCCACCATCGAGTGGATCGTGGACTCCGGATGCACGACGATGTCGATGTCCTCCTCCGGCACGCGGAACAGATGGTGCGCCTCGATCAGCTCCAAGCCCTTGTTCATCATCGTGGCGCAGTCCACCGTGATCTTGCTGCCCATGCGCCAGGTGGGGTGGCCCAGCGCGTCCTCAATGGTGGCCGCCTCGATCCGCGCCTTGAGCCAGGTGCGAAACGGGCCGCCGGACGCGGTCAGGATCAGCCGCCTCGGCGCGTTGCCGGCGCTGCCCTCAAGGCACTGGAAAATGGCCGAATGCTCGCTGTCCACCGGCAAGATGGGCACGCCCAGCCGGTCTGACTCGCCCATCACCAGCTCGCCGCCCGCCACCAGCGCCTCTTTGTTCGCCAGCAGCACCCGCTTGCACGCGCCCAGCGCGGTCATCACCGCGGGCAGGCCCGCGATGCCCACCACCGCCGCCAGCGCGTCGTCCGGCGGGCACGCCAGCAGCGCCCGCTCGCTGCAGTCCGGCCCGAAAAACCATTCCGTGCCGCGCCGCACGTCCTCGGGCACCGACGCCGGCTCTATCACCAGCCCGGCCACCTTGGGCCTGAACCTGCGCACCAGCTCAAACAGCGCCTCCGCGCTCCGGTGCGCGGTCAGCACCGTGACGTGGAACCGGTCCGGATGCGCCGCGACCAGATCCAGCGCCTGCGTCCCAATGGACCCCGTCGCGCCCAACACGCCAATTGTATGCATCGATGCCTCCCGATAAGCGAAAAAAATCGTTGATGCCACGCGGCACGGTAGGGGTCGCACGGGAGTGCGACCCCTACGGGCTTGCCACAGCCTTTTGATGGATTTTCGTCTGCGATGGTTCCCTCAAATCCGCCAAATCACGGCGAGGAATATGTAGACCACCACGCCGTTGAACAGCACGCTGTCGATCCGGTCCAGCATGCCGCCGTGGCCGGGGAAGATCGCGCCAAAGTCCTTCACGCCGCAGTAGCGCTTCACCATCGAGGCGGTCAGGTCTCCGATCTGGGCCGCACAGCCGCCCACAAGACCCATCAGCGCGAACAGCCAGTAGGGCGGCAGCGGCGCGGCGTACTGCTTCATCGCGGGGATATAGGTCGTCACCAACTGCGCGACCGCCGGAATCAGCATTGCGAAAACCACGCTGGCGCACAGCCCCGCCACGGCGCCCTCCACAGTCTTCTTCGGGCTCAGCACCGGCGCCAGCGGCCTTTTCCCGATCCGCATGCCCACCTCATACGCGAACAGGTCGTTCATCAGCGCCACCAGGAACAAAAGCCCCAGCGCCACCGACGCCTGCATGGGCGGCAACAGGTCCATGATCGGGAAGAACAGCGTGATCAGACAGCCCGGATAAAACAGCGGGAACAGCGTCGCCACCGCCGAGTCAAAGTTGATCTCGCCGCGCAGGATCACGCCCGCCAGCCCCAGCATCAGGCACAGCGCCATCAGCGGCATCAACGCCTGCATGCCGAACGTCAGGTAGGCGGGCACCACGAACGCCGCGTACGCCATGCCGATCCAGCGGATGGGCTTCGCGCCGCGCACCACGAACGCGCCGTACATCTCCCAGATGCTCATCACCATCATGGCCACGAACCCGATCCGCAGCGGCCATCCCTGCAGGAACCACAGCGCGCCAAGCACCACCGCCAGCACGATGCCGGTGATGCGCCGCTTGATCATCATGCGGATCTTCTTCTCGTTTTCCGTGGGCTGCTTGTCCGGCTGGTTTGTGTGCACCAATGAATTATACCTTCCCATACCGGCGGTCGCGGGCCGCGAACCGCCAAAGATCCTCGAGAAACACCTGACGCGTGTAGTCCGGCCACAGCGCGTCGTTCCACATCAGCTCCGCGTAGGCGGTCTGCCAGGGCAGAAAATTCGATGTGCGCTGCTCACCGGACGTGCGGATCAGCAGGTCCACGTCGGGCTGGCCCGCCGTGTATAGGCCCGCCGCCATGTCCGATTCACCGAACGACCGCGGGTCCTCCCCCGCCTGTGCCCGGCTACACAGCAGCTTCGCCGCCTGCAGCAACTCCTGCCGCCCGCCGTAATTTAGCGCGATGTTCAGCCTCAGGCCGGTGTTTTCCCGCGTCCGGTCCATGGCGTTTTGCACCGCTTCGCGCTGGGCGCCCGGCAGTCCTTCGACGTCGCCCAAGATCAGTATGCGCACATTCTTCTCGTGCAACTCGTCTATCTCGCTGCGAAAATACTGCAGCAGCAGGCTCATCAGCGCGCCCACCTCGTCCCCGGGGCGACCCCAGTTCTCGGTGGAAAACGCGTAGATCGACAGCGCCTCGATGCCCCAGTCGTCGCAGGCGCGGATGATGTCGCGCAGCGCCTCGGTGCCCGCCGCGTGCCCGGCGCTGCGCGGCAGCCCGCGCCGCCTGGCCCAGCGGCCGTTGCCGTCCATGATGATCGCCACATGGCGCGGCATCACAGGCGGCAGCCCGTCGCGTTTCGGCGGCTCGGTCTGTGCCCGCTTCGCGCCCGTCAAATGCCCAATCCACAAAGAAGCGTTGCGCGCCAGTTGGCCCGAACGCTTCAGCAAATCGTCCCTCTTCAAGGCCTCACCTCGTCGGGGAACCGCGCCACCAGCAGCGCGTCCCCCGCGATGCGCACCACCCGCACGCTGCCCTCGTCCCGCCCGCCGCGCGGCGGCTGGGTGTGGACCACGCGCGGGCTTTCGATGCCGCGCGCGGCGAGCTGCTCGAGCGCGTACTCCAGCCGCTCGCCCAGCAGATCCATCATACCGACATGATCTCCTTTTCCTTGTCCGCGCCCGTGGTGTCCAGCTCCTTCACCTTGGCGTCGGTGATCTTCTGCAGCTCGGCCTCGCCGTCCTTCAGGTCGTCCTCGGTGATCTCCGAGTCCTTCTTCAGCTTTTTCAGCTGCTCCATGGCGTCCCGTCGGACGGCGCGGATGGCGACCTTGCCCTCCTCGACGGTCTTCTTGACGCCCTTGCACAGCTCTTTTCTGCGCTCCTCGTTCAGCTCCGGCACCAGCAGCCGAATGACCTTGCCGTCGTTGCTTGGGTTGATGCCGATGTCCGATTTCTGGATCGCCTTCTCGATCAGCGGGATCAGCTTCGACTCCCAGGGCGCGATGACCAGCAGCCTCGGCTCAGGCGACGAGATGTTGCCGATCTGGTTCAGCGCGGTGGGCGTGCCGTAATAGTCCACCAGAATCCGGTCCAAAATCTGCGGATTCGCGCGGCCTGCGCGCAGCGAGCCCAGCTCCTTGCGCACCACCGAAATGGTCTTGTCCATCTTTTCAGAGGCAATTTTGATGACATCCGTATCCATGATTGGTCCCTCCCGCTTATGCAGCGCCGAGCGGCGCATATTCTGCCATATTGGAGTAAGCCTATTGTATCGGGTTTTGGAGAAAATAGCAAGGGGGGCGGTGTGTGGGAATTAAGAATAAAGAAGCAACAATGTGCAATTGAGTTTGCTGTGTCGTCATCCTGAGCGTAGCGAAGGACCTTCCAAATACTTCACGCGCTTAAGTTTGAAGAAGGTCCTTGCCTTCGCTCAGGATGACGGCGCGAGGGAAGGCGGACCTCACAACAAACAATTGTTCATGCTCATTGCTAACTGTTAATTCCTCAATGTCGTCCCCATCCCGTCCCCCTCGCAGACCTTCACCACATTCTCCAGGTCCTCCATCGCAAACACCCGCACCACCGGGATCTTCGCGTCCATGCACAGCTGGAAAGCGGTGATGTCCATCGCCCTGAGGCCGCGCTCCACGGCCTCGCGGCAGCTGATCTCCTTGATCAGCACGGCGTCGGGGTGCTTGTTCGGGTCCTTGTCATAGACCCCCTCCACATTCGTGCCCTTGAACACCGCGTCCGCCCGAAGCTCCGCCGCCCGGAGCACCGCGCCGGTGTCGGTGGTGAAAAACGGGTGACCTGTGCCGCCCGCCAGCAGCGCCACACCGCCCGCGTTCAGGTGGCGGTCCGCCGCCTCGGCGGTGTACAGCGCCGCGAACCGGTTCATCTCCTGCGCAGTGAACACCTTCGCGTCCGCGCCCTCCCGCACCAGCGCGTCCTGCAGGCACAGCGCGTTGATGATGGTGGCCAGCATGCCCATCTGGTCCGCGTTGACGGGGTTCATCTCGTCGGTGAACCGCCCGCGCCAGATGTTCCCGCCGCCCATCACCACGCCGAGCTGCACGCCGGACCGGGCGATGCGCGCCAGCACCCGCGCCGTCTGCTGGACGCGCGCCGGGTCGAACGCAGAGGTCTTGTCCTGCTTCGCCAGG
>JAVBUD010000135.1:0-15837 GCA_031555755.1 Eubacteriales bacterium | reverse complement strand
GCGCACTGTGCGCTGTGCCTGGACGAGTTGAAGGAGCCCATCGAGGCTGAGGTCGAAGAGGTGTTCGCCAAGAACCCTGACGCGTCGGACCCGGACCAGTATCCGCTGGCCGGCTATGAGATCGGGCTCGACGACATCGCCAAGGACGCGCTGCTGCTCGCACTGCCGCTGCGGTTCCTGTGTAAGGACGACTGCCTGGGGCTGTGCCCCGTGTGTGGAACCAATCTGAACCACAAGCTCTGTACATGCCGTGAGGGCCGCCGCAAAAAGCACCCCTTTGAGGCATTGAGTGGATTGCTGAATGAGAACGAGGAGGTGTGAGACATGGCCACTCCGAAAGGAAAAACTTCCAAAGCGCGTCGGAATTCCCGCCGGGCCAATTGGAAACTGTCGCTGCCGGGCATCGTGAAGTGCCCCCGCTGCCAGAAAATGAAGCTGAGCCACCGCGTGTGCAAGTCCTGCGGGTACTATGATGGCGAGCAGGTCGTCAAGACTGACGTTGAGAAGAAAAAGGCCTAACCCGTTTTCTGAATGCACATCCCCCGCCGGATCGGTGGGGGATGTGTTTTCTTATTTGTTTGGTCCGCCGCTCTTCCTCGTCATCCATCGCTACGCTACGGACCTGCCTCAAATGGGTCGTCCGTTAGGTTTTGAAGAAGGTCCTTTGCGGCGCTCAGGATGACGGCGCTTGGATCGACTCGGCATACTTGGGCTTATTGGCCGGCTATTGGAACCAAAGGCCGCCGATCCACGTCCTACTACAAGCAAAACATCACAGCCGAAAGGTGTCATCACATATGGCAAAATATTCCAAGGCGCACGAGCGCGACGAGAGCAGCAAGATGGGGCGGGGGTTCTGGCATTCGACGTTCGGCATTTTGCTCTGCTGGGTGCCTGGCCTGGGCCTGCTGCTGAGCATCAGCGGATTCTGCCGGCAGGCGGTGCGCCTGACGGAAAAACACCGGGTGCGCTGGCTCCTGTTGTTGCTGTACGGGCTGATCTCGCTGTGCGTCTCCATCGGCGCGATCCTGGGCGGGCTGTACGCCTACAGCCGCGACCAGCAGGTGTTCGTAAAGTACGCCACCCAAGGCTGGCACGCGCTGACCGGCCAGACCGCGCTGCCAGGCCAGTTGCCCGTCAATGACTACACGGGCAATCCAAACCCCGGCCTGGGCGTGAACACCGACGACAGCGCCATCGACATCCCGCTGACGGCGGAGGACGAGGCACTGGCGCCTGAGGGCGACGCTGCGCTGACCGACGGCATCGACATGGCATCGATGGGCGAGGGCGGCTTGGAAGCGGAAACGGACGCCGAAGGCGCGGTCATCGAGGAGTCCGCGGACGATGAGGGCATGGAGGAGGACGAGGTGCCGCTGGACGAAGAGGAAGATGTGGACGACCTGCTGGGCGAGGACTATGTGCCGCTGGACTTCCTGTACTCCATCGAGGAAGACGCCGAGGCCCCCGCCGAAAACGGGCTGAGCCGCGTCGACTACAAGGTGATCATCTCCAAGTATGACCCCACCGACGAGGACCTGATCAACATGTTCAACGAGGCCATCTACGAGGACGGCTACGACCTGCACAGCATGTCGGTCTACCGGGAAAAGGACAGCATCGCGGGCGAATACACCCTGGCGAGGCTGGTGGAGGCCCAGCCGGGCGAGAAGCCTGCGATTGAGCGGAAGTCGTAGGAGAGGCGGATGGGCTGGGCGGCATCACACAACCCCGTCATCCTGAGCGCAGCGAAGGACCTTCCCCAAACTAAGCTGCTTAGTTTTAGGAAGGTCCTTCGCTTCGCTCAGGATGACGGGGGGTGGGCGGACGCGACGTGGCACAAGCAGGCGGCGGAGCGCAATCGCCCCGCCGCCTGCTCACGCTCTGCTACAGCAGATCCTTCGCCATCCCGATGATCTGGCCGCCCTTGACCACGAAGTTGTGCTTGGTGTCGAGCCTGCCGTAGCCCTTGGGTTGGTCGTCGGTCTCTTTGCTGACCACGATCACGCCCAGGCGGTATTCGCCGTCGGTGAAGGTGTCTTCGATTCGGACGCAGCCCACGAAATCGGCCTGGTCTAGGTTGGTGCCGGTGTTGGCCGGATGCAGCATGCCGCTGGAGCCGGATTCGCGGGTCATCAGGTATACTCGGTGGTTCTCACCGTACTTGGTGGACACCACCAGGTACACGCTGGACTTGCTGGCGTCCATGTGGGTGAGATAGCCCCAGCCGCGCACGGTGAACGCCCTGTTGTCGTCCGGGCCGCTGATGCGCAGTTCGGTCAGCCCGCACTGCACCACCTCGTAACTGGCGTCCGGCATCAGCATGCGCTTATTGAGCATGGAGTACTTGTCCAGCGGGATCGGCGTGGGCCTGGGCGTGGGTCTGGGCGTGGGGGCCAGGGTCTTGTTGGGGTCATACGGCGGATAGCTCTCTCGGATGTACCCATCTTCGGGCAGGAACGGCAGTACCGGCTCCGTGCCGGGCGTCACGCCTTCGAAGTCATATGCGATGACGAACTGATAGAAAAACCAGCCGCCAATGGCGATCACGGCGGCCGCCAACAGCAGCCACAGCGTTGCCATCAGCTTGCGCCGCGTCGTCCAGGGAATGCGCCTTCTTCGGGCCACAATTTCGTCCTCCGCTTTGGTTAAGTATCTGGTATATGATACACTGATTTCAGGTATATGTCAATCGCGGGAAATGTTTTTGCGGTGACTAAACGGCGTGGATTGCGTCGATAATGGAGGTGGATTGGATCCGCGCTTGACAAGTTTTTACATTGCGTATACAATAAACCGTGGGCTGGAATGCCCTTGAAAATAAGGAGAGAATCAATTTGAGCACATCGAAATATGCCGTGTTTGTGGACCTGGAGAACGCGGGCGCGAAGGAGTCGATGATGACGAACATCATCGACAAGGTCAAGATCCGCGGCGACATCCTGCTGGGGAAGGTCTACGGATACGAGGAGCGGTACTCTGAACTGAAGGAGTGCCTGCTGTCGAATACATTCCAGGTCGTGCCGTCGCTGCGGTACGGCAAAAACCAAAAGAACAATCTGGACATCCAGCTGGTCATCGACGCGCTGGAGCTGGCCTACATCAACCCGCTCATTGACAGCTTCTGCATCGTCTCAGGCGACAGCGACTACACGCCGCTGGTGGGCAAATTAAAATCCATGGGCAAGCACGTGTTGGGGATCAGCCGGTCCGAAGTGGCCAGCGGCATCTTCATCAAAGCCTGCAGCGAGTTCATCTTCCTGGAGAGCGTGGTGGTGAACAAGAAGCCCGCGCCGCGCCACAAGGACCGCGAAAAGGAGAGCAGTGCCGCCTCCGATGTGGCCGAGCTGGTGAGCCAGGTGGAGACCATCTTGGAGGACCAGGATGAGGACACGCTGTACGCCAGCGAGCTGAAGGACGTGCTGACGCGCCTGCGGCCCGACTTCAACGAGCGCAACTATGGCTGCGCCACGTTCGGCAAGCTGATGCAGTTGATGGCCCTCAAGAGCCAGCGGCTGAAGGTCTGGACCGAGGACAGCGCCCTCAAAATCGCGCTGGTGGCGGGCGACGCGCCCACGGAAAAGCTGAACAAGACCAACTGGCTGCCCGCATTCCGGGACGCGCTGCAGCGGTTCAAGGCCGACGGCTTCGAGCGGGTCAACCCGTCGATCCTCAAAGGCGCGATCAAGGCCGAGTACCCGGATTTTGAGGAAAAGCAGATCGGGTTCAAGCGGTTTTCAGACATCATGAAGGAGCTGGAGAAGGAAAAGCTGCTGGTGGTGGAGATGGACGAGGCGCGGACGATGCTGTTGAAGATTTGCTAGGGTGGAGTGCCATTCCCCCCTCGCCGTCATCCTGAGCGCAGCGAAGGACCTTCCTCAAATCTGTTTCTTCGTTTGAGGATGGTCCTTCGCTGCGCTCAGGATGACGGCGTAAGGCAGGATAGCGCCCCCTACCTGATCCCCCGAATCCGGTACACGGCCCACTCGGCCACGTTTGTGGCGTGGTCGGCGACCCTTTCCAGGTATTTTGCGACGTACGCCAGCTTGATCAGCTGTGCGGCGTCGCCTTTTTGTTCCAGTTGGCGCTGGATCAGCGCGGTCGTCTCATCGAACCACCTGTCCACGGTCTCGTCGCTGTCGATGACCGCCTGCGCCTGCGGTTCGTCCTGCTGCAGGTAGGCGTGGACGGCGTCGTGGACCATGGACGCGATGAACTCACCCATGTCGAAGACCTGGTCCGGGATCTCGATCTGGAGATTGCCCAGCACAGGCAGCATGATCTCGCAGATGTCCGCGGACTGGTCGGCGATGCGCTCAATATCGGTGATCATCTTCAGCACGGCGGTGACCAGTCTCAGGTCCCCCGCGATGGGCTGCTGCAGCGCGATGAGCTGCACGCAGTCGCGCTCGATGTCGGATTCCATCCGGTCCACGGCCTCGTCTCCGTCGCACACGCGCTGGGCCAGCGCCGCGTCCTGGGCCTTCAGTGCGCGCATGGCCCTGCGAAAACTGTCCTCGGCGATGGCCGCCATGGCCGCGACCTGCTCGTGGAGCGCCGAAAGGCTCCGTTCAAAATGGGTGCGCGTCACGTGTGCTCACTTCCTTCCCCTGCCGCGATGGGCAGCGTCAAATCAAATTTCGTGCCGCCCTCGCCGGATGTGAGCGCGATTTTGCCGCCGTACAGGCGCACGATGTGCTTCACGATCGACAGGCCCAACCCCGTGCCCAGGCTGGCTCGGGCGTGGCTCTCGTCGGCGCGGTAGAACCGCTCGAAGACGCGCGGCTGCTTTTCCCGCGGGATGCCGATGCCGGTGTCCGAAACCGTCAGGCGCAGCTGGTTTCCCTCCGCCCGGGCCGAGACCGCCACGGCGCCACCCTCCACATTGTACTTGATGGCGTTGTCCACCAAATTGCCGATCAGCTGGCGCATGCGGCCGTAGTTGGCGGTGACACACAGATCCGGCACGCTCTGGGTCAGGGTCACCTTTTTCGCCTTCGCTGCCGCCGACTGGGCCCGGAGCACGTCTGCCACCACCTCGCTGAGATCGAGGCACTCCACGTCCGGGTCCTGGTACATGCTCTCCACCCGGCTCAGCGTCAGCATGTCGCCCATCAGCGCCGCCAGCCACGCGACCTCGCGCTCGATCATGGCGATCAGCTTTTCTTTCTCCTCCGGCGCTTGATCGGCCCTGAGGGAGTCCGCCGCGCCCTGTATGGCCATCAGCGGGGTCTTCAGTTCGTGGGACACGTTGGCGGCAAACTCGCGCCGCTGGATCTCCACGCTGCGCTTTTCGCTCAGGTCCTCCAGCCAAATCAGGCCCAGCAGATCACTTGCGCTCCCCTGGCTCTGCATGAATGTGGCGCGGACGGACCGGGACGGCAGGCTGAGCTCCACCTCGTCCTGACCCTGCAGCAGCGCGGCCAGCGATGGCTGCTGGGTGGTGGCCACGAGGCTCGCGCCGGGCTGCAACTCGAGCACGCCGAACCACTCCTTGGCCGTGCGGTTCATCAGCGCCACGTGCCCGTCGCGCCCGATGGCGATGAGCCCCGAGCACATGCCGCTCAGGATCGCGTCCAGCTCGCTGGTCTGGTGGCTCAGTTTCAGCACCGACGCGCTCAGCGTGTCCACCAGCTTGCGGATGGGTTCGGAGAGTTGGGTGGGGTTTTCGCTGGGCGGCTGGGGCGGGCTTTGCGGGCTGTCGGCCACGGCCTCGGCCCAGCCCGCCCAGCGGGTCAAGGGCCGGCTGATACCGCGGGCGAACAGATAGGTGATGGCGAGGCTCAGCAGCAGCGCGACCAGCACGGAGATCAGGATGTTCACCATCACGTCCCGCTGAAACGACCGCAGATACAGCATCGGCGCGGCCACCCGCAGCACGCGCCCGTCGCCGAGCCGCTTGGCGTAGTAGCGCATCTGCCGCTGCTCGGTGGCGGAAAACCGCTGCGCCGCGCCGTGATCGCCTGTGAGCGCCTCGACGACCTCCTCGCGGCCGCTGTGGTTTTCGGCAGGCGCGGTGCCGTCGGACTCCGCCACCACAGTGCCGTCCTGGTCAATCAAGGTGATCCGCAGCACGCCCGGCTGGCCCAGGTCAGAGAGCAGCATGGCCAATTCAGCGTCAGACGCGCCCTTCGTGGCGTCCTCCACCAGACCCCAGCTGGACTCGAGCTGCGCGTCCACCTGGCGCAGACTGGACGACTTGGCCGCCTGATAGGAGAAAATGCCCGCCAGCGCGATGACCCACGACAGCGCCAGCGCCATCCCGATGAACAGCTTTTTCTGCATGGCTATAGGCCCTCCTTCGCCGTCATCTTGTAGCCCAGGCCGCGCACGGTGTCGATGTAGTTTTCCCGCTGCCCCAGCCGCTTTCTCAGCTGCATGATGTGCACGTCCACGGTGCGGGTGCCGCCGCCGTAGTCGAATCCCCAGATCCGCTCCAGCAGCAATTCGCGGGTTAGCACGCTGCCGTGGCCGTCCATCAGCATCTTCAGCAGCTCGAACTCCTTCAGCGTCAGCGGGATCTCGGCGCCGTCCACGGTCACGCGCCGGGCAGGCGCGTCCATGACCACCGCGCCGCAGCGGGAGACACCCGCGCCGTCCGGCTCGGACAGCCGCTCGATGCGCCGGAAGATGGCCCGCATGCGGGTGGTCAGCTCGCGCAGGGAAAACGGCTTGGCGATGTAGTCGTCCGCGCCCATTTCCAGGCCCAGGATCATGTCCACCTCCTGGTCGCGGGCGGTGAGCATGATGATGGGGATGCGGGCCGTGGCCTCGCCCTCCCGAAGCGCCTTGCACAGCTGCAGCCCGTCCATGCCCGGCATCATCCAGTCCAGCAAGAACAGGTCCGGCAGCATAGTGGACGCGGCCCGCAGCAGGGACGCGGCGTCCGGGAACATCTCCGCGCGATACCCTTCGCGCTCCAGGTTTTGTTTGAGCAGGGCGCGGATCGGCTCGTCGTCGTCCACCGCGTAGATCAGCCTCGCCATCTATCCGAACCTCCCCGTGATGTAGTCCTGGGTGCGTGGGTCGCGCGGGTCCTGGAACATTTTGCCAGTCTCGGCATATTCTATCACTTCGCCGTGCAGAAAGAAAGCGGTTCTGTGGCCCACCCGGGCCGCCTGCTGCATGTTGTGGGTGACGATGATGATGGTGAGCCGGTCCGACAGCTCCATCAGCAGGTCCTCGATGCGGGAGGTTGAGATGGGGTCCAGGGCCGATGTGGGCTCGTCCATCAGCAGCACCTCCGGGTCCGCCGCCAGCGCCCGGGCGATGCACAGCCGCTGCTGCTGTCCGCCGGACAGGGCCAGCGCCGACTTGTTCAGCCTGTCCTTCAGCTCGTCCCAGATCGCCGCGCGGCGCAGGGATTGCTCGCAGATGTCCATCAGCTCCGACTTTTTCTTGACCCCGAACGTGCGCGGCCCGAACGCGATGTTGTCGTGCACGCTCATGGGGAACGGGTTCGGCTTTTGGAACACCATGCCCACCCGCTTGCGCAGTTGGCTGATCTCGGCGCCCTTGTAAATATCTTCGCCGTCCAGCAGCACTTGTCCTTCGATTTTGATGCCCTCGACGGCGTCGTTCATGCGGTTCAGCGTCTTGAGCAGCGTGGATTTTCCGCAGCCCGAAGGGCCGATGAACGCGGTCACCCGGCGGGCTGGGATGAGCATGCTGACCCGCTTCAGCGCTTGAAAACTGCCGTAGTACAGGTCCAGATTCTGGATGTCGAATGCGGTTTGTTCCATCTGTTCAGGCCACCTTCCGTTTTATAGACGCGGCGCGCACACCCAGGTTTGTCAGCAGCACCACCAGGATCAGCAGCGCGGCGGTGGCGTAGCACTGGGCAAACGCGTCCGGCGTCACTGCCTCCTTGGCGAGCAAGTACAGGTGCACGGCCAGCGTGCGGCCGCTCGAGAGCAGGCTTGAGGGCATCTGCAGCATCGTGCCCACGGTCAGGTACACGGCAGCCGTCTCGCCCATGATGCGCCCGATGGTGAGGATCGCGGCGGTGATCACCCCGGGCAGCGCGGCGCGAAGGGTGATCACGAATGTGGTGCGCAGTTTTCCTGCGCCTAGCGCCCACGCGCCCTCCCGGTAGGCCTGGGGTACGCCCATCAGCGCCTCCTCCGTGGCTGAGATCAGTGTCGGCAGCACCATCACCCCCAGCGTGGCGATGCCCGTCGCCAGGGAAAACCCGAACCGCAGCATCGTGCCGCAGGCGACCATGCCGAACAGGCCGTAGATAATCGACGGGATGGACGACAGGCACTTCACCGCGAACCGAATGCAATTGACCAGCGGCCCGGGCTTTGCGTATTCTGTCAGATAGATCGCCGCGCCCACGCCCACGGGCAGCGCCACGACCAACGTGCAGCCGATCAGCAGCAGCGTGGTCATGAGCTGCGGCGCAAGGGCATGCAAAAAGTCCGGCGTCAGATGGCCCGCGCCCTGGATCAGCACAAACCCGAGGATCATCCCCAGCACTGCGCAGCAGATCAGCGTGCACAAGATCATCGCGAGGTTGAGCAGGAAGTCGCGTCTTTTCATCGCACTCGCCCCGCTTTCTTTTCGATCATCAGCAGCGCGAAGTTCACCAGGATGATGAACAGCAGCAGCACCACCGCGGTCGCGAACAGTGCGCCCTCATGCAGGCCCGACGCGTAGCCCATCTCAATCGCGATGTTGCCGGTCAGCGTGCGCACGGATTGAAACAGCGCGCCAGCGCCCTTTCCGAGAAAATCCGGCATGCGCGGCGTGTTGCCGATCACCAGGATCACGGCCATGGTCTCGCCGATGGCGCGGCCAAAACCCAGCACGATGCCGGTGAACACGCCCGACTTCGCGGCGGGCAACATCACGCGCAGCGCCGTGCCGGTGCGGCTCTCGCCCAGTGCCAGCGCCGCGTCGCGGTACGCCTCCGGCACCGCCCGCAGACTCGTGGCTGAGATGGAGATGATCGTGGGCAGCACCATCATCGCCAGCACCAGTATGCCCGCCAGCAGGCTGTTGCCGCCGTATCCGCCGGACCATTTGTCGATCAGCGGCACGATGGTGGCGAGGCCGAAGAACCCATACACCACCGACGGAATGGCGGAGAGCAGTTCGATCATGAACGACACCGCCGCCGCGATGCGCCTGTCGCACAGTTCCACCAGATACAGGGACACCATCACGGAGACCGGTGCGCCCAGCAGCAGCGCGCCCACCGTCACCAGCACCGACGACGCGATCATCGGCCAGATGCCGAAGTATTCCGCCGTGGGCATCCACATGTCGCCCGTCACAAAAGGCCAAACCCCGATCACGCCCAGCGCGGGTACGCCCTTGCCCAGGATGAACGCGATGATCAGGCCCAAGGCCATGATGCTGAGCGCGGCGCTGAGCAGCAGCAGCCACTCGGCGCCCTTTTCCATCGCTCGCTGGCGCATGGATTATTCGCCCACCGTGATGTAGTGATGCGCCGCAACCACGGCCTGGCCCTCTTCGCCCAGAATGAAATCGATGAGCTGTTGCGCCTCGGCGGTGGGCTGCCCCTTCGTGGCCACGATGAACGGGCGCGCGACCACGTAGCTGCCATCCTTCACGGTTTCGGGGGCGGGGAGCACGCCGCCGACGGCGAGGGCCTTCAGCGTGTCGTCCACGCTGCCCAGGCTGATGTAGCCGATGGCGCCTCTTTTGCTGGCCACGTTCTGCTTGATCTCGCCGTTGCCTGTGGCGATGATGGGGTACGCCAGGTCCACCAGGCTAATCGTCCTGCCGTCCTTCTCGGCGGTGAGCTTCATCAGTTCCTCGAACGCGTCCCGGGTGCCGCTGCCCGCCTCGCGGCTGATCAGCACGATGGGCGCGTCCGCGCCGCCAAGCTGGGACCAGTTGCTGATCTCGCCCTTGAACACCTGGGCGAGTTGCTCGGCGGTCAGGTCCGACACGGCGTTTTCCGGATTCACCACCACCGCGATGCCGTCCATGGCGATGGTGACGGGGGTGAGGTCTACCAGTTCCGCCTCCTTCAGCCCGCGGGAGGACATGGCGAGCTGGGCGGTGCCTTCGACGGCGGCCTTGAGGCCCGCGCTGGAGCCGGTGCCCTGGATCTCGCAGGTGAACCCGTCAGGCACGAACTTCTCGGTGAGCTTTTCCATCAGCGGCATGACGGAAGTGGAACCCTGGATCGAAAGCTTGGTCTCCGCCATCGCCATCGGGGCAATGGTCAGCATCAGGGCCAGGGTCAACGCAATTGCCTTTTTCATGATTGGGATTCCCTCTCTTCTCTCTCTTCGTTACGGGTATGAGTATAGGATTTGTTTGTATGGGATGAATACGGGGGAGGTTAAGAATAGCGGACCCGGTGTCCCCGAGGGTGCCGTCTCGCCCGCCCCGTCATCCTTCGCTGTGCTCAGGATGACGGGGGTGGGGCGGTAGGTTCAAGCTGCGATGTTAACACGGTGTTAAATCGGCACAACCAACCTTCGAAATCGTTATATCCATATTGACTTCCTCTGTTAACTGCGCTACAATCCCACATAGGAAGGTTAACGTCGGGTAAAACTGCATAGTCCATGACTTATATAGATCCGGGATATGGCCGGATGTCTCTACCGACCGCCGCATGAACGGTCGCCTATAAGTCTTTCTCTGAACATAGGGGAGGACTGTAGGTGATTTTTTATTGGGACGGTTTCTTCCAATACATCATCGGGAAAGAAGGGCAGACATGTCAGGATTTGTGCTGAAAGGGGACCTGTGCTACAGCGCCTCCCCCACAGAACTGCGTACAGTCAAGGACGGCTATGCGGTGTGCGTGGACGGCGTGTCGGAAGGCGTGTATGACACACTGCCGGCGCGGTATCAGGATCTGCCGACGGTCGATATGACCGGGAAACTGATCATCCCGGGCCTGGTCGATCTGCACATGCACGCGCCGCAGTTCGGCTACCGCGCGCTGGGGATGGACCTGGAGCTGCTGGATTGGCTGGACACCCACACATTCCCGGAGGAGTCTCGATATCGGGACCTTTTGTATGCGCGGGCGGCGTACGAGCTGGTTGTGGACGATCTGTTGAGGGGCCCGAACACGCGGACGGTGCTATTCGCCACGGCGCACACCGAGCCGACCGAGCTGCTGATGGACCTGATGGAACAATCGGGCCTGGTGAGTTATGTGGGCCGCGTGAACATGGACCGCAACGCGCCGGACAGCCTGCGGGAACAGAACGCGATCGTGTCGCTGTTTGAGACCCGCGAGTGGCTGATGCGCACGATGGGAAAGTACCCGAATACGAAGCCCATCCTCACGCCCCGGTTCATCCCCAGCTGCACGGATGAGCTGTTGGCGGGCCTCGGCGCGCTGCAACAGGAGTTCGATTTGCCGCTGCAGTCCCACCTCAGCGAAAACCATGGCGAAATCGCATGGGTGCGCGAGCTGTGTCCTGCCTCGAAGAGCTATGCGGACGCGTACCGCCGGTTCGGCATGATGGCGGGCCTGCCGACCATCATGGCCCACTGCGTGTGGAACGACGACGAGGAAGTGGAGCTGCTCAAGCGGAGCGGTACCTACGTGGCGCACTGCCCGCAGTCGAACACCAACATCGCCTCCGGCATCGCGCCGATCCGCAGGTACCTGCGCAAGGGCCTCCGCATCGGCCTAGGCAGCGATGTGGCGGGCGGGGTCAACAGCTCTATTTTCCGTGCCATGACCGACGCGATCCAGGTGTCGAAGCTGTATTGGCGGCTGGTGGACCAGGACAGCCCGCAGCTGACCATGGCTGAGGCCTTTTATCTGGCCACGGCGGGCGGCGGCCGGTTCTTCGGCAAGGTCGGTTCATTTGACGAGGGATACGAGTTTGACGCGGTCGCGATCGACGACAGCAAGCTCAGATCCACATGCGAGCACCGCCTGGCTGACCGGCTGGACCGTGCCGCCTACCTGTCCGACGACCGGCACATCGCCGCGAAGTTCGTGCGGGGCAAGAAGGTGCTGTAGGGAATGGTGTTCAGTGATGCGTGGTTAGGGAATACTTGATGCGATGATAGATGGGAGGAATGCCCCAAATGAACAAGGATAACCGCAGCGTAGGCAAGAGCATCCCCCGCGTGGACGCCTATGAAAAGGTGACGGGCCGCGCGATGTTCACCGACGACCTGTGCCCGCCGGACGCGCTGGTCGCCAAGGTGGTGCGCAGCACCATCGCCAACGGAAATGTTTTGTCGTTTGACTTGACCGAGGCGCTGGCGGTCCCCGGCGTGGTCAAGATCCTGACCTGCTTCGACTCGCCCCAGTTTACGTTTCCCACCCCCGGCCATCCCTGGTCCACGGAACCGGGCCATCAGGATGTGGCGGACCGCATGCTGTTGAACCGGCGCGTGCGCATCTACGGCGACGACATCGCCGTGGTCATCGCTGAGGACGAGATCGCAGCCGGCCGCGCGGCGCTGAAGGTCAAGGTCGAGTACGAGGAATACGCGCCCATGACCACGGTTGAGCAAGCGATGGCCGAAAGCGCGAGCCAGTTGCATGGGGACAGCCCCGGCAACGTGCTGAAGAAAACCGAATACCTGACCGGCGACGACAAGCACTACGACGAAGTCAAGGGCGAGGCCGACTTGGAGCTGCACGCCCACTACGAGACCCAGGCGGTGCAGCACTGCCACCTCGAGGTGCCTGTGAGCTACGCCTACATGGAGAAAGGCCGCATCGTGGTGGTCTCGTCCACCCAGATCCCGCACATCGTGCGCCGCGTCATCGGCCAGTCGATGAACATGCCCTGGGGCAAGATCCGCGTGATCAAGCCCTATATCGGCGGCGGCTTTGGCAACAAGCAGGAGGTGCTGTACGAGCCGCTGAACGCGTGGTTGACGACCCAGGTGGGCGGGCGCTGCGTGAAGCTGGAGCTGACCCGCGAGGAAACCATGGCCTGCACGCGCACGCGCCACGCCATCGCCTACGACCTGGATGCAGCCGTGCGCAAAGACGGCAGGCTGGTGGCCCGGCGGATCACCGCCCTTTCCAACCAGGGCGGCTATGCCTCCCACGGCCACGCCATCGTGCTGAACGGCCTGAGCGCCTGCCGCATCCTGTATCAGGACGAGCACGCCATCGACCAGATCGCCTCCACCGTGTACACCAACATCGCCACCGGCGGCGCGATGCGCGGCTACGGCGTGCCCCAGGGACTGTTCGCCATGGAGTGCGCCATGGACGACATCGCCCGGGCGCTGGACCTTGACCCCATCGACGTGCGCATGAAAAACCACATTCAGCTGGGCCACATGGACCCGCTGGGCATACCGTGCCTGTCCATCGGGCTGGACGAATGCATTGAAAAGGGCCGCGCCCACATCGGCTGGGACGAAAAGCGCAGGGCATACATGAACCAAGACGGCGACGTGCGCCGGGGCGTGGGCATGTCGATCTTCAGCTACAAGTCCAACGTGCACCCCATCTCGCTGGAGACCTCCTCCGCCCGCATCGTCATGAACCAGGACGGCAGCGTGCAGCTCCAGGTCGGCGCGACGGAGATCGGTCAAGGCGCGGACACGGTGCTCAGCCAGATCTGCGCCGAGACCATCGGCATCAGTGACGAGGACGTGCATCTGGTGTCCACCCAGGACACGGACATCACGCCTTTCGACACCGGCGCGTATGCCTCCCGCCAGACCTACACCACCGGCATGGCGGTGAAGCAGACCGCGGAGCTGTTCAGGAATCGGGTGCTGGAATACGCCGAACTGCAGCTGGGCATCCCGGCGGGCGAGCTGACCATCGAAGGCAAGTCCATCGAGCGCCTCTCGACAGGTGAGGAGGTCATCACCATCGAAAAGCTGGTGATGGAGGCGTTCTACAGCCTGACCCACAGCAGCCACATCACCGCCGAATCGACGCTGCACTGCGACAAGAACACGCTGGCGTTCGGCGCGTGCTTTGTGGAGATCGAGGTGGACATCCCGCTGGGCAAGATCAAGGTGCTGGACATCATCAACGTGCACGATAGCGGCGTGCTGATCAACCCGCAGCTGGCCGAGGCCCAGGTCCACGGCGGCATGAGCATGGGGCTCGGCTACGCGCTGTCGGAGCAGATGCTGTTCGATCCGAAGACCGCGAAGCTGCTGAACGACAACCTGCTGGACTACAAGCTGCCCACGTCCATGGACACGCCGGAGCTGTGCGTGGACTTCGTGGAGACGGTGGACCCGTCCGGCCCCTACGGCAACAAGGCGCTGGGGGAGCCGCCCGCGATCCCGGTGGCCCCGGCCATCCGCAACGCGCTGCTGCACGCCACCGGCGTGGCGGTGAACAGCCTGCCCCTGAACCCGCAAAAGCTGGTCACGGCGTTCACAGAGGCCGGGCTGATCCAGAAGGGAGGCGAGTGACGATGTATGACATCGCGAGTTATCAGAATGCAGTGACGGTGGCCGAGGCCATCGCGATGCTGAAAGCCGATGAAAAGGCCGTCGTGATCTGCGGCGGCAGCGACGTGCTGATCAAGATCCGCGAGGGCAAACTTGCGGGCTGTCCGCTGGTGTGCATCCGCGACATACCGGAACTGAACGGCGTTCGGCTGGAGGCCGATGGGACCATCGTGATCGGGCCGACCACCACGTTTGCCCAGGTCACCCGCAGCGAGATCATCAAAGCCCACATCCCCGCGCTGGGCTTTGCCACCGATCAGGCGGGCGGGCCGCAGCTTCGCAACATCGGCACCATCGGCGGCAATGTCGCCAATGGCATGACCAGCGCGGACAGCGCGTCCACGCTGCTGACGTTGAACGCAGAATTGGAGATCGCGGGGCCGGATGGCGCGCGCAGGGTGAAACTGGCAGACTTTTACGCCGGCCCAGGCAAGGTGCACATGGCCCATGACGAGTTGTTGACCGCCATCCGCGTCGCCAAGGCGGACTATGAGGGCTTTTCCGGCCATTACATCAAGTTCGCCATGCGCAATGCCATGGACATCGCCACGCTGGGCTGCGCGGTGCATGTGAAGCTGGACGGCGACGCGATCGAGGACGTGCGTCTGGCGTTCGGCGTGGCCGCGCCGGTGCCGGTGCGGTGCCCGAAGGCAGAAGACGCGGTCAAGGGCATGATAGCGACGCCGGAGGCGTTGAAGCGGTTCGGCGAGACGGCGCTGACGGAAGTCAGCCCGCGCACGAGCTGGCGGGCGAGCAAGGAGTTCCGCGTGCAGTTGGTGCGCGAACTCAGCGGGCGCTGCCTGCGGCAGGCCATCGAAAACGGGGGAGGTGCGGTGCAATGAGGATCATGAAATTGATCGCGAACGGCAAGCAGGTCGAGGTGGCGTTCGACGAGCGCGAGTCCCTGGCCGATCTGCTGCGCAACCGGCTGCACCTGACCAGTGTTAAAAAAGGCTGCGAAGTGGGCGAGTGCGGCGCGTGCACGGTGCTGGTGGACGGCGAGGCCATCGATAGCTGCATCTACTTGGCGGCCTGGGCCGAGGGTAAGAAAGTGCTGACCGTGGAAGGCCTGATGGGGCCAAATGGCGAGCTGAATCCCATCCAGCAGGCGTTCATCGACGAGGCCGCGGTCCAGTGCGGATTCTGCACGCCGGGACTGATCATGAGCGCGGTGGAGATCGTGGGCACGGGCAAGAAATACACCCGCGATGAGCTGCGCAGGCTCATCTCGGGCCACCTGTGCCGCTGCACGGGCTATCAAAATATACTCGATGCGCTGGAGCGCGTCGTAAACGCGGCTCATGAGGTGGTCGGGGCGTAGAGCAGGCAGGGTAACCCTCCCGTCATCACCCCCCGGTCATACAGAGCGCACCCCACGGCCCTACAACAAAAAATTTTTATTGTATTTGTGGTCAGGTCGTAGCGTGGGGCAAGAAA